>NZ_JBIDFJ010000029.1:0-1043 GCF_046635705.1 Gilliamella sp. CG25 | reverse complement strand
GTCAATCAGGCAATCATTGATATCACGGGTAACCTAACCGATCAGGACTTTGGTTATATCCATGGTGGTATTATTGAAGGTAAGCTTGTAGAAGACAGTGAAGGGACAGGTTCAAACTCAGCTGACAGTTATAAGGGGTTATCGGGTGTAAATGTTTATCTGTTAGACAGTGATAAAAAGCATGTGATGGATAAAGATGGCAAGCCAATGACGTCGATGACGGATAATAATGGTCAGTTTAGCTTCCGTAATCTGGCAATCGGTAACAATAGTGGCAGTGCTGTTACGCATCATATCCGTTTACTGTTTGGAAATTATCATGATGGCGTGGTGGGTTCAACGCAGGACAGCCTGCTTTATGAACGCATTCCATCGTTTGAGAAGTACACAGACATCGACGGAAAAGTGGTTGAGCATCCGTTAATCGACTTGTCCTCACCACCGTCATCGATCGTGTATAACGGAGTAGGTGGAGCCCAAACCTTACCGATCGGTTTGAAAGATAACACGTTAACAACCTATTCGGCCTCGATTAACGATTTAATGTTGGGTTATCGGGCAGCGGATGCGGATATAACGGTTATAAAAACAGCGTTAAAAGATAATGTTGTGACAGGTGATATTGTTCCTTACAGCATAAAAGTGATCAATAACACGGTACAAACAGCGAATATCAAAGTGAAAGACATCTTACCGGCAGGGTTTAAGTATGTAAAAGGCTCCTCACGTTTAGATGGTAAGAAGATAGCCGACCCGAAAGGTGGAAAAGCGATGACTTATGATTCGTTGGAATTAAAAGGCAATGGTGAACTCGTTATTAACTATATGTTGGTTGTGGGCTCAGGCGTGACTCAGGGCGAGTACACCAATACGGCGATGGCACTAAGTAAACTGGGTCGAGTGGTATCGAATACTGCGCAGGCGACAGTGACAGTGACAGCGGACCCATTATTTGACAATGCGTTAATCTTCGGAAAAGTGTTTGTCGACCGCAACGGTAATGGCGTACAAGATGAAGGTGAAGAAGGTCTGGGCGGCGTGAA
>NZ_JBIDFJ010000028.1:0-1075 GCF_046635705.1 Gilliamella sp. CG25 | reverse complement strand
TCAGATGGTTTTGACTTTAACAGCGAAAAAGTATTTGGTGGTCGTGCTTATCACTGGTTAAACGACCATGTTCGAATTGGCGGGACGTATATCAATGAAGACCAGTCAAGCGGCGATACGTATGAATTAAAAGGGGTTGACCTGATAATACGACCAACGCAGGGGACACATACCCATGTGGAGTATGCGAAAAGCAAGGCGGGGATGAATGATATCTATGTGTCGAGCAATGGTGGTGTCTCGTTTAATCAAACGACGTTATCAGGCGATACCCGTGGTGCGGCATGGAAGATAGAGCAAACCATCAACTTTGATGACTTTACCGATGAGGATATTCCGCTGAGTTTTAAAGGGTATTACTCGATGCAGCAGGAAGGCTTTTCATCGTTTGCCAAAGCCCGAAGCAGTGATTTGGAAGAGTGGGGTGGCGAGTTACGTTATGACTTTGAGCCGGATAAGCGAGGGGTATTAGTTTCTTACAGCAATGAAAAAGACAAGGGTAACTATGTAGAACGAATAGCCCGTGCGCAATATTACACTACGCTGGGCGATTTATATAAAACCACATTAGAGCTGGAGCACCGCAATAACCACAATTATGGTGAGGACAGCACGCATGAGATGCTGGTGGCGGCGAAACTGGAACGCTCGTTTTTTGACGGACGGGACAAAGGTTACATCATTCAGCAGTTGACGTTAGGCAAATCGGGTGATGTGTCAAATGACAACCGAACGACGGTGGGATACAGCTCTCAGATAACGGACAGCATTAATATTGGCGCGGAATTATTTGTGTCGAACCGGGGAGGCGGTGGTGGCATTCAGGGCAGCTGGGATGTGAATGACCGCACCAACTTATACACGAAGGTACTCAATGATGTGGACTCAAGTTCGGGTCGCGGTATTACAACGGTATTCGGTGGTCGAACCAAGGCGACGAGTCAAATGGAATTATATTCCGAGCGACAATTTAAAACCAACCGCATAGACCACACGACATCGGATGTTTATGGGGTAAGTTATAAACCGACAGAAGCCCAATTTATAGAGGGGTCTTACTCGATAGGCCGTGTGA
>NZ_JBIDFJ010000027.1:0-1100 GCF_046635705.1 Gilliamella sp. CG25 | reverse complement strand
CAAGTGTAGCGGTCACGCTGCGCGTAACCACCACACCCGCCGCGCTTAATGCGCCGCTACAGGGCGCGTCCCATTCGCCAATCCGGATATAGTTCCTCCTTTCAGCAAAAAACCCCTCAAGACCCGTTTAGAGGCCCCAAGGGGTTATGCTAGTTATTGCTCAGCGGTGGCAGCAGCCAACTCAGCTTCCTTTCGGGCTTTGTTAGCAGCCGGATCTCAGTGGTGGTGGTGGTGGTGCTCGAGTTAGATTTTGATACCCTGGGCCATTAAATCTTTGGCGGCCAGAAAGCCATCCAGTTTGCTCTGGAGTGCTTCCCAACCTTCCCACAGGGCACCCCAAGAGGCAATGCCCGTTCGTTTAGAATCCATAAAACCGCCTAAGCGTGCAATCGCCATATAGGCCCACTGTAATGAGCCGGCTTTTTCTTTGCGTTTGCGTTTGCCTTTATCTAAATAACCTAATAACTGACATTCATCAGGTGTCAGAACGGTTTCGGCGCTCTGAGATTCAACATGTTCGGCTTCTTTCAGCAGACCCTGAGCACGTAAGGCCTGTGGAGGGGTAAAAGATTCGCGCAGCTGTAATAAGCGAACGGCCACAAAAGACAGGATACTCACCATGCGTTCTAAATTATCCGGTTCTTCCATGCGCTGACGTTCCGCGCCCGCGCCGGTTTTCCATGCTTTATGAAATTCTTCGATACGCCAACGATGTGTATATATATCGATCACGCGCAGTGCCTGTGCTAAAGATTCAACTGGTTCACTTGTCAGCAGCAGCCATTTCAGTGGTGTTTCGCCTTTAGGAGGATTAATTTCTTCCGCTAACACGGCATTCAGGGTGATATTACCCTGTTTCAGGGTAATGCGACCAGAGCGTAAGCTCAGACTCGCTTTGCGAGCCGGACGATTTTTACGTTTACCGCGTTTATCAACAACGCCTTTCTGTGGAATTGAAATCTGATAGCCACCCAGTTCTGGCTGATTTTTTAAATGATCATATAAATACAGACCAGATTCCACATCTTTACGAGGATGTTTAGAGCGAACCACAAAACGTTCATTATGTGCCAGTTTATCCTGTAAATATGCATGAATAT
>NZ_JBIDFJ010000026.1:0-1404 GCF_046635705.1 Gilliamella sp. CG25 | reverse complement strand
TTAAAAATGAAGTTTTAAATCAATCTAAAGTATATATGAGTAAACTTGGTCTGACAGTTACCAATGCTTAATCAGTGAGGCACCTATCTCAGCGATCTGTCTATTTCGTTCATCCATAGTTGCCTGACTCCCCGTCGTGTAGATAACTACGATACGGGAGGGCTTACCATCTGGCCCCAGTGCTGCAATGATACCGCGAGACCCACGCTCACCGGCTCCAGATTTATCAGCAATAAACCAGCCAGCCGGAAGGGCCGAGCGCAGAAGTGGTCCTGCAACTTTATCCGCCTCCATCCAGTCTATTAATTGTTGCCGGGAAGCTAGAGTAAGTAGTTCGCCAGTTAATAGTTTGCGCAACGTTGTTGCCATTGCTGCAGGCATCGTGGTGTCACGCTCGTCGTTTGGTATGGCTTCATTCAGCTCCGGTTCCCAACGATCAAGGCGAGTTACATGATCCCCCATGTTGTGCAAAAAAGCGGTTAGCTCCTTCGGTCCTCCGATCGTTGTCAGAAGTAAGTTGGCCGCAGTGTTATCACTCATGGTTATGGCAGCACTGCATAATTCTCTTACTGTCATGCCATCCGTAAGATGCTTTTCTGTGACTGGTGAGTACTCAACCAAGTCATTCTGAGAATAGTGTATGCGGCGACCGAGTTGCTCTTGCCCGGCGTCAATACGGGATAATACCGCGCCACATAGCAGAACTTTAAAAGTGCTCATCATTGGAAAACGTTCTTCGGGGCGAAAACTCTCAAGGATCTTACCGCTGTTGAGATCCAGTTCGATGTAACCCACTCGTGCACCCAACTGATCTTCAGCATCTTTTACTTTCACCAGCGTTTCTGGGTGAGCAAAAACAGGAAGGCAAAATGCCGCAAAAAAGGGAATAAGGGCGACACGGAAATGTTGAATACTCATACTCTTCCTTTTTCAATATTATTGAAGCATTTATCAGGGTTATTGTCTCATGAGCGGATACATATTTGAATGTATTTAGAAAAATAAACAAATAGGGGTTCCGCGCACATTTCCCCGAAAAGTGCCACCTAAATTGTAAGCGTTAATATTTTGTTAAAATTCGCGTTAAATTTTTGTTAAATCAGCTCATTTTTTAACCAATAGGCCGAAATCGGCAAAATCCCTTATAAATCAAAAGAATAGACCGAGATAGGGTTGAGTGTTGTTCCAGTTTGGAACAAGAGTCCACTATTAAAGAACGTGGACTCCAACGTCAAAGGGCGAAAAACCGTCTATCAGGGCGATGGCCCACTACGTGAACCATCACCCTAATCAAGTTTTTTGGGGTCGAGGTGCCGTAAAGCACTAAATCGGAACCCTAAAGGGAGCCCCCGATTTAGAGCTTGAAGGGGAAAGCCGGCGAACGTGGCGAGAAAGGAAGGGAAG
>NZ_JBIDFJ010000025.1:0-1788 GCF_046635705.1 Gilliamella sp. CG25 | reverse complement strand
AGTGAACCTTTCTTATCAACGTTATAGTTAGATTTTTCGCTAAAGACATTCTCGGCTTTCGCGTTCCAAGAACCACCGGTTATATTAGTGTTTCCTTCATAAGTATGTTTACCACTAATAAAGTTATCACCAGAGACGACATTGACATCCCCATTTCCATCAATATCCCAGCCTACTTGATAATCAGTGTTAGTATGATTAATATTTAATTTACCACCATTTCTTAATCCAACTTTTGGCGTATCAATAGAACCTGCTTTTTCAGCGGCTTTTCCAACTTCGCCACCGATATTAAGGGCGCCATTTTGATCAACTCGAATACCGAGATCCTCACCAGATTTATCGCCTTTTTGAGTTTTGATGGCTGCATCATTTGCAACGGTTAAACTAGCAGAATGATTACCACCCTCATTGACGATAATTTCAGACATCACGTTCAATTGAGAATTTTTACCATCAATTAATACTTTACCATTTCTGATAGCTAGCTTGTTGTATGTACCTGCATCACCATCAGCAATATTTAAACTACCACCATTGGTTACATTAATTTCACCATAGCCATCTTTATCAGCTGATTGCGTTCCTACTCGCATACCACCTGAATTAAAAGCAGAACCTTCACCGTCAATATTAATAATCGCATTTCCATTACCACTTGCGACAAATGTCGCTCGAGATGAATTAATAACACCACCATCTAAAATATTAACTACAGCCTTACCGTCGCCGGCAATCCCCATATCTTGTGAGTTAACTTGATTTATTGTACTGCCTTTACCTGATACAGTTAAAGTTGTATTAGAAGTGCTAGAATGACCTATACGTAATGAAGACCATCCAGTATTGGTAAAAGTGCCGCCATTAGTAATAAGAATATTAGCGTTACCTTGAGATCCTAAATAAGCATCACCAGTAGAGTTAATGAAATGACCATTGTCGAGTGTAAATTGAGCAGAAGTATCTACATCATGTGCCACTATAATTCTATTAATTTTTAATGTACCATTATCACTAATTGTTAAATGTCCATTTTGACCAATGATATATTCATCATTGCTGACTACGCCATTAGGCAAAGTTCCAGTGTCATCACCTTTAATAATTTGATTGGTATCTATATTAACACGTGCAGCAAAAGCATTGCCGGAAGATAAAACAGATAAAGCCCCAAGAATTGTGGCATTAATTAATACTGATTTAGTTTTTTTACCTCTTCCTCTGGCTAATTCCGAAACTGCCAGACTAATTCCTTGTCTATTTTTCAAAACTTTATAAATTTTATTCATTTGTTAAATTTCCTTCATTTTACAATATTAAACATAGTCACTAAGATTCAAGAGACTTATGTAAAAAACATTATTGATCGGATTAAGCGATCAATCAACATTTAATCTATCGAAAATTTCTAATAAAAAGCGTAATATAATTATAATTAATTGTTTTTTTTGTTAATTGTAAGTTAATGTAAAGTTAATAAACTGATTATTTTTGCACAAAATTTTCATATTCTGCGTTTAAAATACATAATCAATTAGCAATCTTTTTTTTTCAATATATTGTTCATGTTATGATTTTTTTTAGACTAAATTCTTTATTTAGTCAGTGCTAAATATCCCCTTTTTCAATTTAGTTTGAATCACATATCTTTTTTCTATAAAAAAGCAGTACTAAATCGTACTGCTTTGTATTTACTAAGATATTACTATTGTTAGAATGAATAATTTAAACCTAGTTGTCCACCAATTCGTGAATATTTATCTGAGCCAAATCGAGTATCAAGTTGAG
>NZ_JBIDFJ010000024.1:0-2888 GCF_046635705.1 Gilliamella sp. CG25 | reverse complement strand
TATGTTTTTTTTACTTTCATCCCTGACTCTCAGTCCTTTTGATTTGGCAAAATTTTTATTTTTATCTTTATCTTTATTTTTTATATCAAATTCGGATTCCGTGAGCTGCTTTTGAGTTCCATTGAAAACCCAACCGATAATCTGCTTTCCTTCATGCTCATAAGGCGTTAATACCGGAATTGAACAATAACCTTCCTTTAATGAGGTCACCGCATACCATTTATAATCTTCGGTATGTAACTCAAGATTCAATTCCACTTTGGTGCCCGCTTGTAAGACTGCAAGAATCTCACCTTTTTTTAAGTCAGGCTTCTTTCGAATATTTAATCCTTCAACAAAATCTAAACCTTTTTCAGTGACCCGATAAATATCTTGCTCCCAAAATGCCGGCGCAGGCTCTTTGGGGTTATCCTCATAGTACTTTGTATCTGCCAAATGCATATATAAACTATAAAAATACAGCTGATGACCGGGCTGTTTAGGTTTAGCCGTTTCAGCAGCAGGCGGTGTACTTGCTGTTGATGCGTCACCGGTTGTCGTTGGGGGAGTTGGCGTATTAGTATTCGTGCCCGTTGGTGATGTTTTTACCGGCGTTGTAGTCGTAGGCTGTGTATTTGACGACGGTAATGCATTGGCTGCTGGCGCTGTTGAATTTTCAGTTGAGCTGGTGGTAGCTGCCTCAGGGGATGACTGACTTTCGGTTGTTGGAGTTGGTGTCGCTGGCGGGGTCGCTTCTTCAATTCGTTCCATTTCAAGCAGATGACGAACTAAAACAAAACCCGTTGAGAAAAAACCAACCTTATCACCATAATCAACTTTTTGATAATTGTCGTTTACCCGATAAGCAATGACTTCACCATCAGCTATACAGCACACTTTGCTAGGTTTATCATATACAATGCCTAAATTCTTAAGCGCTTTTTCATCAAAATGAATGCCGCCATGTACCTGTTTATTAACGCTCACAGGATAGAAACCTTCTTCCACTAACATTAAGGCTTGATGATAATGGGCAGCGCTTGATTTTTTTGGGTCATTGGTAACGACCGGATATTTCCATTTTTTTAGGGGGGTTAATGCCATGGTTGATTCCTTTATCCTGAAAAATTGATAACATCACTATTGATTAAACGCATAAGTGCTACATCAATATCACTGGATGTAAATTTTAATTTGTCACTATCAATACTTGCCGGTCCCATTTTTTGCATCACATTACATTTCATGTACACATTATCCGGTGTGCCAAGCTCTATGCCTTCACTGCTGATTTTGATATAAGAGCCACCACACATTAATGTTAGCTCATCGCTTGCTGTAATGGTCAGTTCGCCGTCCACACTGTCGATTTTGATATCTTGTTTAGCCGCCATATTCAGGTTGGCATTTTGGGCTTGTATGTCAATATCCCCTTGGTTGGCAAAGACCTTCATCCCCGATTGGTGAGCAAATAACCCTATCGCATCGCCCGATGCCAGTGTGATGTTTTTTAATGCCGTGATGTCAGTCTGGTTTTCAGCGGTGACACTCACGCTGTTACCGGTTGATAGCTGGATGTTTTCAGGACTGGTTAACGCAATACCTTGCTGAGCGTAAGCTAATATGCCACTTTGCGCCAGCTCAGTTAAGTTTGCCTTGAGCTGGTCTTGGCTGTCGGTGTCAGCCCCGTGGGCTTCGGCTTGGTTGGCGGCATTTTGTAGTGATTTGGCAATCGATAAGGCGTTTTCTATCTGGCTAATTGCGCCTTGCATATCCAGTTGTTTGCCCTGCGCTTTCGGCTCGGTCTGGCTGGTCAGGTATAAGCCTTTTTCAGCCGCTATCGCCCCCCATTCATCAGTGCGCAGTTCAAACCCTTCACCCCGTAATTCTTTTTTTTGGTTGACTAAGTGACCCAGATTAAGTTGCGTTTTGCCGTATTCAGTCGCCAGCTTGATATGCTCTTGTCCCCGTTTGTCATCCATGCGCAATTTGTTATTGGTGGGGGTGCGAATCACATTACGGTGTTTGTTTATTGTGGTGACATGGTCAGGGTGAGCACTGTCGTGCATGGCATGGGCAATATACGGGCGGTCAGGATTGCCGTCCATAAATGCCATGGCGACTTCCGTGCCGTCTATTAGCGGAAAATGAAAGCCATAAGTGCCTCCGGCATACGGTTTTGCCAGTCTTACCCATAAACTTTCATTGCCTGCTTTCCACGCTTTCAGGTCATAGTTAAATTTCACCCGATACCGACCTTGGGTATCTATATAGCCGTAGGTGTCATTGTCCGGACTGGTCACCCGTGCCGGTAAGGTTCCCCCGATTTGCGGCCAGGCTATCGGTTTGGGGCGGTATGGTTTTAATACCTGATACGGGATAGCGGTAAAATGTAGCTCGTAAGCATCCGTGCGGTTGCCTTGCCCTTCCACACTTAATATTATCACCCCGTCAGCAATATCAACTAACGGACTGCCTTTAATCTGTATCCGTTGCCCCGGTGTCAGGTGATAGCGGTTGCTTTTGCCACTAATCACGATTTTTTCACTGATTGCCTGTTCATGCCGTATTCGGGCATACCATTGTCCGCTTTCGGTGACATTATTCGGGTCGGTTGAGTCTTCGTTATCGTTATCTGCCTCACCTTTTAGCTTATCTGCCTGTCCGTTACTTCTCAGCCCTTTGTAGTGCTCGCCATAACGGTAATCCGTGCCATAGGTGGTGCTGTCTTTGGGCTGGCTGTTCACGTCACCGTGTAAATTCGCTTTCGCATCCCGATAGTTATAATCCTGCACTTTAACCGATGACTCCACCACCCGACTGCGTAACCGAATATCCCAGATACTTTCTGCGCCACCATCCAGCGTTCCGCTGGGTAACCGGTAATCAATATCGCTGACCTGCTCATA
>NZ_JBIDFJ010000023.1:0-4942 GCF_046635705.1 Gilliamella sp. CG25 | reverse complement strand
CTGGGGACATATAAGGTTGTGGCAAAGACGACGGAAGGTGAAACCATTGATCGTTCAGTGCAACTTATCGTTGATACCGGTGCGTCTGCTCAGAACTTATTTATCAAAGGGCAAGGCGGTGATATTCATTTAGATGTTAAGGATGAAAAAGGTAATGGCGCCAAAAATATACCCATTAAACTAATTAATTCTGCATCAACAAAAGAGTTAACGCTTGCCACCAATGATAAAGGTGAAATTGACATCAAAAATACTTTAAAAACCTATAAGTATGACCTAATTGTTGATATTGAAGATTTTATTGCTGACTCAAGTAATCAAACTAAATATACCTTATGGGATGCAACATTACCCGATAATTCGCATAAATACATTAATACGATAGAGTTTAATATGAATGGTACCAATCAAAAAGGTGCATTCAATATAAAACCACGTAATGAATGGGGCGTCGATGGAATCGTAGCTATAGATCAAAACAATGACGGTATCTATGGTGCTGATACGGATACTGGCGCATTAGGTATGAATGTCGAGCTTTACTATCCCGGCACGACAACCAAAGTTTTGGGCACAAAAACGATAACTACAAGCGATGATGGTCTATATCGTTTTAAAGATTTAGCGGTGGCGAGTTATGACATAAAAGTAACCAATGTGAAAGCGCCTTATATTCCACTTAGCAAACTTGAACAAAACATTAAAATAACAGATGCAAATAACCAAACAAGTGGTCCGACATTTTTATTAAAAATTGATCCAAATGATTCAAGTTTATCTGGTATATCGGGTCAGGTATTTGTCTTATCAAATCAGTTTTTGCCTAGGGGACCTGATTCTGGTAAGCCTTATAATATGTTACCTGTGTCAAATACGACTTATTTAGAAACCCCCGTCGATCTTTATCAATACGATGGTAGTACATGGAAAAAGATTGCTACACAAACAACAAATAAGAGCAATGGATTATATCAATTCCGTGGTTTGGCGATCGGCAAAGATTATAAAGTAGTCATTAACGAATCCGGTATAGATTTAAATTCCTATATTTTTGTGAATGATTCTGATGGTAAATCAACCAGTACTTCACCAAAATCAAGAAGTAGCCATAAAGGGAAAGTAAAACTTAGTAATGGTACTCAGGCTAATATCGCTCCTAAAGAAATTATTGTTGTTGGTTTAGGTAAAGGAACCCAATCGAATCGAAACTTTTGGTATTCTCCCCTTCGAGAGAACTTAGGAACGTTAAACGTTGAAAGCAATATTAGAACAGCTAATTTAACGACAGCTTGGGGTGGTGTGGTTAATGGTGTCAGCCCAACACACACTGCTACAACTTACATGAAAGTCTCTTTTTATGAAGAAGACGGCGTAACTCCGCTTCTTGATAAACAAGGAAAACCATTAGCTGCAACACTCGGCAAACCTGGTTCGTATGGCGTGCTCGGTGCGCTCGGTAGGGTAGCTGCTCCGATTGATCATGCCGGGTTATATACTTATAAAATTGATGATATTAATGACGAAATTGAAGTTGACTATTCGAGTGGTGATTATATTTTAACGATACAAACGGAACTTTCACACTCGAATGCTATGTATTTCAAACCTAAAAAGCCGAATACGCTATCTGGTTATGTTTATCTGAATAATAGTCATTCTGGCGCTTTGGGTGATTATAACCCAGATGAAGATACAGCAATTAAGTTTGCTCAGGTATCGTTATACAAAAAGCAGTCAGATAATACATGGAACTTATTCACAATTTTTGGTACGAATCAGGACGGTTATTATAATTTTACAAATCTACCGGATGGTCAATATCGTGTTTTAACTAGACCAAGTTTTTCTGCTGGAAGTAATTTTAATTCACAAGATATTGAACTTGAAAATAATGATCAAAATACTGGCGTTGAAAATAACCAGTCAGTTTTTGAAATAAAAATTGAAGGTGGAAAAGCGCATAATAAGGGAACTAACTTTTGGTATAAGCTGAAACAACAAGATTATGTTGTTCGTGGTAAAGTTTACCTAGATACATATTCTGGCAAAGGGAAATTAGAAGTTAATATTCCAGGGACTTATGATGATCTACCACTTTTTGATGCGACAGTCTTACTTTGTAAAGATAACAATGCTTGTGTAATAGGCGGACAAAGTGTTATTGCATCTAAAAAAACTGGTTCTGATGGGCTTTATAAATTTACCGGCGCTGATGGGCTAACAGCTGGAAAAGATTTTATCGTTAAAGCATTACGTAAAAGCGTAACAGCAGTAGAAAATAGCAGTCAAGATCTTGCAACTAGCCATAAAATTCGATTTGACAAACTTGGTGCACCAATTGTTAAAAATTTTCTAATGCAAGGAAAAGGTAATATTCGTGCTATGCCTGTTAATGATATGAATGGCGATAGGTATGGTTCAGATTCAGAGAGAGGGACTAATACATCAAATGTTTATTATTGGGATAAAAACAGTAATGATTATCAGTATTGGGGTAAGTTCTGGACGATGGAGCTATACTCATTACCGGAAGGCAAATACCGTATAGTTCACACTCCGGGCAATGATTTTATCGACATTGCGGATGTGGATCCAGCAACACCACCAGGAACGCTAGATTTTGAAGTATTAGCCGATGGTTCACTTGCCAATAATTTAGATAAAAATAAATTATATCTAATGCAAGCTCAAGTTGTACCATCAAATACGACCGAGGCAATTTCGGGCAAGCTTTATCTGGATGTAACAGGTTCTAAAAACAAAGACGGGGCAGCTGAGCTCACTAAAGAAGAACTTATTCAATATAATAAAGGTTTGCTAACCGTAAGTGGTATTTTTACCCCTCGCATCTACCCGGGATATTTTAACGGTAATGTTGACGATATTTTGGATCAAGTTGACTTTATCGATAAAAGTGTACAATACACGGGCGAATTTGCTTATACAGCCGCGAATTCAACGCGAGGAAAATTATATCTAACCAATATGTTATTACGTTTAACTGGTCTGGATACCACGCAATTTGAATTGGTCGGTAACAGTGGTCAGTTAAAAGGCGCTTATCTGCCAACAAAAGTACAAACAAATCTGGAATATATGCAAGTTGCGCCTTCAGGTTTATTGGGAGCACAAGATCAGTACTGGTTAGTAAAACTGAAAAATGATACAGAGATCAGTGGTCGACTTTATTACGATTATGACGATGATGGTTTTTTTACTCCGGGCACAAATGATGTTGTGATTTCGGGTGTCACCGTTGAGTTATATCGTAATGGTGAACTCTATGCAAAAACTAAAACCGATAAATCCGGTCTATATAACTTTAAAAATTTATTTAATGATACTTATACCGTTAAAGTTACTGAACAGGGTTTAGATAAACAACGTTATGAATTAAAGAGTGTTTCAAATACAGTAACGGGTATTACCATTGATGGAAAAACACCAAAAGTAACAGGTGATAATTTAGATTTTATTTACAAGAAAAACGGCGATGCGGCGATCACCGGTCATGTAATGGTTGATATTAACAATAATGGCACACTAGAAAATTATGTTAATAAAACAGGGGACATGGCGATACCGGATATAAACGTCAAATTATATAAATTTGATGGTTCCAATCGTACGTTTTATCGTGAAGTAAAAACGAATGCGAAAGGTTACTATAGCTTTAGTGGTATTGATTTAAATACTGATTATATTGTTGAAATTGAACCCACAAAAGATTTTGGTGTTATTGCTAATGCAGAGGGTAACACAAATATCAATTTAAAACCGATTCACTTTGAAGATGTTGGAAAGACAGTTCAAAACCAATACTTCTTATTGGCAGGAAGTTCAAATAGTTCACCGTCAGCTGGTATAAACAGTAGTTATGCAATCAACAGCGGAATTTCTGGAAAAACCTTGTTAAATGGTAGCGATCCAGTTGAGCCAATTACTCAAGTTTTAATTGGTTTACGTGATGCAAACAATAACGAGATTGCACGTCAGTATACCAATGATAAAGGTGAATACCACTTCTATAATCTATCCCAAGGGAAGTACAGCATTAATATTGTCGCTTCACCAGATGGTTATTCATTAGTTAAAAACAGTAAAGGTACCACTCAACCAATTGATACTTTATCTGGTCTAGATTTAACTAATGTGGGTATAAAAGACAATAATTTCTATTTTAAACAAGCGAGTGATGAAGGTATTGGTGGTAAAATCTATATTGATTATGCCGATAATAATACCGATTTTAATCAGTTAAATGAGTTTGCCTATTTACTTGATAGTGCGATCACGTATACCGTTGAGCTACGTGACGGTTTAGATGGAACTGGTAAGCTATTAATGACCCAACAAACCGTAGATGGTGAGTATCATTTCTCTAATCTGGCGTTTGGTGATAATGCTAACTATTCTGTGGTACTGAAATTAGACGCTAATGCCGACCATGCGTTTAAACAAAGCTCAGCCGGTAACGATCCGAAACATATTGTTATTCCGGTTGCGAGTTTACCAAAACAAGGTTCACTGGATAACAATTATCTGTTGGTAGGAAAATTAAAAATCGGTGGTTATGTCTGGGTTGATGAAAATGACAGTAAAGACAGACAGGGTGATGAAGGGCTTAATGGCATTAATGTGACCCTTAATTATCAGGCACCGGGTACAACGGATTATGTCGAGCTTAAAAAGGTTAATACCGACAATTCAGGTCACTACCAGTTTGAAAAATTACCGAAAGGCGGTAACTATCAAATTATGGTTAGCACACCGGAAGGAACGGAATTAATTGCGGACAGTGTCATAGCCGGAAATAGTGATAGCTTTGAGTTTAAAACGTTAAAACAAAATGAGTTAGACAAAAGTTCAGCGTATAAATATATTGCCATGATCAAAGGTCATGTCAGCATTGATATAGACAACAGCCGAACCCACTCAGCGA
>NZ_JBIDFJ010000022.1:1730-5092 GCF_046635705.1 Gilliamella sp. CG25 | reverse complement strand
CTTATTTAAAAGTCTGGCGGCACCCTACTCTCACATGGGTAATACCCACACTACCATCGGCACTACGGCGTTTCACTTCTGAGTTCGGCATGGGGTCAGGTGGGACCACCGCGCTATTACCGCCAGACATATCCTGTCTTCTCTTTCTCTATTGATGTACATTATCTCATCTTTACATCAATTCCTCAATCCGGAACAAACTGTTTCTACATTCTTTAACCACCTTCCGATGATTTTCTCTTCTCTCTCGCGTATCCAAAACAACTCCGAGTTGTAAGGTTAAGACTCTCGGTTCATTAGTATCAGTTAGCTCAATGTATCACTACACTTACACACCTGACCTATCTACGTCTTAGTCTCAAACGGACCTTACTGATTCTCATCAGGGAAAACTCATCTCGAGGCTAGTTTCGTACTTAGATGCTTTCAGCACTTATCTATTCCGCACGTAGCTACCGGGCAATGCAATTGGCATCACAACCCGTACACCAGCGGTGCGTTCACTTCGGTCCTCTCGTACTAGAAGCAAACCCTCTCAATTTTCCTACGCCCATGGCAGATAGGGACCGAACTGTCTCACGACGTTCTAAACCCAGCTCGCGTACCACTTTAAACGGCGAACAGCCGTACCCTTGGGACCTACTTCAGCCCCAGGATGTGATGAGCCGACATCGAGGTGCCAAACACCGCCGTCGATATGAACTCTTGGGCGGTATCAGCCTGTTATCCCCGGAGTACCTTTTATCCGTTGAGCGATGGCCCTTCCATTCAGAACCACCGGATCACTATGACCTACTTTCGTACCTGCTCGAGCCGTCACTCTCGCAGTCAAGCTAGCTTTTGCCATTGCACTAACCTCCTGATGTCCGACCAGGATTAGCTAACCTTCGTGCTCCTCCGTTACTCTTTGGGAGGAGACCGCCCCAGTCAAACTACCCACCAGACAGTGTCCCTTACCTCGATTCAGAAGTATAGGTTAGAACATCAAACATTAAAGGGTGGTATTTCAAGGATGACTCCATGCATACTGGCGTACACACTTCTTAGTCTCCCACCTATCCTACACATTAAGGCTCAATGTTCACTGTCAAGCTATAGTAAAGGTTCACGGGGTCTTTCCGTCTTGCCACGGGTACACCGCATCTTCACGGCGATTTCAATTTCACTGAGTCTCGGGTGGAGACAGCCTGGCCATCATTACGCCATTCGTGCAGGTCGGAACTTACCCGACAAGGAATTTCGCTACCTTAGGACCGTTATAGTTACGGCCGCCGTTTACTGGGGCTTCGATCAAGAGCTTCTGCTTACGCATAACCCCATCAATTAACCTTCCAGCACCGGGCAGGCGTCACACCGTATACGTCCACTTTCGTGTTTGCACAGTGCTGTGTTTTTATTAAACAGTTGCAGCCAGCTGGTATCTTCGACTGATTTCACCTCCATCCGCACGGGACTTCAATTACCATCAGCGTGCCTTCTCCCGAAGTTACGGCACCATTTTGCCTAGTTCCTTCACCCGAGTTCTCTCAAGCGCCTGAGTATTCTCTACCTGACCACCTGTGTCGGTTTCGGGTACGATTAACTATAACCTGAAGCTTAGAGGATTTTCCTGGAAGCAGGGCATCAATTACTTCACTACCTTAGTAGCTCGTCATCACGCCTCAGGGTCTCAGTGACCGGATTTGCCTAATCACACCCCTACACGCTTAACCCACCATCCAATAGGTGGTAAACCTAGCCTTCTTCGTCCCCCCATCGCAGTTATAGCCAGTACGGGAATATTAACCCGTTTCCCATCAGATACGCCCTTCGGCCTCTCCTTAGGGGTCGACTCACCCTGCCCCGATTAACGTTGGACAGGAACCCTTGGTCTTCCGGCGAGCGGGCTTTTCACCCGCTTTATCGTTACTTATGTCAGCATTCGCACTTCTGATACCTCCAGCATGCCTCACAACACACCTTCTACGGCTTACAGAACGCTCCCCTACCCAATACACTTGCGTGCACTGCCGCAGCTTCGGTGCATAGTTTTAGCCCCGTTACATCTTCCGCGCAGGCCGACTCGACTAGTGAGCTATTACGCTTTCTTTAAATGATGGCTGCTTCTAAGCCAACATCCTAGCTGTCTAAGCCTTCCCACTTCGTTTCCCACTTAACTATGACTTGGGGACCTTAGCTGGCGGTCTGGGTTGTTTCCCTCTTCACGACGAACGTTAGCACCCGCCGTGTGTCTCCCATGATTAAACTTGTCAGTATTCGGAGTTTGCATCGGGTTGGTAAGCCGGGATGGCCCCCTAGCCGAAACAGTGCTCTACCCCCAACAGTTACTCATGAGGCGCTACCTAAATAGCTTTCGGGGAGAACCAGCTATCTCCCGGTTTGATTGGCCTTTCACCCCCAGCCACAGGTCATCCGCTAATTTTTCAACATTAGTCGGTTCGGTCCTCCAGTTAGTGTTAACCAACCTTCAACCTGCCCATGGCTAGATCACCGGGTTTCGGGTCTATACCCTGCAACTTAACGCACAGTTAATACTCGGTTTCCCTTCGGCTCCCCTATTCGGTTAACCTTGCTACAGAATATAAGTCGCTGACCCATTATACAAAAGGTACGCAGTCACACATGCCCAACGACACATGCTCCCACTGATTGTACGTACACGGTTTCAGGGTCTATTTCACTCCCCTCCCGGGGTTCTTTTCGCCTTTCCCTCACGGTACTGGTTCACTATCGGTCAATCAGGAGTATTTAGCCTTGGAGGATGGTCCCCCCATCTTCAGACAGGATATCACGTGTCCCGCCCTACTCTTCAAGCTTCCACATAATCTACCTTCGTGTACGGGACTTTCACCCTCTATCGTGCGACTTTCCAGACGCTTCCACTGATACATTATGCTACCCGCTTTGGGCTCCTCCCCGTTCGCTCGCCGCTACTAGGGGAATCTCGGTTGATTTCTTTTCCTCGGGGTACTTAGATGTTTCAGTTCTCCCGGTTCGCCTCATCTGACTATGTATTCATCAGATGATAGTGCAGTCACCTGCACTGGGTTTCCCCATTCGGACATCGACGGCTATAACGCCTTTTATCGGCTTACCGTCGCTTTTCGCAGATTAACACGTCCTTCTTCGCCTCTGATTGCCTAGGCATCCACCGTGTACGCTTAATTTCTTAACCTTACAACTCACAGTTGTCTTGGTTTCTATTACGCTTTTTTCTCTTTTCTACTTCAAACACTCATACTTTCGTATCAATGTCTTCTGTAAAAACGAGAACTCGTTTCTTTCAGCTTGTTCCTAATTGTTAAAGAGCTTTATCTTTCTATTTACTCATATAAGTAAATACAAACATAATTTAATTCAAC
>NZ_JBIDFJ010000022.1:0-1632 GCF_046635705.1 Gilliamella sp. CG25 | reverse complement strand
ACACTTACGAGCTCTTCGTAAGGAGGTGATCCAACCGCAGGTTCCCCTACGGTTACCTTGTTACGACTTCACCCCAGTCATGAATCACACCGTGGTAAACGCCCTCCCGAAGGTTAAGCTATCTACTTCTGGTGCAACCCACTCCCATGGTGTGACGGGCGGTGTGTACAAGGCCCGGGAACGTATTCACCGTGACATTCTGATTCACGATTACTAGCGATTCCGACTTCATGGAGTCGAGTTGCAGACTCCAATCCGGACTTAGACGTACTTTCTGAGGTCCGCTTGCTCTCGCGAGGTCGCCTCCCTTTGTATACGCCATTGTAGCACGTGTGTAGCCCTGGTCGTAAGGGCCATGATGACTTGACGTCGTCCCCACCTTCCTCCGCTTTATCAACGGCAGTCTCCTTTGAGTTCCCGACCTAATCGATGGCAACAAAGGATAAGGGTTGCGCTCGTTGCGGGACTTAACCCAACATTTCACAACACGAGCTGACGACAGCCATGCAGCACCTGTCTCACAGTTCCCGAAGGCACTCCAGCATCTCTGCCAGATTCTGTGGATGTCAAGACCAGGTAAGGTTCTTCGCGTTGCATCGAATTAAACCACATGCTCCACCGCTTGTGCGGGCCCCCGTCAATTCATTTGAGTTTTAACCTTGCGGCCGTACTCCCCAGGCGGTCGATTTATCGCGTTAGCTTCGGAGCCCATCACTCTAGGCAACAAACTCCAAATCGACATCGTTTACAGCGTGGACTACCAGGGTATCTAATCCTGTTTGCTCCCCACGCTTTCGCATCTCAGCGTCAGTATCTGTCCAGAAGGCCGCCTTCGCCACCGGTATTCCTCCACATCTCTACGCATTTCACCGCTACACGTGGAATTCTACCTTCCTCTACAATACTCCAGATAACCAGTTTTAAGTGCAATTCCCAGGTTGAGCCCGGGGCTTTCACACCTAACTTAATTATCCGCCTACATGCCCTTTACGCCCAGTCATTCCGATTAACGCTCGCACCCTCCGTATTACCGCGGCTGCTGGCACGGAGTTAGCCGGTGCTTCTTCTGTAGCTAACGTCAACTGCATGCACTTTTCATACACACAACTTCCTCACTACCGAAAGTACTTTACAACCCGAAGGCCTTCTTCATACACGCGGCATGGCTGCATCAGGGTTCCCCCCATTGTGCAATATTCCCCACTGCTGCCTCCCGTAGGAGTCTGGACCGTGTCTCAGTTCCAGTGTGGCTGGTCATCCTCTCAGACCAGCTAGAGATCGTCGCCTTGGTGAGCCTTTACCACACCAACTAGCTAATCCCATATGGGTTCATCAAATGGCGCACGTCCTTGCGGAACCGTACTTTGGTCTCTCAACTTTATGCGGTATTAGCAGTCGTTTCCAACTGTTGTCCCCCTCCATTTGGCAGATCCCCATACCTTACTCACCCGTCCGCCACTCGTCATCAAGTGCAAGCACTCATGTTACCGTTCGACTTGCATGTGTTAAGCCTGCCGCCAGCGTTCAATCTGAGCCATGATCAAACTCTTCAATTTAAAGTTTGATGCTCAATAACTGTCTCTGACATATTCAAATGAATCTTCAGTGTCACTTATCAAGACTTAATTTTTT
>NZ_JBIDFJ010000021.1:0-6638 GCF_046635705.1 Gilliamella sp. CG25 | reverse complement strand
ATCGGATGTTTATGGGGTAAGTTATAAACCGACAGAAGCCCAATTTATAGAGGGGTCTTACTCGATAGGCCGTGTGAGCAACCGTCACCGCAATCATACCAGTTTAACCGGAAATGATGAAACTCGTCGTGATGTTTGGGCGGTGGGATACGGTTATAAAAATGATGTTTTCCAAATCCGTAATCGTGTGGAATACCGAATCGATAACGGCAATGAACGCATAAGACAATGGGTGACTACTAACCGGGCGAAGACGGTGGTCAATGAAGACTTAAGCTGGCTGGTACAGTTTGACTTTGCCAAGACGTTAGGGGAGCACAGAAACAACAGTGAAGTGGTGAGTAACTACACGGAATCGATGGTTGGTTTTGCTTACCGACCGAGAGCGATAAACAACCTGAACTTATTTGGTAAATTGACGTATGTGTATGGATTAGACCCGGATGACCAGTTGATAGTGAACTCAACGTCATCAAGCGGTAAACGTTATACGTCGAGCTTGTATGACCAAAAGAGCTGGGTATGGTCATTAGAAGGTGTTTACGAATGGAATGCGAACTGGGAAACGGCGTTTAAAGCGGCGCACAGACAGGGTCATTTACGTTATAAAGGTGAAAGTGACTGGTACTCATCGGGTGCAAGTTTGTATGCGGTGCGTGTTAATTACAAGACAGGCGACTGGGAATATCAGGTTGAAGGTCGAACGCTACGAACAAGTCTGGCAGATGACCACAAAGACGGATTGGTGACCAGTGTTTATCGTTATATTGGCGACAACATCAAGATGGGCGTGGGTTACAACTTCACGGATTATAACGACAACTTAACACACCTGAACTACCGTTCACGAGGTTGGTTTGTCAATGTAGTGGGGAGTTTCTAATGAACAGTTGGCAAAAAGTTACCGGTGTAGAAAAGCACTTACCGAAGATGCAGTTCAATGCCCCAAGGGTTGAAAAACGTAAAGAAGAGAAGAATTTACGCATATCAGGAGAGAAGATAATGCGAACTGAGCATAATGCAACAGTGCAAAAGACGATGCTAAGAAGCATAAAGCGCTTATTAGCTTCTGCGTTGATATCGGTGTCGACGATATCAACAGCATATGCCTTTGATATAGGTGGAAAAGTCTATTTAGATTATGACAATACGGCCAGTAAAACAGAAATGCCGTTAACGGGTTTAAAAGTTGAATTATATGACAGTAATCAAAAGTTACTATCGGACACGACCACAAATCAGGACGGTAGCTATAAATTAGATGCGCCGTTACTGGGGACATATAAGGTTGTGGCAAAGACGACGGAAGGTGAAACCATTGATCGTTCAGTGCAACTTATCGTTGATACTGGTGCGTCTGCTCAAAACTTATTTATCAAAGGGCAAGGCGGTGATATCAACTTAGCGATAAAAGACGACAAAGGAAATGGTGCAAAGAATATTCCTGTTAGGTTGATTCATACCTCTTCTTCAAGGCAAATTGTTTTTGCAACCAATAATGATGGTGTAGTTGAACTTAAAAATACCTTAAAAGGGCATCTGTATGACATGACGGTTGATACAGCAGATTTTGTTGCTGACTCAAGTAATAAAATCAAATATGCTTTATGGGATGCAACATTACCAGACAGTAAAAACGCCTACGTTAATAAAATTAGCTTTAATATGGCGGGTAAAAATCAAAAAGGGCAATTTAATGTTAAACCACGTAATGAATGGGGTATTGACGGAGTTGTCGCTATTGATCAAAATGGTGATGGGATCTATACAGTAGGCTCTGATACCGGTGCGATTGATATGAATGTCGAGCTTTACTATCCCGGCACGACAACCAAAGTACTAGGTACAGGAACAATAACTACAACTGATAATGGCCGTTATCGTTTTAGAGATCTAGCTGTTGCAAGTTATGACATAAAAGTAACCAATGTAAAAGCACCTTATATTCCACAGAATAAAACCGAACAAACTGTTAAAATAACTGATGCAATCGGTCAAACAAGTGGCCCGACATTTTTGTTAAATATTGATCCGAACGATACAACTTTAGCAGGTATATCAGGTTCGGTATTTGCATTAGGTTCAGAACAATTCCCTGAAGACGGCCCAGATGGGGGTAAAACAGGAAATACTCTACCTAAGGATGGTAGTACCTTTCTTAACACGCCAGTCAATCTTTATCAACATGATGGTAATAGTTGGATATTAATTGCTAAACAGACCACTAATAAAGCGGGGGCTTATAAATTTGGAGGACTAAGAGCGAATAAAGATTATAAAGTCGTTTTAGATGAATCTGGTATTGATACGACCAAATATTTCTTTATTGGCGATACAGATGGTAAATCAACCAGTACCTCATCTGAATCAAAAAGTACTCATAAAGGTAAAGTAAAACTCAGCAATGGTAAGCAAGACAAAATTGCTCCGAAAGAGATTATTATTCCCAATTTAAATGGCGGTACTAAGTCAAACCAAAACTTTTGGTATTCAATCATTGCACCAAGTCTATTAGCTGTAGAAAGTAGCTTACAGTCTACAAATAACCACGGAAACTGGGGTGGTATACAAAATGGTATTAGTGAATTAAGTACCGCACCTTATCTAGAGGTTGCTTTTTTTGAAGAAGATGGTGTCACGCCTGCGACCAAATTAGATGGGACACGTTTATATGCTAAATATCTAAAAGGTCCAGATGATTATTCGCGTGCTCAACGAGCTAGGGTTAATTCTGATCATGGTGGAATTTATACTTACAAAATTATTGGATATGATTCTAATTATTTAGATATCCAAGCTGTTACACAAGAATATCGAGTAAGATCAGTTGCAAATAATGCAAGTGCTACCGAAAGATTGGGTGGTTTTTCTATTGTATATTTTAGAGGTAAAACGCCTAACAGTATTTCGGGCTATGTTTACTTAAATAATAGCCATGTTGGTACCACCGGTAATTATGATCCTAAGTTAGATACGCCTATTAGATACACTCGTGTCGTTTTACAACATAAACAAGTATCTACTGGCAATTGGGAACGTGATGATATTGCTATTATGGGAACAAACAATGATGGTTGGTATAACTTTACCAAGTTACCTGATGGTGAATATCGAGTGGTTGTTCAATCAACTTTCGGCGCTGGCAGTAATGCAGATAAAAATGCTATTGAATTAGAACGTAATGATCAAAACGATACTATTGTTAATGAAACTTCTAGCATTATTGTAAAAGTAAAAGGCGGTCAAAACTATACTAAAGATACTAATTTCTGGTTTAAATTAAAACAACGAGATTATGTTGCTAAAGGTACAGTTTATTTGGATACTTACAGAGGAGAGGGTATACTTACTGTAGGTGGGACGGCTGATGCCTTTGATAAACCATTGTTTGATGCGACAGTTTTATTATGTAAAGATAATAATGATTGTACTTCACGCTCAGGTAAAAGTGTATTAGCTTCACAAAAAACCGATAAAACAGGACGTTATGAGTTTACTGGAAATGATGGACTGACGAGTGGGAAAGATTTTATCATTAAAGTTGTTCGCTCAGATACTGAGGCAGTAACAGATCCAAAACAAGGTCTTGCTCAGTTGCAAACGATTCGTTTTGATAAAATAGATTTACCTATTATCCATAACTTTTTAATGCAAGGTAAAAGTGATGCAATTACCTTTATTCCTATCAATGATTTAGATGGGAATGGTAAGTATGAAGGTAATGGTTCCAAAGAACAAGGTTATGGTAAATTTAAAGTTCTTTATTGGGATGGAAGTACTTACCAAGAATGGATGACGGGCGGAGATTTTTATCAGAATTTAATTCTTTACCGTTTACCAAAAGGTAAATATCGCATTATACATGATCCAGATAATACTAATTATAGTTATATTGATATTGCCGACAAAGATCCTGCTACAGCTGTAGGTATTTTTGACATAGAAGTCTTGGCCGATGGTACTTTAGCTAATAATGTTGAATCTAGTCAATATATTATGCAAGCATCAAAAGCATCTAAAGGAATATCAGGAAATCTTTACCTAGATATTACAGGTTCCAAAAAAATAGAAGATGCGGTTTTATTAACAAGTCAAGAGTTAATGAGATATAATAAAGATGCGCTTAGAGTAGAAGGCTTTTTTACGCCTCGTTTCTATAAAGGATACAATAATGGAAATATTAGCGCTATTTTAAATCAATCTGACTTTGTCGATAACAATGTAAAATATACGGGTGAATTTGTTTATAATGACACTAATTCACCTCGTGGTAATTTGTATTTAACTAATATAATTCTTAGATTACGTGGACTAGATTCACAACAATTTGAATTAGTTGCTAGTGGTAATGAACCTCAAGGCAGTCTTATTCCTAGTGAGCTGAAAAAACCAGAGTTTTTACAAGTTGCCCCTATTCCATCTGCTGGTGCAACTGATCAGTATTGGATAGTAAAACTGAAACAACCTACCGAAATCAGTGGTCGACTTTATTTTGACTATGATGAGGATGGTAACTTCAATGCTAGTAAAAGTGATGTGCCACTTGCCGGAGTAACGGTTGAATTATATCGTGATGGAAAATTCTATGTTAAAACTAAAACCGATAAATCTGGTATATACACTTTCCAAAATTTATTTAATGATACTTATACCATTAAAGTTACAGAAGAAGGCTTGGATGTAAGCGTTTATGAACTAAAATCAGAGTTTGATACTGTACCAAATATTAAAATTACATCACAAACACCAAAAGTATCAGGTGGTAATTTAGATTTCATCTATAAGAAAAATGGTGATGCAGCTATTGCAGGTTATGTAATGGTTGATATTAACAACAATGGTAGAACGGATATTAGTTTTGATAAAACAGGTGATCTTCCTGTATCGAATGTTAAGGTTAAATTATTTAAAAAATTAAATAATTCTCTTATTAACTATCTTGAAAGTACTACTAATGAGAAAGGCTATTATAGTTTCACTGGAATTGATCTTAATACGGACTACGTAGTTCAAGTTGTTCCTACAAGCAATTATGGCGTTATTTCAAATGCTAATCAAAAAGCTAGTGCAACTTTAGACACAATAACCTTTAAAGATATTGGACGAACTGTACAAAACCAATCCTTCCTATTAGCTGGTAGTTCAAACAGTTCACCGGCGGCAGGTATAAGCAGTAATCAAGCAATCAATAGTGGTATTGCGGGTAAAACTATTATTGACGGCACATCACCTGAATTACCAATTGATCATGTATTGATTGGCCTAGTTGATTCAAACGGAACAGAGATCGCTCGTCAATATACCAATGATAAAGGTGAATATCATTTCTATAACTTACCTTCCGGTAAGTACAGTATTAATGTTGTAACCTCGCCGGATGGTTATTCATTAGTTAAAAATAGTGAAGGTTCAACTCAACCAATCAGTACTTTATCCAATATTCAAATAACCAATACTGGTGTCTTTGGTAATAGTTTCTATTATAAAGAAGCAAGTGCTAACGGTATTCAAGGGAAAATCTTCGTCGATTATGCCGATAATAATAACGATTTAGATCCTACAAAGGCGTTTACCTATTTACTTGATAGTGCGATCTCGTATACCGTTGAATTGCATGACGGTTTAGATGGTACTGGTAAGTTATTAATGACCCAACAAACCGTGGATGGTGAGTATCAATTCCCTAATTTGATGTTTGGTAATAGTGCTAACTATTCTGTGGTGCTGAAATTAGGCGCTAATGCCGACCATGCGTTTAAACAAAGCTCAGCCGGTAAAGATCCGAAACATATTGTTATTCCGGTTGCGAGTTTACCAAAACAAGGCTCACTGGATAATAATTATCTGTTGGTAGGAAAACAAAAAATCGATGGTGTCGTCTGGATTGATGAAAATGACAGCAAAGACAGACAGGATAACGAAGGGCGTAATGGCATCAATGTGACCCTTAATTATCAGGCACCGGGTGCAACGGATTATGTTGAACTTAAAAAAGTTGACACCAAAACGATGAATGGCAAACAAGGTTACTATCAGTTTGAAAAATTACCGAAAGGCGGTAACTACCAAATTAAGGTTAGCACACCAGAAGGAACGGAATTAATTGCGGACAGTGTCATAGCCGGAAATAGCGATAACTTTGTGTTTAACCCGTTAACACAAAATGAGTTAGACAAAAATTCAGCGTATAAATATATTGCCATGATCAAAGGTCATGTCAGCATTGATATAGACAACAGCCGAACCCACTCAGCGATTGATGCGGATTTATCCGGTTTAGCATTAACTCTGACTAAAACGGGTAGCACAATTACGAAACAAGTGACCACTGACAGTAAAGGTAACTTTGAGGCGGGCAACGTATCGGAAGGCGATTGGATTATCACGGCAGACAGTTCGCAAAGTGTGGCTGACTGGGATGGTTACCAATTGAGCTATACGGATATAGGTCAAGGTGCAGTTAAAGCCGGATCACCTAACTTATCGCTAAAAGTGCATGTTGCTGATAATAAGTCATTAGTTAACGGAATAGAAATAGGTTATCACGGCAGTGCGGTTATCAAAGGTTATGTGGTGATCGATGCCGATAACGACGGAAAATACAGCGCAAATGATATTGCCTTTGGCGCCTTAAGTAC
>NZ_JBIDFJ010000020.1:0-10160 GCF_046635705.1 Gilliamella sp. CG25 | reverse complement strand
ATCTTCGGAAAAGTGTTTGTCGACCGCAACGGTAATGGCGTACAAGATGAAGGTGAAGAAGGTCTGGGCGGCGTGAAGTTAGTGACGGCTCGGGGTGAAATCATCACAACTGATACGCATGGTCGTTACCATATAGTTGGCGTATCGGGAGGCCGTTGGGAACGAGGTGCAAACTTCGTCATCAAACTAGACCCACGAAGCTTACCGAAAGAGTACAAAGTAAGTGGACGTAATCCAAAAGTGGTGAGAGTATCGCCGGGATTACCAAGTAAAGTTGATTTTGGTGTTACCGAGGTAAATCAGTAATTACCATCAAAGACGGACAAGGAAGTCTGTCTATCCCTATCCTTTCAGGTCTTTCCCCCGTCTATCGGGGGTTTTTTATTTCTAATTAATCTATCCTCTTAATCTTACTTTTAATAACTATAAACAGCTAATTAAAGTAACAATTAATATAGAAATTAGCGATCAGAATAATATATATTGATCGTTTATTGTGATCAATATATAGTATTATGTAAATATTATGAAAAAGTTTTAATAAAAGTATTTCATTTTGTAATTTTTTTAACTGATTGATTGGCTAATTTATTATTTATCAACAAAGGTTAATTAAGATTGGTCATCAATCAATTTTTAAGGTTTATGGATAAATTTTGATGTTGAGTTGAATTACGGAAATAAAAAATATAATCGATCTTAGAAGAAGAGGAAGGAAATAAACTAAATGAAAAAACATAACTGGACCCGGCATCCACTTTGCCTGAGTATTAGTTTTGCTTTTTTACTTGGCTCCAATAATGTTTATGCAGGTAGTTTAGATATACCTAAATTAAATATTATTCGGGATGAGTTTAACGCAGAAGAAAAGCTTAATTTAAGTATTTATAATCCAAAAGTGAAGTTGACGTCGCAAGGATTGTTTACGACACCAATGGGACTTTATATTTACACTAACTACCCAACCAAAATCGCAGAATATCAAATCACCATTTACCGTCAATCGGATTTAGATAACCGACAACCATTAAAGATCTTACGATTTAAAGAAATCAGTCCGTATGAAGCGGTGTTATGGCGTGGTGAAACCGATAATGGCGAGCCGTTATCGACAGACAGCGAGTATAAAGCGATTTTAACCACCACCAGTTATGACGGTTTGAAAGACAGTGTTTATGCAACATCTTTTAAGACATTAGGTCAAGGCATAGCGGACCATAACAGTGATTTTATTTCCTACAACAAACTGGACAATCAATCGGGCTCAGGCCATTTATTATTTGGCCAATTAAAATCAGAGAGCACGATACCGGGCTTTGGCGAAAGCCGGATAGATCATCAGGGCATAGTAACCAGTGCACAAGACCGTAAAGTGGTCATTCAAATGACGGGCTTAAAAGGTAAACAAGGGTTGATGCTTAATGGCGAGCCTTTAGTGGCGGATGCTCAAGGTCGAGCGATGCGAGAGATGATTTTATCGCCGGGTGAGTATCAGTTTGATATAAGCTGGCAGGATGAATCGGGTCAGAAACAATCGCAACAGGAAAAGTTAGTGGTTGAAAAGAAAGATGACATTTTTTATGTGGGTATCGTGGATGTGACGTATGCACAAAACAATGTTAGTGGAAAAGGGCGTTCGATACTGGAAGATGCCGACAGTCATCACTACAGCGGCAAAGGGAGCTGGGATGGTCGGGTTGCTTTTTACTTAAAAGCAAATAAAGGCGATTATCGGTTAACGGCACATCTGGACACGACTGAAACGAAATTAAAAAATGCATTTGGACATTTAGGTGAAAAAGACCCGACTCGTTTTATCCGAGAAATCGACCCGCAAGCTTACTACCCGATATACGGAGATGATTCGACCACAGAAAGTGATGTGGATACGGAAGGGAAGTTTTATATCAAATTAGAGAAGGGCAAAAGTTACGGGTTATGGGGTAACTATAACACCCAAATTACCGGCAATGAGTTTGCCAACTTTAACCGCAGTTTATATGGGGCAAAGTTATATCACGAAAGTGAGCATTCAACCCGTTATGGTGATACCCGCACATTCGCGACGGTGTTTTTATCGAACGGTGAAACGCGAGGCAGTCATGTTGAGTTAGCCTCGACCGGTGGTAGTTTATACTTTTTAAAACATCAGCGTATTACCGAAGGAAGTTTAAAGCTGTCGATGGAGGTACGTGACCGCAATACCGGTCGGGTGCTGAGCACCTGTACCTTGAACGAAGGGGTTGATTATGAAGTGAATCAATTTCAGGGTCGGGTGATGTTAACCAAAGCCCTACCGATGACGGCAAACGGTGGCACGGGCAGTTCAATTATTGAAAGCGGTAATCTGGTTGGGGGTAACCCGGTCTGGATTATAGCGGAATACGAATATTACTCGGACGGTTTTGACTTTGAAAGCCAAAAAGTGTTTGGTGGTCGGGCTTATCACTGGTTAAACGACCATGTTCGAATTGGTGGGACGTATATCAGTGAAGACCAGTCAGGCGGTGAAACGTATGAGTTAAAAGGGCTAGATGTCATTGTCAGACCGACGCAAGGCACGCATACCCATTTTGAATATGCCAAAAGTAAGGCAAGGATGAGTGATATTTTTGTGTCGAGTAATGGTGGCTTATCATTTAATCAGACGGTGTTATCAGGTGATACACGGGGAGCAGCATGGAAGATTAATCAAAAAATCGAATTCAGTGATTTGACCGGTGAGGATATCCCATTAAGTTTTACGGGTTACTATTCGATGCAGCAGAAAGGCTTTTCGTCCTTTGCTAAAGCCCGTAGCAGTGATTTAGAAGAGTGGGGTGGCGAATTACGTTATGACTTTGAGACGGATAAAAAAGGTATCTTACTGGGTTACAGTCGTGAAAAAGACAAGGCAAATTATGTCGAAAAAATCGCTCGTGCTCAATATTACACAACACTCGGTGACTTATATAAAACGGCGTTAGAGTTACAACAACGCAACACACATAATTATGGTGATGCTTCTACCCGTGAAACCTTAGTGGCAGCGAAAGTAGAGCGTTCGTTTTTTGGCGGACGGGATAAAGGTTATTTCATTCAGCAGCTGACGTTAGGTAAATCGGGCGATGTGGCGAATGATAACCGTACCACCTTAGGATACAGTTCACAAATTACCGAAAGCATCAATTTGGGTGCAGAAGTATTTGCATCAAATCGGGGGGCCGGTGGTGGTGTTCAGGGGAGCTGGGATGTAAATGACCGCACCAGTTTATATACCAAAGTCTTAAATGATGTGGACTCGACCTCGGGGCGGGGTATTACGACAATTGTTGGGGGACGCACCAAAGCGACCAGTCAGATGGAGCTTTACTCAGAGCGTCAATTTAAAACCACCAAAATTGACCGAACCACTTCTGATGTTTATGGGGTAAGTTATAAACCGACGGAAGCACAATTTATAGAGGGGTCTTACTCGGTAGGGCGGGTGAATAATCGTTACCGAAACCGCAATACCAGTTTAACCGGAAATGATGAAACCCGCCGGGATGTGTATGCAGTAGGATATGGTTATAAAAATGATACTGTTCAGGTACGTAACCGGGTGGAATACCGGATAGATGAAGGTAGTGAGCGGATCCGTCAATGGGTAACGACCAACCGGGCAAAAACGACCGTGAACGAGAACCTAAGCTGGATGGCACAGTTTGATTTTGCAAAAACGTTAGGAGAGCACGATAACAACAGTGAAGTGGTGAGTAACTACACGGAATCGACATTAGGCTTTGCTTATCGCCCGTTATCTATCAATAACCTGAATTTATTCGGAAAGCTAACGTATGTGTATGGTTTAGATCCGGATGATCAGCTGATAGCAAATTCAACATCGTCAAATAGCAAAAGCTATACCTCAAGCCTGTATGACCAAAAAAGTTGGGTGTGTTCATTAGAAGGTGTGTATGAGTGGAATGCGAACTGGGAAACAGCGTTTAAAGCGGCGCACCGACAAGGGCATTTACGTTATAAAGGTGAAAGCACGTGGTACTCATCAGGAGCAAGCTTATATGCACTTCGCCTCAATTACAAGACAGGTGACTGGGAATACCAGATAGAAGGTCGAACGTTACGTACAAACCTAGCAGATGACCATAAAGACGGGGTTGTGACCAGTATTTACCGAAATGTCGGTGACAATATCAAGATGGGAATAGGTTATAACTTTACGGATTACAATGACAACTTAACGCGTCTGAACTACCGTTCACATGGTTGGTTTGTCAATGTAGTAGGGAGTTTCTAATGAACAGTTGGCAAAAAGTTAATAGAGGTCAGATGTATTCATCCGTGCAAATCAAATCAAACCGAAAAGTAGAAAAACGAAAAGAAGAGAATTTGCGCATATCAGGAGAAAAGATAATGCGAACTGCACATCATGCAACAGTGAAAAAAAGAATGCTAAGGGGTATAAAACAACTATTAGCCTCAGCGTTTATATCGATGGTGACACTATCAACTGCGTATGGCTTTGATATAGGTGGAAAAGTCTATTTAGATTATGATAATACGGCAAGCAAAACGGAAATGCCGTTAACGGGTTTAAAAGTTGAATTATATGATAGTAACCAAAAACTATTATCTGATGCAACAACCAACCAAGATGGAAGCTATAAATTAGATGCGCCATTCCTGGGGACATATAGGATTGTTGCCAAAACGACTGAAGGTGAAACCATTGATCGCTCAGTACAACTGATAGTGGATACCGGCGCCTCTGCTCAGAACTTATTTATCAAAGGGCAAGGCGGTGATATCAACTTAGCGATAAAAGACGACAAAGGAAATGGTGCAAAGAATATTCCTGTTAGACTAATTTATAGTGCTTCTTCCAAAACTCCTATTTTTGTAACAAGTAATAGTGGTACAGTCGAACTTAAAAATACCTTAAAAGGGCATCAGTATGATATGGTGGTTGATGCAGAAGATTTTATTGCAGATTCAAGTAATAAAATCAAATATGCCTTATGGGATGCAACGTTACCGGATAGCAAAAACGCCTACGTTGACAAAATTAGTTTTAATATGGCGGGTAAAAACCAAAAAGGTGTGTTTAATGTTAAACCACGTAATGAATGGGGTGTCGATGGTGTTGTCGCTATCGATCAAAATGGTGATGGGATCTATACAGTAGATTTTGATACCGGTGCGATTGATATGAATGTCGAGCTTTTTTATCCTGGCACGACAACCAAAGTACTGGGTACAAAAACAATGACTACTACTGATAATGGTCGATATCGTTTTAAAGACTTAGCGGTGGCGAGTTATGACATTAAGGTAACAAATGTTAAAGCACCTTATATTCCAATTAGTAAAATTGAACAAAACGTTAAAATAACAGACGAAAATAATCAAACAAGTGGTCCGACATTTTTATTAAAAATGGATCCGAACGATACAACGTTAGCTGGTATATCTGGAAATGTGTTTGTACTAGGACCTCAGCAATATATTAAAGCAGGTCCAGATTCAGGTAAAACGGGCAATAATATTCCGCTTGCCACTCTGGGTAGTACAGGAATTAATACCACTGTCGAACTTTACCAACATAATGGAACCGATTGGGAAAAAATTGCTTCTCAATTAACAGCCGGTAATTTGGGCACCTATCAGTTTGTTGGATTAGTAAAAAACAAAGATTATAAAGTTGTTGTCACGGAATCAAATATAAATTTAAATGAAAATATTTTTGTCAATGATACAGACGGTAAATCAACCAGTACCTCCTCTAAATCAAAAAGTATTCATAAAGGTAAAGTCACATTAAGTAATGGTACACAAGCTAATATTGCTGCTAAAGAGATTATTTTACCTAAACTTAATGAGCAAAAAACCAACCAAAACTTTTGGTATTCACCAATACGTAAAGATTTAGGTAATTTATTAGTCGTCAATTATTTGAAAACAGCCAATGGGGAATGGAGCTGGAGTTCAACGATTAATGGGCTCGAAGCGATTACCGCCAGTACTTATACTAAAATTGTCTTTTTTGAAGAAGATGGTGTGACTCAAGCAACCGATTTACAAGGTAATAAATTAGAAGTCAGCTATCAAAAGCCGGGTTTTTATGGCGTAAGAGGCTCACAAAATTATCCTATCGATCATGCGGGTTTGTTTTATTATTCTGTTGTTGAATATGATAAAGATAATTTGGATTATCCCGAATCATATAATGGCGAATATTCGGTTAATGTTGCACCGGCTAAAACTTGGGGAGATACCCTCTATTTTACACCAACAAGACCCAATACGATTTCCGGATATGTTTATTTAAATAATAGTCACTCTGGTACTTTGGGTACTTATAATCCAAATCAAGATATACCAATTAAACAAAATCGGGTTACTCTGGAGCGTGAAGTATTTGGAGAATGGACAGTTATCACCGAATTCGCAACAGATGACAAGGGTCATTACAATTTCACTAATTTGCCTAATGGAGAGTATCGTGTTACGGCTAAACAGGAATATGGTGGCGGCAGTGATATAAGGAATGGCGATATTGATTTCGAAAATAATGATCAGAATAGTGGTTCGAGTATCGATCCTAATGATAATAGAAAAATGATATCGAGCATTATTGTTAATGCGAGTGGTGGTAACAAATATAACACAGATACTAACATCTGGTATAAATTAAAAATTAATCAACACATACTTCGTGGCTCAGTATTTTTAGATACATGGTTAGGTGATGGTGAGATACAAACCGAGCAAATGTACAATGCTAATGACTTACCTTTAAAGAATGCTATTGTTTTACTTTGCGAAGATGACGGTACCAATGATTGTACTGAAAACGGAAGTAATTTTATTGGGAAAAAACTAACGAATGCCAAGGGTGAATATAGCTTTCAAGGGCAACAAGATGGTATTAATCGAGATGTGACTTATATCGTTAAAACTATCTATCCAGGGACAACGGCTGTCACTAATCCTGATAAAGAGTTAGCACCAAGTTATAAAGTACAGTTTAAACAACTTGATATGCCATTAACTAAGCACTTTCTAATGCAAGGAAAAGGACAATTTTCGGGGGCGCCTGTTAATGATCTCAATGGTGATATGAAGTATGCAGGTGAGCAAACGATTGAGAATGGAAATGGATATTTTCAAATTTACTTCTGGAATGGAAGTGATTATGAAAAATGGGGTGATATTGGTGATTACTATCGAACGATCAAGCTAAAATCATTGCCTCAAGGCAGATATCGTGTCGTTCACAATCAGGGTGATAATTTTATCGATATTGCAGATATGGACCCAGCAACACCACCAGGAACGTTAGATTTTGAAGTATTAGCCGATGGTTCACTTGCCAATAATTTAGATAAAAATAATCTATTCCTAATGCAAGCTCAAGTTTCATCATCAAATACGACCGAGGCAATTTCGGGCAAGCTTTACTTGGATGTAACAGGTTCTAAAAACAAAGATGAAGCAGTTGAGCTCACTAAAGAAGAACTCATTCAATATAATAAAGGTTTGCTAACCGTAAGTGGTATTTTTACCCCTCGCATCTACCCGGGATATTTTAACGGTAATGTTGACGATATTTTGGATCAAGTTGACTTTATCGATAAAAGTGTACAATACACGGGCGAATTTGCTTATACAGCTGCGAATTCAACGCGAGGAAAATTATATCTAACCAATATGTTATTACGTTTAACTGGTTTGGATACCACGCAATTTGAATTGGTCGGTAACAGTGGTCAGTTAAAAGGCGCTTATCTGCCAACAAAAGTACAAACAAATCTGGAATATATGCAAGTTGCACCTTCAGGTTTATTGGGAGCACCAGATCAGTACTGGTTAGTAAAACTGAAAAATGATACAGAGATCAGTGGTCGACTTTATTACGATTATGACGATGATGGTTTTTTTACTCCGGGCACAAATGATGTTGTGATTTCGGGTGTCACCGTTGAGTTATATCGTAATGGTGAACTCTATGCAAAAACTAAAACCGATAAATCTGGTCTATATAACTTTAAAAATTTATTTAATGATACTTATACCGTTAAAGTTACTGAACAGGGTTTAGATAAACAACGTTATGAATTAAAGAGTGTTTCAAATACAGTAACGGGTATTACCATTGATGGAAAAACACCAAAAGTAACGGGTGATAATTTAGATTTTATTTACAAGAAAAACGGCGATGCGGCGATCACCGGTCATGTAATGGTTGATATTAACAATAATGGCACACTAGAAATTAATGTTGATAAAACCGGAGACATGGCGGTACCAGATATAAACGTCAAATTATATAAATTTGATGGTTCCAATCGTACGTTTTATCGTGAAGTAAAAACGAATGCGAAAGGTTACTATAGCTTTAGTGGTATTGATTTAAATACTGATTATATTGTTGAAATTGAACCCACAAAAGATTTTGGTGTTATTGCTAATGCAGAGGGTAACACAAATATCAATTTAAAACCGATTCACTTTGAAGATGTTGGAAAGACAGTACAAAACCAATATTTCTTATTAGCAGGAAGTTCAAATACTTCACCATCGGCAGGTATAGGTAGTAATCAAGCGATTAATAGTGGTATTGCGGGTAAAACTATTATTGACGGCACATCTCCTGAATTGCCAATTGATAATGTATTGATCGGTCTAATTGATTCAAGCGGAACAGAGATCGCTCGTCAATATACAAATGCTAACGGTGAATATCATTTCTATAACTTACCTTCCGGTAAATATAGTATTAATGTTGTAACCTCGCCAGATAATTATTCATTAGTTAAAAACAGTAAAGGTACCACTCAACCAATTGATACTTTATCTAGTTTAGATTTAACTAATGTGGGCATAAAAGACAATAATTTCTATTACAAACAAGCGAGTGATAAAGGTATCGAAGGTAAAATCTATGTTGATTATGCCGATAATAATACCGATTTAACTCAGTTAAATGCGTTTGCACATTTACTTGATAGCGAAACAGCATTGACTGTTGAGTTACGTGATGGTTTAGATGGTACCGGTAAGCTATTGATGACTCAACAAACCGTGGATGGTGAGTACAAATTTTCTAACTTGATGTTTGGTGATAATGCTAACTATTCCGTGATACTTAAATTAGACACTAATGCCGACTATGCGTTTAAACAAAGCTCAGCCGGTAAAGACGCGAAACATATTATTATTCCGATCGCAAATTTACCAAAAGATGGTTCACAAAATAATAATTATCTATTGGTAGGAAAACAAAAAATCGGTGGTGATGTCTGGATTGATGAAAATGAAAGTGGAGATAGACAGGATAACGAAGGGACTAAGGGCATCAATGTAACCCTTAATTATCAGGCGCCGGGTGTAACGGATTACGTTGAACTTAAAAAGGTTAACACCGATAATTCAGGTTACTATCAGTTTGAAAAATTACCGAAAGGCGGTAACTATCAAATTAAGGTTAGCACACCGGAAGGAACACAATTAATTGCGAACCGTGTCATCCCTGGAAATAGTGATAGTTATGTGTTTACTTCGTTAACAAAAGACGAGTTAACTAATAGTTCAGCATATAAATATAATAGTGTGATAAAAGGTCATGTGAGTATTGATGTCGATAACAGTCAAACGAACACTGCTGTAGATAGAGATTTAACAGGACTGAAATTAACGCTGAAAAGATCGGATGGCAATCTTACCCGACAAGCTATTACTGACAGTAATGGTCATTTTGAAGTGGATAACTTATCGTTTGGCGATTGGATTATCACGGCAGACAATTCGCAAAGTGTGGCTGACTGGAGTAGTTACCAATTGAGTTATACCCAAACGGGTAATAAAGCGGTGGCAGCGACGGCAAAAGACTTATCATTAACGGTTAATCTTTCAAAGCAAAATCCAGCGGTGAATGGCGTTGAAATAGGTTATCACGGCAGTGCGGTTATTAAAGGTTATGTGGTGATCGATGCCGATAACGACGGAAAATACAGCGCAAATGATATTGCCTTTGGCGCCTTAAGTACGCCAATTACGCCGAAACTGGTGTTAACATCGGCAAAATCAGGATTTGAGGAACAGGAGATTAAGGTTGATGATCGAACCGGTCTGTTTGAAGTGTCAGGTTTAAGCCGACATGATTATGTGCTTAAAAT
>NZ_JBIDFJ010000019.1:0-17698 GCF_046635705.1 Gilliamella sp. CG25 | reverse complement strand
AAAGCGACAAAAATGCTGTGGTGGGATGATGTCGCCAAAGGTTTAGCTAAGCAAAAGCAGCAGACACAACAAAGTGACACTGAAACAGAAAAAGATAAAACAAAAGACAGCTCAAAGCAACAAACCGAAACTTCATCAACGCTTGCCACCTTAAGTCAAAATGGTAGGGTGTGGTTTATAAATCCTATTATAATAATGAGTTTGTTTGATAAAATTATAAAAAGAGAATTGAAAACATCACAAGCAGGAATAGATTTTATTTATTTAGCGGAGGCACAAAAAAATATTTCTAATAAATTGCATTGGCCAGGAACTGGAAGTGGTATTACTTTAGGCCCAGGTTATGATATGAAAGGAAGAAGTTCAACAAATATTTTAAATGATCTTTTAGAAATAGGTATTTCATCTGATGTGGCGCAAAAAGTTTCTAAAGCAGCTGGTTTAAAAAATGAAACTGAAATTAAAGTATTTATGAAGGAAAATAAAGACGTTATTACATTAACTGTTGAACAAGAAAAATTATTATTAATTAAAATAATTCCCGACTATGAAAATAAAATTGAGAAAGTTATAAAAATTGATTTGAAGCAACATGAATATGATGCATTAGTTTCTTTTGTTTATAATGTTGGTTCTATTAAAAGTGATAGTAATTTATCAAAATATCTTAATGAAGGTAAAAAGAAAGAAGCAATGGATGTTTTACTACAATATAATAAATCTGGAGGTAAAGTTTTAGAAGGTTTAAAGAGAAGGAGAGAGAAAGAACGAGAAATATTTGAAAAAGGTATATATGCTAAAGAGATTTATTAGGAGAAAGAGTATGCTTCGTAATTTTTATTTAATATTCTGCCTATTTTTGTCATTTTCAATAAGAGCAGATTTAACTAATAATTGGATAGTGACTAAAGTATATATTAGCGATACAGCACGCACAAAAACAGTGTCCTATGATGATCCAATTTACCTTAATAGAATATTTCAATGGGATGAAAATGTTATCAAAACTAATATTTATTCTGGTGCTCTTATTGAGATTTGTTCAAATTATAAAGTAAATAATTTCATTATCGATTTTGATGAATTTTTAAACAAAGAAATGCTAAGTGCTGACTCTTTTGACCTAAATATGAAACAAAAAATAAACCAATTAAATATTTTCTGCCCTAACATTCAAAAAACATGGACATTATTTGAAAAAAATGCTGATGCATATTTAATAGTAAATACAAATGATTCTATATTAGAGATAAATCGAATAAAGTATCAGAATACTGTTCCGAGTTTCTCTTGTTCAAAAGCAAAGAAGGTATCTGAAAAACTGATTTGCCAAAATATTTATCTATCAGGATTAGATAGGAGTATTCATGATATTTATCATAATATAAAAAAATATTATGACTACAATAATGCTCAGAAAGAGTTTGAAGAAATATACAGTAATCAAAAAAAGTTTATTCAGAAAAGAGATTTATGTACTAATGAAAAATGTTTGATGGACATTATGAATAAACATACTTATGAGTTACATCAATATATGCCATTGATTACGCCTTACTAGAAATTGTAACTAATATTCGGTGTAAATTTTAAATTGTATTTAATCAGAAAGTAACAATAGGAAATGTTAAGAATATCATTTATTTTTAAATGATAAATATACAGGTATAGCCACTTAAATAGAGAATATTGAGAAATATAAAAATAATATGTATTTTAATGTCATTATTATCTTTGATTTGTTTTGCTAATAATTTTAATCATTCTTGTTTGTATATAAATAGGTATGGTTCTTCGAATTTCACAATTCAAATCTCTTATTATTGCAAAGAAGTGAATTAGATTGTAAAGGCCTTTAATATGAAGGAGCACAGAAAAAAGATAAATTGTATATTTAATTAAAAGGAAAAATGATAAATCATCATTCATTTCATCATTTATAAGAATATCAATTTCAACATAATTATGATTAATATATTATTTCCAGCAGTCAATTAACTATATAGAAAATGGCAAATTATTACAAATTGAGGAACTAAAAACATTGGGATATATTAGATACTCCATGTATAGATAATGAATATGCGACAATTAAGAGAACTATTTTAAGGGAATATCCGACAAACCACACTTAACAACGGCACTGGGACGGCTGTTAGTTAATTATAAAAGTGAATGGTATGAAGAGCTGGATGCAGAAGGAAAGCGACCGGAATGGGAAGTATTAAACAGTGAAATGACCGATGATGCGGAAAACTATTTGGGTTATATAAAAGACGGTGATGAAGCAAAACGTGATGCATATGTTAGTAAGATGGACGCAAGCGAACAAGAATCAATAAAACAAGGCTTAGAACAACAAAGAAGAGATTATCAACGTTTTCCCCCTGATTATAAAGATGCACCCGACAAGAAATTAACACAAGAACAACTTAAATTATTGGGTTATATAAATCAGTTAGAAGAGAAGTATAAATTATGGGAAAAAACCAAAGAAAAAGCGACAAAAATGCTCTGGTGGGATGATGTAGCCAAAGGTTTAGCTAAGCAAAGTAAGCAAAGTCAACAGACGGAACAAAGTGACACTGAAACTAAAAAAGAGCAATCAGCAGACACCTCAAGTAAACAAGCCGAAACTTCATCAAGGCTTGTCACCTTAAGTCAAAATGGTAGGGCGTGGTTTATACATCCTGTATCTATGGTAAATTATTTCTCTGATAATAAAGTGCTTTTCCAAAAAGGCGATAAAGATGAAATAATTCGAGAAATCAATATCCGTCTTGCTGGTTTTGGTGGCAATGTTCCGACTGATGAGTTTACGGAAAGAACAGAAAACATGATTAAACAGTTTCAACGTGATTATATGAAAGTTGAAGAAACGGGAGTTGTTGATATGGATGTAATAACGGCAATAGATGAATTTTCTGTTGAATACGATTTACCAAGCGATGAATGGGTAAGGAAGCCTTCTACTGATGATCAACAAATGTTTTGTCCATGTGGTTTGTGTGATGGATTTGGTCAAAATAGACATAAAGATCTGTATTATGGAGCACAGTTAGAATCAACGCATAGATATGAATATCCTGGTATACATAGATCACTTTTATGGGCACTAAAAGCTGTAATATTTTATTTAAAAAAAGAAAATTCAGTTTATAGTTTCAGAAAAATTTCATCGGGATATAGATGCTATGATAGAAATCTTCAAAAAAATAGACGGACTACAAACCATAAAGGTAAAGCTTTAGATATACATTTTAATAAAAATGGTGTTAGAACAAGATTATGCGAAGATATGGATAATTTGAGAAAAGATATTTTTAATAAATATTTAGGAGCCAAGTGGGATTGGTTAGCTGGACAAAATAATATCTTCAATTTGGAGTCTGCGAAAAAAGGTGCAAAAAGCTGGGTGCACTATGATGTACGTCAATTTGATCAAATTTTCCTAAAAGATGAATATTTTTGTAAAGATTCAGAAACATTAAATGGCAAACCTCTAGTATCATTAATAATTAATGGGTGATAAATATATGAAAAATAGATGTTTATTAATTTGTTTGTTATTTTCTATAATTTCTTTTTTTACTTATGCGCATGAACCGTATATAGAAAAAGATTCAAATAAAATTTTTCGTCACAATAACAAAAATACCTGTTTTGTAAAAAGTGAAGATCGTTTACCTTTAAATAAAAGTCATAGAAATTCAAAGTATATGCAAACAAATATGGAAAGTTGTCAAGTTGAAGATTTGGAATTATGGAATTGTGAAATAGATTTTCGTTATATACCTTTACCATCAAAAAATAGTATTGATATGTTATTAGTACCAATGGATTGTGGCGATTTCCCGTATAGGTTATATTTGATAACAATAAAAGATCATCAAATCCGCTCAGAATTATATGTTGAAGGAGAGTGGTATGAACCAGGATACAATGAAGATATGATTGAGAAAACGCATTTTAGCATCTCAAAAGATTTTATCATTACCGTTACAACAGAATATGATAATAAGTTAACAATTAAGCATTACTATTTAAACGATAATGGATACATTGAAGAAAAAAACAATAATAATTAAATAAAAAATAAAACAAACCTCAAAAAAGCGAAATATATGGAAGTTGAAGAAACTGATTTTGTAGATATGCAAATAATTGAAGCGATTTAATGAAATTATCCCTATCCGAACTATGTAAAACTAACTAGTTAAATTTGATGATTTTATGGAAATAATATGAAAATAAAAAAACAAATATCTTTGTTCTTAATTCTAATATTTATATTTTTTTGTCATAACTCTGCTGTGGCAAATTTAAAAAAAGAACATCAAATTTTAATCGAAACACCTTTACCATTCGATTTTAGTTTATGGGATAAAGCTGAAAGGGGAATTAGTAATGAAGGTTATTTTTTTAATCATGCTAAGATAGATTATGAGTTTACGGATAATATAAAATTATTTACTTATTTTGTTAAAGATAATCCTGTTTTAACAAATTTTTATAAAGAAAATAATTTGGATTTGAATGATGCTATTTACGTTAAGTTAGAAACAAAGAAAACATTTGATACATTTATTGTTAAATCATCAAATGATTTTGTTTTGTTGAATATTTCCAAACAAGGTAAAGTTTTATCCTCTCAAAAAATAGCAAATATGGTTAATGATAATCAATGGCGTACATTTGTCATTGATAAATCTTTAAATATTAAAACCACTATCGGTACTGTCAGATATAGTGAAGTCAATGAAAGGTATTTAACAAATCAAAAACTGACAGAGCAGACGTTACAAATTTTGGATAATGGAAAAATTAATTTAATCAGTAGTAAACAATTTCCCAGCATTGAAACTAATTATAATCCCGCTATTCCCGATAATTGTTTTCAAAAAATAGCTTCTTTTTCCAATGAAAGAGCAAAATTAGATTTACCTTTGGATCTACCTATTAGTAGTAATGATTTTGGTTATATTACGGACAGTTTTGAACCAGAAGGTAGAGGAAATGAGACTCATTGTCAGACGCTTGCTGGATACTATGCTCGTTTACCTAATGTTGATCAAAATTATATTTATTTTTTTACTGGATATGATGATATTGGATGGCAAATGAATGGGAAGTCAAATAGCTATTATGGTATAGGTTATTTAGTCACAGTTAAGGATCATCAGGTAAAAGATGTGTTACCGATTTACTATAATTCATTAAATCGCAACCAAAAAATTGAGTTTACTATCGATAAAAATATGGTTATTGAGTTATTAATAACAGAGGATTCTGGTAAAAAAAATAATTATCAGTTTTATATTAATAAAAATGGTGAATTTGAGTAATATTTAGTATAAAAGTAATATTTTTAATTATAAGTAGCAATTATTTAGTTGGTTAATGTTAGTGACCTTACTTACCAATAAATGGATCATGATTAAAGTAATAAATATTTTCCAATTATTAGTTTATGCAATCTTGTCATATTAAAAGGTAAAAAAAGTTAAAAAGAATCAATTAAACAATAAAATAAGATGCAATTAACTAAGTGTTAAGCTAAATAAAATGTGGAAGAAAGGCAACATAAATGGAATGAGCGAAGAAATGTTAGTAGAAAAAAGGCAACAGCAAAAAATTTTCATAACAAAAGAATTGGATGAACTATGTGTAGCCAAAGAAAACAAGCATGTAAAAACATACTGGCAAATTGAAAAAGAACAACGCATAAAACCATCGTTATGGTGGAAAGAAGTCGCCAAAGCTCAAGCATCCCAAACCGAAAGTGGTAGCCAAACGGATACCACCTCCCCAAAACCAACCAACCTATCAACAGACGGCAAAGCTTGGTTTATTCACCCAGTAGCAATGGTGGATTATTTTGTAGGAAACGATGTTCTTTTTAGAAAAGGCGATAAAGATGAAATAATTCGAGAAATCAATATCCGTCTTGCCGGTTTTGGTGGCAATGTTCCGACTGATGAGTTTACGGAAAGAACAGAAAACATGATCAAACAGTTTCAACGTGATTATATGAAAGTTGAAGAAACGGGTGTTGTTGATATTCCAGTAATTGAAGCGATTGATAAGTTTCAAGAGGAATATCCAATAGAAACATATTTTGCTCAAGCTAACTGTAAATGTTCAACTTTTACTAATCTAAAAGAGCCAACTTGTGATGGGTTTGGTCTAAATAAAACCAATAATGGAAAAACAGGTAAGAATTATGCATCAGGAATTGAATATCCAGGCTTACATAGAACATTGTTTTGGGTATTAAGAAGCATTATGTTTTATATCGATTCAGATGAAAGATATCAACATTTGACAGTTGATGTTGTATCTTTTGGTTATAGATGTTGGGCGGATAATATTTATCATAACCGAATAAGTACTAACCATATGGGTAAAGCTCTCGATATCCATGTAATTAAAAAAGAAAAAGCTAAATCTGAACACACCAACGATGAAAGGTTTGTTTGTTGTGATTTAGTTAGAGATATTTTGACGGAAAAAACAAATGCGGAATATAGATGGTTTCATTCTAATGGCATTGCTTTAGAAAATAGTTATACAAGATATCATCCAAAAAAAGGGCGCGATAATAAAAGTATTGCGAGCAATTGTGTTCATTATGATGTTCGCGTTTTTGAGAGTCAATTTTTAGAAAATCAGTTTTTTGTGAAAACAGAAAAAGATGTCAATGGTAAATATTTAAAAGTGTTGGTTAAAAATTAGAGGAACTAATAATATGCATGGGTTTTATCTTTCTTTAATTAAAAAAAATATAATGTTAATAAGAATCATATGTTTATTATGTGTTTTCTTTAATTTTTCTAATGTTCATGCTAAAGATATTGAGCAACCTTACTGGATTTTAGATGAATATGTTGAAAATTATAACCAAATGAACAAAAATAATTATAACTTTGATTATTTAAACAATTTTAGAGTTAAATTAGTTAATAACATCATTTATATTAATGATGATCAATATAATGTTAGTGTACGTCAGACATCTGATATATCCCAATTACTGACAAAAGACCTAATAGAAAAACCAATCATCAACGAATTTATTTTACCAACAGGGGGGATAAATTATTTACAATTTGAAGATGTTTTAGACAGTAATTTAGCTAAATTATTATTACCAAAAGGCAGATTGATTTTAGGCAAAGAACAGTTGTTAATTATAAATGAATCTTTAGTTGCGTCTTTTTTAAAACCTAAAGACAAAAATTCATTTCTAACATTAGCTAATAAATTTCCCGCATTAGATTTACCAATTAATTCTCAAAGCTCAACAGATTTTATTAAGGATGGGAATTATCACAATTATCCTCAAAATATATCAAGAAGTTATCTACACTATTTAAAATTATTTGATGACAATAGTTTATATGAACAGTTAAATAATTACTTAACTAATTTGAATGGAATAAAATTACCAACAATAAATAATGTAATAAATCCTATTTTAATCAGTGGTACACAAGAGAATGAAGAGAAAATAGTTTATCTTCACCTTTTCTCTAAACAATTTAATTTTTTAGATAAAATTATATTGTCTTCTCGAATCGGTATGACAAGAGAAAATCCTGCAACAGGTGATTTGCCAATCGGATTTATTTATTACAATATTGATAAAAACTATTTTATTGAGCGTCGCCAACGTTTTGAAGATGAAACAATAGAAGTACAACATTTTCAAGTGACAAAAGAAGGGAAGTTTCAAGAGTTACCTGTCACCTCAAATTGCTACAGTGAATTAGCGGTTAAAGATAATAAAACACATTCAACAAAAAGCCTTTTACTAACTAGTCAACAAGCAAATAATTATATGCGCTTTGAAAGTGAGAAAATCGATGAACTTGATGATATCACACTAACTTTAAATCCTGCTGATAAAAAGCTTTGTGTAAATTATCAACAAACCTATTCATTTACTTTTGGTAAAGCAAAATCAAAACAGTTATTTGGTAATGAAAAACGCTATCAACAGCAAGTCGAAAATTTTAAAAAATTTAATATAGATATTAGTGACGAGTTAGAATATATCACATTTGACAATATCGACAAATCGCTATTAGCTAAATATCTACTAAATGGAAATAAAGCGATTTATATGAACGAAATGCTATTTATTGTGGGTGAAGATTATCTTGCTGTCTACAGACAGCCTACAGTTAACGAGCTAACTTACCAAGAATGATAATATCAAAAGGTGCAAAATTACTGGCGTCAGCATCAAAATCGGATACGGAAGTCGGTGAGCGTCTTAAAGGTTCGGAAATAAAAATATTAAGTAAAGAACAGAATATCAACTGGTTACAAATAGAGATTCAAACATCAACGAGTGAAACCAAAACATTATGGATAGAGAATAGTGAAGAGATACAGGATAAAATAAAAACCAAAGGTAATCTAAAAGATTTAGCCAGTAGCACAAAGGCATGGAGCAAGTTTCCATTACAACAGAGTGAGTTAACAACCAGTAAAAATGAAGTCGATACACCACCGTTGCTACTGAATATAAATGATAAAGATTTAATCAAAAATGATAAACGAGCCATGGATGAAAAGGGGACTTTATGGTTATGGATAGAGCATGCAGTGGATAGTCAAAATGTTTCTATTAAAGGATGGACATTTATTGGCAGTGAGGGCGTGAAGAAAGTCAGTGGTTGGGAGTGGTTTAGTTTTAAACAGATTACAGAAACCAACAGTTTAAAAGAGTTTTACCTGAGTGCAAAAAAAGCGACAACCCGAAATAAGGATAATGCTTCACTGGAGAACTATAAGCCAACCCTCAAAGAGACCTTAACAATATTAGACAAGCAATATATTCAAAATAGTAATGAATATGCGAAATTAACACAGGGATGTTTTAAAGGAATATCCGACAAACCACACTTAACAACGGCACTGGGACGGCTATTAGTTCATTATCAAAGTGAATGGTATGAAGAGCTGAATGCGGAAGAAAAGCGACCGGAATGGGAAGCATTAAACAGTGAAATGACCGATGATGCGGAAAACTATTTGGGGTATATAAAAGACGGTGATGAAGCAAAACGTGATGTATATGTTAGTAAGATGGATGCAAGCGAATAAGAATCAATAAAACAAGGCTTAGAACAACAAAGAAGAGATTATCAACGTTTTCCAGATGGTTATGAAGATGCACCCGACAAGAAATTAACACAAGAGCAACTTGAATTATTGGGTAAAATAAATCAGTTAGAAGAGAAGTCTAAATTATGGGAAAAAACCAAAGAAAAAGCGACAAAAATGCTGTGGTGGGATGATGTCGCCAAAGGTTTAGCAAAGCAAAAGAAGCATACACAACAAAGTGATGCGACCACTGAAAACGGTAGCCGCATCAACTAAACAACCCCAAACTTCATCAACGCCTGCCACCTTAAGTCAATTAGCCGTTTTTCTAATGGTAGGTAAGATTACACTTGTAACGTTAATGTACTAGAAAATGCATTTATTGTTATTTTAATAAACATGATTGGATCTTATTGATTTCTTTATTTAGTGCATCGATAACTAAGTCAGGATGCGATCGTTGTACAGTTTTAACGTTTTCAAAACCATCATTTACTGTCGAACCTGTATATTGTTGAGCCTGTTTAATGTTGCTAAATAGATAATCAATATTGTTTTGATGGCGAGTAGCCGTTAAAGTATAACTGACAAAATATTTAGCGTTATATTGATAGTCGGTTACAGCATTGGCAACCACATGATTGCCTTCAACTAGTTTAATCGTTTGCCCCCCATTAATTGTGATCGATTGTTGATTAGGGATGTTGTATGAATACCACCAAGGTGATCCAAAATAACTTTCGTTTGTTAGCACAACTGGCCCATTATTGAGTTCTTGTGCAATACACAGCGACAATGAAGAATGAGGATTTTGGATTGGTATTGTCTTGCTATATTTATTGAGAATATCATCGCCCGCTGCGTTTTGTGCTATTTCGACGCCTTGGGTTTGATAAATCGACGCCATTTTTGGCGAAGTACAGCCAGTTAGCACAGCAACAAGAGTGAATATAATTATAAACGCTTTCATGGCTAGCTCCTCATTGGTGTTAAACGGTTTATTAATTAGTTTACTCGTATCAATAAACATTAACCATAAATTAATATTAGAAATTGAATGAAAAGAACCAATGTTAAAAATGTGGAAATTAATAACAATTTTAGACGTTATGCGAGTGAGGTAAATAATTACCTCACATCATTAAGATAATATTAAACCTTTTTACCACGAATTTTTCGTGATAATCGTTTAAATCCATGGGTGAATTTTTTAATTGCCATTGCCATAGCCGGAACTTTAATCTTAATATTAAATCGTTCTTGCAGTTCTATGGCATCGTTAGCTTTGGTTAGCCAAATAAACCCTGAATTTGTTAAATCGATAGCTTTAATTTTACCATCTGGCGTTAAAATAAAATTACCGCCATGCACATCGTTAGAGACTAAATTATAATGATGAAGTTTTTCGATACAATTTTTGACTTGTTCGCCATGTAATTTCATTTCGTCCCTTGTTAATGAACGACCTTCGATAAAATTAAAAATCATATAGTGGCGTTTAGTTTTTTTATCGAATGCGACTAAATAAAGCTCATAAGCTATGTCGCATTTATCCTGCGAAATTTTAGCTAATTTGTGGATTAAATTGAAATAAAAATCACCGGTTATTTTGGCAATCAGTCGACGTTCCAAACGATTTTCAACGCCACCATCAATTTTAAAAATAAATTTGCTTTGATTATGATTAATTAAATAAGTATATCTTTCAATACGATCACTAGGATCCAGTAATTCATGGTGACCTTCCTCTGCCAGAAAGTGATCAAACAGTTCAAGATAGTCAATTTCATCATTTTGGACGTAAGCGAACTTCATATCACCACGTTCAGTTTCAATTATATTTGCAAAGTTATTCAAATTACTTGGCTCCAACATACAACAACACAATTGGTTTATCTTAAACACTATCTATCTTAAAGTAAATGAAACGATGATAATTATAACGTTTACATAACCTAAATATAATCATCAAAATTTTGCGCTGATTAAAATGTTTTCTTATAATTGAAAATTATTGATAAATACGTTAACTGCTATTGTTTACTATGCTAAATAAGTCATCAGTTTGGTTTCTCTATATTATTAAAACGGCTAATCAAACATTCTATACCGGTATTACTACAGATATAAGTCGACGTTTACATCAACATCAAACTGGTCAGGGCGCTAAATATTTGAAAGGTCATCAAGATCTTACGCTTGTCTATCAAGTTTATGTTGGGGATAAATCCACAGCTTTAAAGCTTGAGTATCGTATCAAACAACTTTCAAAGACTCATAAAGAAAAACTTATTGCACAATCGCCTAACTTAACGGAATTATTGGCAAGATTCATTGCTAACTAATTTATTTTTAGATGAGTTTATAATTCAAAATGCCGACATCAATGCTAGAGGTGGTGAGTAAATTGCTTTAGTTTGCTGTTCAAATTCCTTGAGTTGTTGATACCAAAAATCAACATCTGTGATCCAAGGAAAAGCAGCAGTAAAAGCCGGGTCTTGCCAACGTGTAATAATCCAAGCCAGATAATGAACCATTCTCATTGCTCTTAATGGCTCAATTAATTTAATTTGTTGACTATCAAAATCGTTAAACTCTTGATACATTTCTATTAACGTATCAAGTTGTAGACGTTGTTCTTGACGATTACCATTCAGTAACATCCATAAATCTTGAATTGCAGGGCCATTACGTGCATCATCAAAATCGACAAGTATGGCTTGGTCTCGCCATAATATATTACCAATATGACAATCACCATGTAAACGGATGCATTGTCAATCATTATGCCAATGTTGTTCAACGGCTTTAATTAGGTGTGTCAGGTTTGTTCTAAGCGCTGAATGAATATTTTTAGGAATAAACTGACAAGATAAAAGTACCTCTTGAGGCTGATAAAGGTACTCTTCAAGACCGATTGTCGGTCGGTGTATAAAGTTTTTTTGAGCGCCAATTTGATGCATTCGTCCTAATAACAGTGAGACTGACTCCATTTGTTCAATGTTATCAGATTCGTATTGTCTGCCGCCTATACTTGGAAAAAGCGAGAACAAATAACCTTGATATTCATGCAGAGTGTTGTTATTGACTATTATAGGCGTAACAACAGGGATTTCAGCATCAAATAATGCTTGGGTAAATTGATGCTCCTCAAGAATTTGCTCTCGATTCCAGCGATGTGGACGGTAAAACTTAGCAACATAACGTATTCGCTCTTCATCCATAAATTGGTAGACACGATTTTCATAGCTATTTAATGCTATTAAACCCGAATCAACACGTATCCCGATAGACAATAAACAATCAAGAATAAATTCCGGGGATAGCGCCTGGAATGAAAAAGCAGGATGATTCATTAATTTTCTCTTTTATTGTTGGTTAAACCATTCGTTTAATTGCCATTTTAATGGTTCAAGACCAATACGTTTTGGTGATGAGAAAGGGGATACTGTAATATCACCTTGAAAAGGTAAGATGGCTTCTTTGACCATATTAACTTGTTTTTTGAGCGCTCCAGACGCCAGCTTATCTGCTTTGGTCAATAACAACATGACGGGAATGTTCACCGATACCGCCCATTCAATCATCTGTTGATCTAAATCTTTTAAAGGATGTCTTATATCCATTAATATCACTAAACCTTTAAGGCTTTCACGTTTTTGTAGGTATTCCCCTAATGACTTCTGCCATTTTCGTTTGATTGTTTCTGGCACTTGCGCATAACCATATCCTGGCAAGTCAACCAACCGACAATTAGGCTCGACTTCAAAAAGATTAATAAGCTGAGTCCGCCCCGGTGTTTTACTGGTTCTGGCCAACCCTTTTTGGTTAGTCAGCGTATTAAGCGCACTCGATTTTCCTGCATTTGAGCGACCGGCAAATGCGACTTCTACACCACCGTCAAAGGGCAAATGTGAAATATCTGGTGCACTTAATATAAATTTAGTTTTTGCATAATTTAATGGTCGAATATCGTACATAAATAAGTATCCTATAAATGCGTAGACAGCATTTAATCGATTAAAATGCTGTTACTGTATAGAAAAACTTAAGCATTGACAACTTTTTCAACGGCTTTTGCAAATCGGTTCATCCCTTCTTGGATTTCATCTTCTGATATAATCAGTGAAGGTGTAAAACGTAATACATTTGAACCGGCATTTAAAATCATTACTTTATATTCTGTTGCGACGTTCAAAAAATCGCGAGCTTTGTCATGAAACTCAGGTTGTAATTCAGCGCCAATAAGTAACCCTTTTCCTCGATATTCTCTAAACACATTGAATTTGTCATTAATTTCTTCCAGTTTAGCAATAAATATTGCACGACGCTTTTCGATCCCTGAAAGCACGTCTGGTGAATTGATAATATCAAACGCTTCACAGCCTACTGCACAAGCAAGAGGATTACCACCATAAGTGGTACCATGTAAACCAGCATGCATCACAGAGGATACTTGATCGGTGGTTAACATTGCACTAATCGGGAATCCGCCACCCAATGCCTTAGCGGAGGTTAAAATATCCGGTATCACATTGTATTGTTGATAGGTGTATAAACTGCCTGTTCGTCCCATGCCACATTGAACTTCATCAAATATTAGCAAGGCATTATATTCATCACAAAGCAACCTAACACCATTCAAAAATTCTGGTGTAGCCGATGCTAAGCCGCCTTCCCCTTGTACTGGTTCAAGGACGACCGCACAAGTATGATCATCCATGACCGCTTTAACAGCATTAAGATCATTAAACGGAACATGAACGATATCAGCTGGCTTAGGGCCAAATCCATCGGAATATTTTGCTTGACCCCCAACAGAAACCGTGAAAAAAGTGCGTCCATGAAAAGATTGGTAAAAAGAAATAATTTTAGTTTTATAAGGATGAAACTTTTTTGTGGCATAATAGCGAGCAAGTTTGAACGCTGCTTCATTGGCTTCCGCCCCTGAATTGGCAAAAAATACGCGATCAGCAAAAGTATGGTCAATCAGTTTTTGAGCAAGCATTAATGCCGGTTCATTAGTAAACACATTGCTGACATGCCACAATTTTTGACTTTGTTCTTGTAATGCTTTGATTAATCTTGGGTGGCAATGCCCTAAAGCGTTGACTGCAATGCCACCAGCAAAATCGATGTACTCTACGCCATTTTGATCCCAAATCCGGCTACCTTCACCTTTAACGGGGATAAATTGTGCGGGTGAATAAACGGGTAAAATGACTTTATCAAACAGTTCTCGAGAAACGTTATGTTGCATTGTTACATCCTTACCTATATTGACATGTTGCAATCTATTTTATGCCAAATAGAGGTTTAGTAAAGTAAATAATTATTCACTTTATTTGAATTAAAATTCAATTTGAAAGTTTTGCGTATGATAGCGACCGAATAATTTTCTTCTTTTACATAAATGTTTTCAGTTATAATTGGACACTATTTTTAATTGTATTTGGAAAAAGATTAATATGAGCCGCATTATATTTTGCCATTATTTACAAGAAGAATCGGAAGGTTTGGATTTTCAGCTATATCCGGGAGAGCTTGGCAAGCGTATATATAACGAAATTTCAAAACTAGCTTGGCAAGAATGGCTTAAAAAACAAACCATGTTAATCAACGAAAATAAACTCAATATGATGAATCCTGAACATCGAAAAAAAATTGAAGATGAAATGGTTAAATTTTTATTTGATGGTGAAGATATCATTATTGATGGCTATAAACCACAAAATTGAGAAATCACATGAAAAATAACATAAAAATTATTACATTATTTGTTACTGCAAGTTTTTTAGCGGGTTGTCCTAGTAAAAATGCAAATTTCGATAATGAAGATTATTATGTTAAAGATACCAATGCATTTAATATTTTAATCAGCCAATATGCTAATAATATTGAACAAATATGGGGGCCCAAAGAGGTGCTTATTGCGGGACCTAAAGATTATGTTCAATATGAGGATAATTTAGAAACGCGAGTTCATATTAACTTTGTTTCTGGGGTGATTACGATAGAAACATTGTCTGATATGCCTATAATCAGTTTAAAAGATGCTATTGTTTCAACGCTACTAATGCCAGAACCAGATGATATTATTCGTCATGGTAAAATGGGGCAGGATCAGTCACAAGAGCCTTTTTTGTATAATCAGGTGCTTGACCAAGAAATGCAACCTATTCGTTGGAGTGGTAGAGCCAATAACTTTGCTGACTATGTTCTTGCTCATAATATGCAAGTTCGCACATCGGGTTCTCATCAAATTACTTATGTTGAAATTAAACTTGTTCCTAATCATATCAATCAGCGCGCCAGAAAATTTTTACCGTTAGTGATTGAAGCATCAAATCGTTACCTTATAGATGAACGATTAATTTTAGCGATTATGGAAGTTGAATCGGCATTTAACCCCTATGCTGTGAGCCGTAGTGATGCACTTGGATTAATGCAAGTTCAACAACATACTGCTGGACGCGATATTTTTTCATTAAGGGGAAAATCAGGGGAACCTAGCAGGCAATTTTTACTCGATCCTAAAAATAATGTTGATATGGGTACCGCTTATTTATCACTATTAAAAACAAAATATCTAGCTGGGATTAATAATCCTATTTCTTTGAGATACGCAATGATAACATCTTATAATGGTGGTGCAGGTAGTGTACTTCGTACCTTCTCTAGTGATCGTAACGAAGCGATTAACATTATCAATTCTATGACCCCACAGCAAGTATATCGAAAATTGGTTACTTCCCATGTTTCACAAGAGTCTCGCAACTATCTTATCAAAGTCAGTAGTATATTAGACAATAGGTAGGATATAAAATAGTCGTGCCATCATATTATATTGATTTATTTATATTATGATGGTCTTTGTTAAAGAAACAATAGTTATTTAATTAATCCCGATTTGTTAATTTTAAATTTCACTTCTTAAAAAAAGCTTACCGTGAAGGTAATTGAAATTGATAATAATCTGTTTTATTTGCTGTTTAACCGCTTACAACTCTTAGCAAATAAGGAGTTGATGCGGTTTCAACCTAAACTTAGAATAAGTGAAAATAATAGTAAAGTTTTAGCTATTAAATTTTTAGTAAATTTTATCTTTTCTTTATATCGTTTAAGGTCATCAACCTAAATTTAATAACAGAGTTGCAATAAAATGAAAGGAAATTCTAATTCATGAATAAATGTAAACGGTTCCGTATTTTTTCTGATCTGGTAATAGGTTTGTTGATTTTGCTTGGATCAATTTGTGCTTTCGCTAAAACAATGACTAATTTAATCATGCTTAGATCTATTGATGATGAATTAAATACAACAGAAAAAATGAGCTCAGGCATCTACCATTCTGGACTCTCCTTACAAAAGTTATTTCTTGCTTCTTTGGGATTTTATAAAGATACAAATTATCCGATTAAAAATGTCGGATCTCACAATGAGATATATCAGCAACCTAATTTAGATAATCACTGTCAATTAGAAACATTGTTTTTCAGTCATAGCCATTTTGTTACAGCGCTATTTGAAAAGACTGTTACTGTTATAAAAGAACTATTATCAATAGACAATAAATACAGTGTAATCTCGGCTGCTCAATACGGACTTTTCAAAAACAATGTTAATGCGGCATCCTTTCAGATTTTAGGTCAATGTGTTGTGCAAGATAGCAATTTGCTAACTAATTTATTTCAACGAAAAGATAGAGCGTATAAAAAATACACATAAAGATATTAACTTGATGATATCTTGATAGTTTAAGACAAATATTTATTATTTATTGATCGTTTTATTCGATCAATATGTTATGTCAGCTCAAAAAGTCTCAAACTAAAATGTTATTTAAATCATTAATTATTAATTAAATGTTAACTTAAAACGATAATCGGTATAGATGTTAATAAAAGACATTTAACTGAACTAACAATAAATAAAAATAATAGCTATTAAAAGAAAGGAAATAAATTAGATGAAAAAACATAACTGGACCCGACATCCGCTTTGTTTGGGGATAAGTGTTGCTTTTTTACTCGGCTCAAATGGTGTTTATGCCGGTACGGATAACGTGCCCAAATTGAACATTATCCGGGATGAGTTTAATGCAAAAGAAAAGCTTAATTTAAGTATCTATAATCCTAAAGTGAAGTTAACTTCACAAGGATTATTTACAACACCAATGGGGCTTTATGTTTATACCAACTATCCAACCAAAATTGCGGAATACCAAATCACCATTTACCGACAATCTGATTTAGATAACCAATATCCCTTAAAGACTTTCCGTTTTAGTGATATCAGCCCTTATGAAGCGGTATTATGGAATGGCGATACGGATAATGGTGAGCCATTATCGATTGATAGCGAGTATAAAGCGATTTTAACCACCACCAGTTATGACGGTTTGAAAGACAATGTTTATGCGACATTTTTTAAGACATTAGGTTATGGCAGTGCACAAACCGACAGTGATTTTATTTCCTATAGCAAATCTAACCTCCAATCTACCTCGTCGAATTTATTATTTGGCCAATTAAAATCAGACAGCACCATACCGGGCTTTGGTGAAAGCCGAATAAACCATCAG
>NZ_JBIDFJ010000018.1:0-27916 GCF_046635705.1 Gilliamella sp. CG25 | reverse complement strand
AGTCCGTAGACTTTATTCTTTCGTCTCGCAAGTGCCCACACAGATTGTCTGTTTCTTCTTTTTAAAGAGCTGACAGTTTTTTTACCTTATCAAGTTTTGTTGATTTAGTTTGCTGTCTCAAGGGTTGCGTATGTTACTCACTTCACTTGATGTCGTCAACCCTTATTTTGGTTTTTTTATTATTTTTGGGTTGAGTGATTGCTTTTTATTCAAAACAAGGCGTTATAGTATAAATTTTATCTGATTTGTAACCTGTTTAGCTTTATCTATCGCATCGTTTATATTATTTGCTCTTGCTAATGCAACTCCCATTCTTCTTACCCCTTTAACCTCAGGTTTACCAAACAGACGTAAATCGGTCTGTTCAACGCGTAGTGCTTGGGCTAAATGAATATAAGAAACTTGATTTGAGTGACCTTCTACCATTATTACAGCGGACGCACTCGCCCCATATTGTTCAATCGTTGGAATAGGCAACCCTAAGATAGCTCTTGCATGTAACGAAAATTCGGAAAGATTCTGTGATATTAAAGTCACCATTCCGGTATCATGAGGACGAGGTGAAACTTCACTAAACCATACTTGATCACCTTTTATAAATAACTCAACCCCAAATAACCCTCTACCTCCTAGTGCTTCCGTTATTTTTGATGCAATCTCTTTTGACAAATTTAGCGCTTGGTCAGACATGTGTTGTGGTTGCCAGGATTCACGATAATCACCATTTTCTTGTCGATGTCCAATCGGTTCACAATAAGATACGCCATCAATATGTCTTACTGTTAATAAGGTAATTTCATAATCAAAATCGATAAAACCTTCAATAATGACTTTACCACTGCCTGCTCGCCCACCTTCTTGAGCATATCGCCATGCAGATTCTAGGTCACTATTATTTTGTAATAAAAATTGTCCTTTTCCAGATGAACTCATCACAGGTTTAACCAAACAAGGAAAACCAATTTCATTAACGGCTTTTTCAAACTCTATAAAATTTGTCGCAAATCGATAAGGAGAAGTCGGTAATTTTAATTTTTCAGCGGCTAAACGACGAATCCCTTCTCGATCCATCGTTAATTGCGTTGCTTTTGCGGTAGGGATAACAGTAAAACCTTGTTGTTCTAATTCTACTAATGTATCTGTTGCAATGGCTTCAATTTCTGGCACGATATAATCTGGTTTTTCTTTTTCAATTACGCTTTTTAGCTCATGACCATTTAACATGTCGATAATATAGTAACGATGCGCAACTTGCATTGCAGGTGCGTTAGCATAACGATCAACGGCAATCACCTCACAACCAAACCGCTGTAATTCAATAACAACCTCTTTAGCCAGTTCGCCTGCACCACAAATTAAGACTTTTGTCGCCGTTACCGATAATGGCGTTCCTATTTTAGACATACTTTCCTCAACCACAATTATTTATTTGCAGAAACAAAAAATCGGGATAATTTCCCGATTTTGATTAATTTATTATTAGGCTTGGTATGGATCACGTAGAATCATGGTTTCACTTCGATCAGGACCAGTTGAAATAATATCAATTGGCGTCTCGGTTAATTCTTCAATCCTTTTAATATAAGCTTTTGCTGCTTGTGGCAAAGCATCATAGCTTTTAATACCAAAAGTTGACTCGCTCCAACCAGACATGGACTCATAAACAGGTTTAACTAAGCTCCACTCTTCAGCCGAAGCTGGGGCGTTTTTAATCACATCGCCATTAGGTAATTGATAACCCACACAGATTTTAACTTCTTTTAATCCGTCTAATACATCAAGTTTAGTTAAACAGAAACCTGAAACTGAATTAAGTTGCACTGCTTTTCTAACAGCGACCGCATCAAGCCATCCTGTACGGCGACGGCGTCCTGTTGTAGCACCAAATTCATTCCCTTGTTTACAAAGATATTCGCCAACCTCATCGAAAAGTTCTGTTGGAAAAGGGCCCGCGCCAACACGAGTAGAATAAGCTTTTACAATTCCCAAAACATAACCGACATAACGAGGTCCGAAACCAGAACCCGTTGCTACCCCACCAGCAGTAGTATTTGATGAAGTCACAAAAGGGTAAGTACCATGATCAATATCAAGTAATGTACCTTGTGCACCTTCAAACATAATTCTTTCGCCTTTTTTGCGAGCTTCTTCTAATAGTGCTGGAATATCAGCTATCATGGCAATTAAAATATCAGCAATCGCTAATGTATCATTTAGCACTTTTTGGTAGTCAACCGCTTCTGCTTTGTAATAGTTGACTAATTGGAAGTTGTGATATTCCATCACTTCTTTCAATTTTTCTGCAAATGCTTGGCGATCACGTAAATCACCGACACGAAGACCACGACGAGCTACTTTATCTTCATATGCCGGACCAATCCCACGACCTGTTGTCCCAATCGCTTTACTACCACGGGCTTTTTCACGAGCTTGATCCAGTGCAATATGATAAGGCAAAATCAAAGGACATGATTCTGAAATGAGTAATCTTTCTTTGACCGGAATACCTTTATTTTCTAACTCTTTCATCTCTTTCATTAAAGCATCAGGACAAAGTACAACTCCATTGGCAATGATACTAATAACATCATTACGTAATATTCCTGAAGGAATAAGATGTAATACTGTTTTCTCACCATTAATGACTAATGTATGTCCTGCATTATGTCCACCTTGATAACGGACAACATATTTTGCTTTTTCTGTGAGTAAATCAACAACTTTACCTTTGCCTTCATCACCCCATTGTGTTCCTAACACAACAACATTATTACTCATAGACTTTTACTCATTCTGTTAGTTATTAGATTTTAATTTCATGTATTGAAAAAATTCACTATCTGGACTAATGACCATTACATCATTACCAGAAAAACTTTGTTCATAAGCTTTTAAACTTCGAATAAAACTAAAAAATTCTCTGTCTTTACCAAAAGCATCCGCATAAAGTTTAGCTGCAATGGCATCACCTTCACCACGAATCGCACGTGATTGACGTTCAGCTTCCGAAAGTATTTTTGTTTCTTGTAATGTCGCTTCTGCTCGAGTCTCTTCGGCTTTTCTTACACCTTCAAAACGTTTATCTCGTGCAATAACTTCACGTTCAGCTCGCATTCTGGCATAGATAGAGCCTGAAACTTCAGCAGGAAAGTTAATTTGCTTAATTCGCACATCGATAACTTCAACACCAAATGCACGTAAGCTTGTTTTATTACTTTCTATTTCTTTATGTTCATCCGATGATACATTTTCAGTTACTTCTTGAACACCACCATTTAGCGCATCTTTAACACGATTCATCAAAGAATTACGAGATTGTGTATCCGCATTAGAATCATTGATAATATCTTTATTACTTAATTTACCAATCTCAGCACGTAAACGACCGTTTAGTCTTGCTAATAATAAATCTTCGACATTATTACCACCAGCGACTGTTTCATAATAACGATTGAAATCAATAATTTTCCATTGCACAAAATAGTCGACGATTAATTCTTTCTTTTGCACATTAAAAAATCGTTGTTCTTTATTGTTATTAGAGCTATTAGTCGTTTGAATTTTAGCATCAATTACTTTAACTGTATCCATGCCCGGGATTTTAAAATGTAAACCAGGTTCAGATAATCCAATGATTTTATTGAATCTTAAAACAACACCTCGTGTACCTTCTTCAATAACATAAACGCTTGAAATATATACACCAATTAATATTAAAACTATAGGAATTAATAATTTTCTCATATTTTTCTCCTTAACGTCCCATAGTCCGCGTAGTATTTCTTACGCTGTTTGAGTTATTACTACTGTTATTTGTTTTTGGTGATTCAGATGCCGTTTGAGACTGATTTTTTACAGCTTCAGAAGACACATTAAAATTATAATCACTCGTGATACTTGATGATGTTGGTGAATTAGAATTTGTCATTTCTTTATTTTGAAATAACTTTTCTAATGGTAATACCATAATGTTACCACTTTTATCATTAACAATAACTTTATTGGTTTTGGTTAATACTCTTTCCATGGTTTCAATATACAAACGTTCTTTAGTGATTTCAGGTGCTGCTTTATATTGAGGTAGGATTTTTTCAAAGCGTGCAACATCACCCGCAGCTTCAAGTTCAACACGTACTTTATAAGCATTAGCATCGGCCAAAATTCTCGCTGAGCGACCTTCTGCTTGTTGTACGATTTGGACTTTATCTGCTTCAGCCTTTTTAATTTCACGCTCACTATCACCTTGAGCACGGATAGCATCATCATAAGCATCTTGAACTTCATCTGGTGGACGCGCTACCTGAAAGTTCAAATCAACAATATTTATACCCATATCATAATGCGTAATCACATTGACCAATTCATCTTTAGTACTACTTTCAAGTACAGAGCGTCCATCAGAAATAATTGCGTCAATATTTGAACTACCGACAGCGGTTCTAAGTGCACTATCAGCCGCTTGTCGCAGACTATCTTCTACATTTGTGACATTAAATAAATATTTTAAAGGATTATTAATACGATATTGTACGTTCATCTCAACAAACACTAGGTTTTCACCTGTCGTGACGATAAATCCTTTTACATTGAAATTTTTAGTACCTTGAGTATCAACAGGATAAACTTTGTCTACTAATGGTATTCTCCAATTTAATCCGGGTTGAATAATTTCAGGTTGAACTTGACCAAAACGAGTAATTACACCACGTTGGCTTTGATTTATGGTGTAAAAACCACTTGCCCCCCAGATAAGGAGTAAAATGATAAGTATGACAACAATAATGACACTTAGCGGGAATTTATTAGCCGAAGATCCGCCATTGTTGCCTGAATTACCTTTTTTTAAGAGGTCATTAATTTTATCAAAAAAACCGCCAGGTAAGTTAGATGGTTTTTTGTTATTATTACCCCATGGATCGTTATCTTGTCCGTTATTGCCGGGCTGATTCCACGCCATATTTTATTTGCTCCATTAAACAATTAGTTGTTATTTTGCGTATTGATAAAGTATAACAGATCTGGCTCTTGTTTACACAAACGGTTCCATTCAATTGCAGGCATTCTTACATCTAAATGGAAGCTACCATCGCTATTAATTACTTCGTGTTCAACTGCATTTAGCTGATATAAACGGCTTCTTAGTTTTGCTAAATGAATTGGTAAGTTTAATTGGCAAACTTGAATTTGCCTAGCAAGTCTTTCTGTTAATGCCGTAAATAAGAGATCTAATCCTAAACCATTTTCAGCAGAAATCCAAACACGAATTGGTACACCATTTGAATCACGATCAATACTTGGCTGTTTATCTTCGATTAAATCAATTTTATTCATGACTAATAGTGTTGGAATTTCATCAGCGTCTATTTCCAACAAAACCTCTTCAACCGCTTGCATGTTATCTAAAAAGTTGGGATCAGCGGCATCAACAATGTGTAATAATAAGGCTGCTTCTTGAGTTTCAAGCAAGGTTGCTTTAAATGCAGCAATAAGATCATGCGGTAAATGGCGTATAAAACCAACCGTGTCAGCCAGCACGACTTCGCCTACATCATCAACAACTATTCGGCGTAAAGTGGGATCAAGTGTTGCAAATAACTGATCTGCGGCATAGACATCCGCTTGTGTTAATGCGTTAAACAGTGTTGATTTACCGGCATTAGTATAACCCACTAAAGATACAGTCGGAATATCTGCTTTATTTCGAGATTGTCTGTTTTGATTGCGCTGTTTTTCAACTTTGGCAAGTTTAGATAATATTAATTGAATACGATGACGAATTAATCGCCTATCGGTTTCTAATTGAGTTTCGCCTGGGCCTCTTAACCCAATTCCCCCTTTTTGTCGCTCAAGATGAGTCCAACCACGAACTAAACGTGTTGATAAATACTGTAATTGAGCTAATTCAACTTGTAATTTTCCTTCATGGGTTCTTGCACGTTGTGCAAAAATATCAAGAATCAATCCAGTTCTATCGATAACACGACATTCACACAATTTTTCGAGGTTTCGTTCTTGGGTAGGCGTTAGGGTATGATTGACTAAAATAACAGAGGCATCTAATTCTTTCACTTTTTCAGCGATTTCAATTGCTTTACCTTCGCCAATAAAATATTTGGCTTGAGGCGCCTTTCTTGAAGTTGTCACGATATCGAGAATATCTATCTGAGCTGAAGAAACTAATATTTCAAACTCTTTAAGATCCTCAATATCGCTTTCTTGGGGAAAGAACACATGCACTAATAAGGCGGATTCACCACCTTTATATCGTTCAAACAATCGAACTCTCCACTGAAATTATCAGCTTTCAGTTTCCTCTTCAGGCTGAGATACCAATCCTGAAATAGGTCTTGATGGTACGACTGTTGAAATAGCATGTTTGTAAACCATTTGGCTTACCGTATTCTTTAATAAAATAACAAATTGATCGAATGATTCAATTTGACCTTGTAATTTGATCCCATTGACTAAATAAATTGAGACAGGAATATGCTCGCGACGAAGCAAATTTAAATAAGGATCTTGTAATGACTGCCCTTTTGACATGAGTTTATCCTTTATAGATGAAATAATAATGAAGATAAAATAATTGTAAACGCAAAAAATAATATTTAATGCGACATAAGATACTTCTGTATTATCAAAATAACATAAAAAGCATCGCTATAAAACTAACGAAAAGCGATTAATGCACAAATAACTAAAATTTTAATGTATTTAAACTAAAAAATACAAAAATTATACCGAATCTTGACAATTATCCAAAAAATTTTAAGAAAATGCAATTTTCTATTTTAACTTAAAAGGTTAAAAAAGAAAATTAAAACAATTGACATCATTATATATTTTGGAAAACAGAATCCATATTATTCCCATTTAACCATGTGATTGGTTGCTTCCAGCCCCTTAGCCAGGTAATCTGTCTTTTCGCTAATTGCCGTGTGGCACAAATCCCTTTAAAGACCATTTCATCATAACTTATTTCACCACTTAAATATTCCCACATTTGACGATAACCGACACAACGTATAGAAGGTAAATTTGGATGTAAATCTCCACGTTCCATTAATCGTTTAACTTCATCTTCAAAGCCAAGTTCTAACATTTGTAAAAAACGTTGTTCAATACGTTGATGCAACTCCGCTCTATCTGGTGGCATAATGGCAAATTGCATAATATCGTAAGGTAATAGTTCTCCACTATGTTGTGTCAATTCAGTTAAACTTTTTCCGGAAATTAAATAAACTTCCAAAGCACGATTAAGACGCTGTGGATCATTAGGATGAATTCTACTTGCCGAAACGGGATCGACTTTTTTTAACTCTTCGTGAATTGACTGCCAACCATATTTATTGGCTTTTTCTTCAATTTGCTGACGTATTTCACTATTCGCTGCTGGCAGAGGTGAAAGTCCCTCAATTAAAGCTTTGAAATAGAGCATTGTTCCCCCCACTAATAGTGGAATTCGACCATTATTCAAGGTGTTTTCAATTGCTGAAATCGCATCAGACCGAAAATTTGCAGCAGAATAACTTTCAGACGGATCACAGATATCAATTAATTTATGAGGGTATATTTGTAATTCCGATTGTGTTGGTTTTGCTGTGCCAATATTCATCCCACGATAAATAAGCGCAGAATCCACACTAATTATATCAATAGGATAACGATCATAAAGTGCCATAGCAAAGGCAGTTTTACCTGATGCAGTTGGCCCCATTAACGAAATAATTTTTGGTTTACTCATAATAAAATTGATTGCGTAATAGTTTGAATATCAATAGGGTATAAAAACGTTTCTTGATTTAATAGTTTAATATCTATCTGTTCTAATTGAGCAAGCAATTGAATTACGTTAGCGACACTCCAACTGACCATACTGTTATCTTCGCATTCAATAGCTAACCAACTGGCAATTTGAGTAGGATCGATAGTTGTATTTTCAGCAGATAAAAAAGAAATTAAAGCAGGTAATAACTGTTGCCAATTTGTCGTACGTAACATTTTAGGAACGTTTTGCAAATGTAATTTTGCTTTTTCAAAATAAAAATCGAAGCCTAAAAAGGTTAATTGTGCTTTATAGTGCGTAAGAACTTGCTCTTCTTTGCGATTAATTAAAATTGTTAATGGAATCAGTAATTTTTCAGATTCTTGCGATAATAATTTAATCGCATTCACTTTTTGCTTTGCAACAGGTAGCTTCATTAACATTAGTTTTTGCTCACTGTCTTCATATTTTTCCAGTAATGCAATATCAGGTTGAATAACAGTTAAAACTCGACCAAATTGGACTAATGATGAACTATCAAATTGGTGTTGTAATGATGACTGTAAAGGAGTTGTTCGTTTCGGGAATAAAGTTTCAATCACCGCTTTTTGTGGTTCAGTAATGTGATGATCCTGTGGTAAATCAATCTGTTGTTTTTGCTCTTGATTCTGACGGTTTTGCTGAGCATCAACATTAACAAGTTGTCCGTACAGCGCATTATTTTCTTTTACATTATTGGTTATCTTTTGAGGAAATGGCTTATTCGTAGAATAAGGTAACGGGTTGGTTTGTCGATTGAAAATATTATCACCCGCCGCTTGTCTATTCGGTGTAAAAGCGATTTTAGTTTGGTTATCTTCTAAAGGTAATGTGGATTCAACTGACGACTCCAGTGCCATAACAATAGCTTGATAAACAAAATCATGAACAAGTCTAGCCTCATGAAAACGAACTTCATGTTTAGCTGGATGAACATTGACATCAACTTGCTTTGGATCAAGCTGTAAAAAAACAACATAACTTTGTTGTTCGTTCGTTCGGTTTACATAAGCTTGTCGTAAAGCATGATTGAGTAATTTATCTTTAATTACGCGCCCATTAACATAAAAATATTGTAGATCGCTAACTTCATTACTAGCAACCCATCCTTGAATCAACAAATCATCATGTTGCCAATCTAACTTTACTGCTTTTTGAATGAAAGCACGACCACACACTGATTCAACGCGCTTATCTAACTCAGATGCACGATATTGTTTAACTAATTTACCATTATGTTGCAAGTTAAATGTCACATCAGGACGCGCCAACGCAATACGTCTGATAAACTCTTCAATATGCATAAATTCCGTTTTTTCGGTTTTCAAAAAGCGACGTCTAGCAGGTGTATTATAAAATAGATCCAACACTTCAACTGTTGAACCCACTGGATGTGCTGCAGGTTTAATGGTGGGGGACATATCACGACCTTCAGCATAAACTTGCCAGGCTTCAGATTGTTCAGCAGTACGAGAAGTTAACGTTAATCGAGAAACTGAACTAATACTAGCAAGCGCTTCTCCTCTAAATCCCAGACTTACAATCGCCTCCAAGTCGTCTAAAGTATTAATTTTACTTGTTGCATGACGAGCTAACGCTAAGGCTAATTCACTCTTATTAATTCCACAACCATTATCTCGAACGCGGATTAATTTACATCCACCCTGTTCCAAATCAATATCAATTTGCGTACTACCAGCATCTAAACTATTTTCAATTAATTCCTTAATAACCGATGCCGGACGCTCTACCACTTCGCCAGCTGCAATTTGATTTGCTAACTGAGGTGATAGAATATGAATAGCCATTAATGTCTTTCTCCAAACTTAGGATTTTGCTTTACATAATTTTTTATACCTAGATAAATTGCTTTGGCAATTTTATCTTGATGCGCACTACTACCAATTAATTTTTCTTCCCCCACATTTGATATAAAACCAACTTCAATTAAAATTGATGGAATATCTGGGGATCGCAATACACCTAAACTTGCATGCTCAGGTTTATTTTTATGCAATTTGATTGTACCGTTCATCGCTTTTAACACTTGGGTCGCTAACTCATAGCCTACACGTTGTGAATAAGAAAATTGCAAATCGAGTACCGCTTGACTTAAATGAGCATCATGACCATCGCTCAGTGCATCGCCTGCGCCACCTAATAATTGTGACTGTTTTTCCTCTTGCTCAATCCAACGCCCAAGTTCAGTATCAGCTCGCTTAGTTGATAATACCCACACTGAAGCACCAGTAGCACTACGATTCGGCGCTGCATCAGCATGGATTGATATAAGCAAATTAGCTTTACTATTACGCGCAATCTCTGAACGTTTGGATACCGAAATAAAATTATCACTGGTTCGAGTTAATACACCTTTAAATTTTGGATCGTTATTGAGTAAAGTTGTCAGTTTTTTAGCAATAGAAAGGGTTACGGTCTTTTCATATAATTTATTTTTACCTATCGCACCTGAATCTTTGCCACCATGTCCTGCATCAACAGCAATCACCACTTTAGCAGCATAAGCAGAACTGCAAAGCAACAATAACATCACAAAAGTAAATAATTTTTTCATCATGTATTCGCTAAGTGTAGTTGATTAATAATAGCTTGACCTTTTTCCGTTTTTGCCAATAAAGTCGCTGTGCGTTCAAGTTTTAAATAGTTTAAATGAACTTCGATATCTGCAATTGGCAAAATACCTTGTGCTTGCTGTGGCCACTCTATTAAAGAAATAGATCGCGAAGCAAAATATTCACGAATCCCCATAAACTCAAGTTCTTCTGGATCATAAAGCCTATATAAGTCGAAATGATAAACTGAAAAATCATCAAATTGATATGATTCTACTAAGGTATAAGTTGGACTTTTTACATTACCAACATGCCCTAATTGTTGTAAAAAACCACGACTAAATGTTGTTTTTCCAGCACCAAGCTCACCAATTAAATAAATGACTATTGTACTATTATTATTCAATAAATAACTTAAACAATGCTTTGCTAACTGCTTTCCAAAGAAGATGGTTTGTTGTTCGTCGGCTAAAATAATAGGTTTCATAACGGATATTTTGCTTAATAAATAGTTGTTATTATATACTAATAACCTTTAAAGATGTACTAACCAAAATTAACTCAATTTTTGAGTAAATTTTAACTTTAATATCATGTCTTGACATAATAAGTGAAAAAACATGCTACATACTATTTCAACGGATAACCAATCAATAATCGATCCACAACTTATCTGTGCCCAAGATGCGGTCTTATTTTGGCAAAATGGCGTATTTGTTGCGTTACAAAATACTCCTGTTCTTAATGCTATTTTAGAAAAAACTCAACATTGTTATATTTTAGATAATGATATAACAGCGCGTGGACTTGATCCGTTTATTGATAAAAGATTGCATATCATTAATATGCAACAGATGGTTGAATTAACCGTTCAATATTTTCCTCAAATGAATTGGCAATAATCAAGTAACCTTGTTAACTTTGATTTTTACTTCCTGTATCAACAATATTTCACAATAGACAGAGCCAATTTGCAATTCAATACACCTCGGTTTAATATGATTTTCATATCCTATAATTCTATATCCAACTGTAAATGGTAAATTTATTATCAATAAAAGAAATTGATGACTTGCTAAAAAAAGGCGAAGTTGTTGCTTATCCAACCGAATCCGTTTTTGGATTAGGATGTGATCCTGATTGTCAAACCGCAGTAATGAATCTGCTTGATTTAAAACGCCGTCCCATTGAAAAAGGTTTAATTCTCATTGCCAGCCATTATGATCAACTTATTCCTTACATCGATGAGTCAGCCTTGACCTATCAACAAAAACAGTTAGCTCTTACCAGTTGGCCAGGTGCGGTTACTTGGATTTTTCCTAAGAATAAAAATACCCCACAATTTTTAACCGGACAATTTGATTCGATTGCAGTACGTGTTACTGATCATCCATTAGTATGTACATTATGCAACCTATTTGGTAAACCTTTAGTTTCAACAAGTGCGAATCTTTCAAATTATCCGCCTTGTTTTACCGCAAACGAAGTTGCATTACAATTTGGTGAACAGTTTCCTATTTTACAAGGTGAAACCGGACACAGGGCTTCACCTTCTGAAATTAGGGATATAAAAACCGGCCAAATCATACGACAAGGTTAGTATTATGCACAATTTATATATTGGTATTATGTCAGGTACCAGCATGGATGGGGTAGATATTGCTTTAGTTGATATTACCGCAGGAAAAGTTAAATCAATAGCCAGCAAATGTTATTCGCTGCCAGATGATATTAAACAACAATTACTGACCCTTTGTGAAACCAAACAGACTTCATTACAAGATTTAGGTGAACTGGATCATCAGTTAGGCTTAGTTTATGCCCATCATGTGAATCAATTTTTAACACACCATAAAATAGAACGTAATAAAATTAAAGCAATTGGATGTCATGGACAAACTATTTACCATTCACCATTAGGTGCAAACCCTTTTACGATGCAAATTGGCGATGCCAATATCATTGCCGCCCTAACAGGCATTACTACCATCGCTGATTTTAGACGAAAAGATATTGCTTATGGTGGACAAGGCGCACCTTTAGTGCCTGCTTTTCATAAATCACAACTTGAAAATCCATCAATTAATCGTGTGATATTAAATATTGGTGGAATAAGCAATATCACGGTACTTATTCCACATCAGCCCGTCATCGGTTACGATACCGGACCGGGTAATGTATTGCTTGACGGTTGGATAAAGGCTTGTCTTGGTAAAAATTATGATAACGATGCTAAATGGGCAAAAACAGGAAAAATGGATACCAAACTTCTCACTAAATTATTAAATGAAGATTATTTTCAATTACCCGCCCCTAAAAGCACAGGACGAGAACTGTTTAACCTATCTTGGTTACGTCAAAAATTGACAGGTATCACATTAAAATCTGAAGATATTCAAGCAACACTGGTTGAATTAACTGCATTATCTATCGTGCAAGAAATAATAAAATTATCCATTAATACAGAATTGCCATGTGAACTTTTAGTGTGTGGTGGAGGCGCAAAAAATCCACTTATCATGCAAAGACTATCTGCGTTATTGCCTAATTGGAACGTGTTAACTACTAGTGAAAAAGGAATAAACAGTGATGATATGGAAGCAATAGCATTCGCTTGGCTTGCCTATTGTCGACTTAATAATATTCCGTCGAATATTCCAGAAGTGACTGGTGCAAACCAAGCGGTATCTTTAGGGGTGATTTATCAGTAACAATATTTAAATCAAACCAAATTTTTTTAGGGCTTTTGCAATCCCATCATTATCATTGGAATCAGTGACAAATTCAGCTTGATCTTTTAATTTGTCCACAGCATTAGCCATTGCTATCGGGTGATTAACGGTTGTAAACATCTCAAAATCATTCATCCCATCACCAAATGCGTAAGTTGGCACATCAGTGAATCCTTTTTTTTGCAATAACTGATTAATACCGTTACCTTTAGATCCACCATGATTAAAAACATCAACGCAATATGGCGTGTTACGTATAAACGTTAATTCCGGAAAAGCATCACGATAAACAGATTCACCTTCTTCGCACAACAATAACATCATTTGAATCGGTTCGTTTAGATAAAGCAGATCATCAACAGGGGGAATAGGTTGTTTAAGATAGTGATAAAACGTTTTTGCGGCTTGAGTACACTCAGAAATACGCATTATTTCATCATTATAAAAAGCTAAAGGAATATTCATTTGCTGTTTTGAAAACTGATACATTCTGGCGATTAAATCTTTATCGATATTATTCGTAAAAACTTTCTCGCCTTTATATAGAACAATTTGCCCATTCATACCGATAATAGAATCAATCGACAATTTTTTCATTAAATCGGTCACTTCACAAGGTGTACGACCTGTAGCAAGCATTGGAATAATATTATTTTGCTTTAGCTTTCTTATTGCCTCAACTGAACTTGCTAAAACCTCTATTTGACTATTAAATAAAGTCCCATCTAAATCAAAAAAAACGATAGCTTCAGGCTTATTACTCATATTACAAATCCAAAATATTTTTAATAAAAGGAATCGTTAACTTACGTTGTTCCGCTAATGTTGCTACTTCAAACTTTTCTAACAAAGAAAACAGGGTACGCATATCACGATGGACACGCTTTAATAAAAATAATCCAACTTCAGTCGATAATTCAAAACCGCTTAATTGGGCTCGTAGTTGTAACGCCTTAAGCTTATCATCATCACTTAATTCTTTTAATTGATAAACTTGCCCCCAACTAAGTCGTGATACCAAATCAGGCAATATAAAAGAAACCTGTTTAGGGGGTGCACTGGCAGTAATCAATAATTTACTAATATTTTTTTCAGTCAGACGGTTAAATAAATCAAAAATAGCTTCTTCCCAATCCCGATTGCCTGCAATAGCATCAATATCATCTAAACAAACTAAATCATAATTATCCAACCCTTGTAAAATTTCGGGAACAAGGTGGAAATACTGTTTTAAAGGAATATAACTAGCCAGTTTATTTTGACTTGAGGCATGCAATAGATGAGTACGACCAGCAGCACTTGCCGACCACATATAAAATACATTGAAACCTTGCTTAACCAATAAAGTTTGCAATGAATCAAGTAATAATTGATTATCACCTATATAAAAACTGTCGAAAGTTTCACTATTTGGTAATGAAAAAGGCAACGGTAATTGTGAAAGAGTAATAAAGTAACCTCACACTAAAAAATTAATCTAGTTAAGTATAAATTTGCTTTTGTAAAAATAAAAGAATTTTATAAAAAAGGAACAATTTAAAAAAATAAAAAATCGTTATTCAAAAAACCCTCGATATATTTTATCAGTAAACTATTAAAAAACAGCCAACAAAAAGACCAAAAAATAAGCAATCAAAATATATTTTTGTGGATAACTCTGTGCTAAAAGAAAGTAATAAGCTGTGATAAGGCTATTAATAACCTAAATGACAAAACCAATTGTGGATAACTAAGCTAATTATCAACAAGTTTAGATCAACAAAGATCCGATCAATTAACAGTGTTACAGGATCAATAAGATCCTATAAAATAATTACTATATCCAGTTATCAACAGAAAGGATCCACTCTAGTAGTAATAAAAATAAAAAGATCACATAAAAGATCTTATTTAATTTAAATGGCGATCAAATTAGATCATTTGACGTATTCAAAAAGATGAGTAAAATCGCTAACGCTAATTTAGATCAAAACAACATGTCTGAACTAACAATCATCTTCATAGAAAATAACAACGAGGCTTTATATGTTTTATCCAGATCTTTTTGATGTCATTATTGTCGGCGGCGGTCATGCTGGCACAGAAGCTGCCATGGCATCAGCAAGAATGGGCCGCAAAACACTACTTTTAACCCATAATATCAATACATTAGGACAAATGTCCTGTAATCCTGCTATAGGTGGTATTGGTAAAGGTCACTTGGTAAAAGAAATCGATGCCATGGGCGGATTAATGGCTCATGCGATTGATCTTGCAGGGATCCAATTTAGGATCCTTAATAGCAGTAAAGGTCCAGCGGTCAGAGCAACACGTGCACAAGCGGATCGATCGCTTTACCGAAAAGTGATCAGAACAACACTTGAAAACCAAGAAAACTTAATGCTCTTTCAACAATCCGTAGAAGATGTGATCATTGAAAACGATCAGATCACCGGAGTTAAAACGCAAATGGGCGTCTCTTTTAAAGCTAAAGCCGTCGTCTTAACGGCTGGCACTTTTCTAAATGGAAAAATCCATATTGGTTTAGATAATTACAGTGGAGGAAGAACAGGGGATCCTGCCTCAATTGGACTATCTAAATCATTACATCAATACCCATTTAGAATGGGAAGATTAAAAACAGGTACGCCACCGCGTATTGATGCCCGAACAATTGATTTTTCTAAATTAGGTACACAATATGGAGATGATCCTGTTCCGGTATTTTCGTTTTTAGGTAATGCTAATCAGCACCCAAAACAGATCCCATGTTATATAACAAGCACAAACGAAACGACACATGAGATCATTCGTAACAGCTTAGATCGAAGCCCAATGTACACAGGGGTGATTGAAGGCGTAGGTCCAAGATATTGTCCTTCAATTGAAGACAAAATTATGCGTTTTTCAGATCGCAATTCTCATCAGATCTATTTAGAGCCAGAAGGATTAGATAGTAACGAAATATACCCAAATGGGATCTCAACCAGTTTACCATTTGATACGCAACTTGCTTTTGTACGTAGTATGAAAGGTCTTGAAAATGCTAATATCATCAGACCCGGGTATGCGATCGAATATGATTATTTTGATCCTCGTGATCTCAAACCTACACTTGAAAGTAAAGTGATCAAAGGGCTATTTTTAGCTGGACAAATTAATGGGACAACAGGGTATGAAGAGGCAGCTGCTCAAGGCATGTTAGCAGGTTTAAATGCCGCACGGTTCGTTTATGATCAAGATCAATGGTATCCAACGCGTGATCAAGCTTATTTAGGTGTACTGGTTGATGATCTTTGTACGTTAGGCACCAACGAACCTTATCGAATGTTTACTTCTCGTGCTGAATATCGTTTGATGTTACGTGAAGATAACGCTGATATTCGTTTAACTGAAATTGGTCGTAAGCTAGGCATGGTTGATGATTATCGTTGGCAAAAATTTAATGAAAAATTTGAAGCGATAGAACAAGAAAGAGCACGTTTACGCGATATATGGGTGCATCCACATATTGAAACTATTGATGAAGTGAATGCCGTTTTAAGTGCTAATTTAACCAAAGAAGCAAATGGTGAAGAGTTACTTAAACGCCCTGAAATGAGCTATAACACATTGAAATCATTATCACTATTTGCGCCTGGATTAACTGATCCTAGTGCTGCAGAACAAGTTGAAATTCAAGTTAAATATGATGGATATATTAAACTTCAAATTGAAGAAATCGAGCGCCAAAAACGTAACGAAGAAACATTAATTCCTGAGCATATTGATTATGCTGAAATTTCTGGATTATCAAACGAAGTTGTCGCTAAATTGAAACAGCATAAACCAGTATCGATCGGGCAAGCTTCACGTATTTCAGGCATAACACCAGCGGCAATATCAATGTTATTAGTTTATTTAAAAAAGAAGAATTATGTTAAAAAAGAAACTCACTAATCTTATTGATCAAACAGATCTTTTGATCACAGATCAGCAAATTGATCTGCTTATTGAGTATGTTGAAATGCTGAATAAGTGGAATAAAGCCTATAATTTAACTGCTGTGCGTGATCCCAACGAAATGTTAGTAAAACACATTATGGATAGTTTAGTGGTATCGCCCTATTTAGTGGGCGAACATTTTATTGATGTCGGAACAGGACCTGGGTTACCTGGTATACCATTAGCGATCATCAATCCGGATAAACAATTTGATTTAGTTGACAGTTTAGGAAAACGTATTCGTTTTTTAAAACAGGTAAAATTTGAATTAAAACTGAATAATATTAATCCGGTGCAAAGCCGCATAGAAGACTATACCGAACAACAGTTTGATGGGGTCATTAGCCGAGCGTTTGCTTCATTACAAGATATGCTCACTTGGTGTCAGCATCTACCAAATCAACAGGGATCGTTTTATGCTTTAAAAGGTAGTGAACAAGATCCTATCCCTGATGGGTTTGAACTTAAACAGAATATTAAACTGACTATTCCACAATTAAATGCGGATAGATGTTTAACGATTATTACTAAAGTTAATTGACGATAATTTTAATTCTTACCTGAGAAAGAAATATTAATTTTTACGCTTTTTCAGGTAATCTTTGATACCACTAACAATCGCTTTTGATACTTGATTCTGGAAAGAAGCGGTTTTTAATTTTTTTTCTTCGTTAATATTACTAATAAAAGCGGTTTCCACCAAAACAGAAGGAATATCAGGGGCTTTTAAAACAGCAAAACCTGCTTTTTCAAGTGAAGGTTTATGTAAACTATTGACGCCTTTTAGTCGATTTAATATAGCATTACCTAATAATACACCGTTGCTAATAGTTGTTTTTTGGACTAAATCTAAAATAGTATTATCTAAATATTTATCACCACTGCGACTCACGCCACCTATTTGATCGGCATTATTTTGTGTTTGAGCCAAATAATTTGCTGCCGAACTTGTCGCCCCTCGGGTGGATAATGAAAATACAGAAGATCCTCTAACTGATCGACTGGTAAATGCATCTGCATGGATAGAAATAAAAAGATCGGCATGTAAAGATCGTGCTTTAGCTACTCGTACTTTCAATGGGATAAACACATCTTCATTACGGGTCATATAAACTTTAACATTCGGCTCTTTTTTCAATAAATTAAAAGTTCTGCGTGCAATTTGTAAAACAATATCCTTTTCTCTGGTTTTGTTATAGCCAATCGCACCCGGATCTTCACCGCCATGACCGGGATCGAGCATCACAATAATCGGGCTATTTTTCTTTTTATTAATGGGTGGTTTGATCTCAGCTTGCTGTTGGTTTAGATCACCTTTTGTATATTCTTCTAACAGTGCTAATAAAGGATCATCATCTGTTATTGAAGATTGTTTTGAAGGATAAAGATCGATGACTAAACGGTTTTTAAATTCGGCTACAGGGGGTAACGTAAAAGTATTGGGGTCTATTCCTTGCTTAGCTTCGATCATGATTCTAACCGTTTTAGCATCCAGCTGGGTAACTTGAATTGATTTGATGTAAGGATCGTGACTTAATACTTTCGATGAAATACTTTTTAAAACAGGATTTGAATTGATATTATCAATATCGATCACTAATCGATCTGGGTTAAATAATGCAGCACTTTTGTATTTAAGCTTACTATTAGATTCTAACGTAATTCGTGTGTAAGTAGAGGAAGGCCAAATACGAACAGCGACCATTTGTGCCATTGCTGAAGCAAGAGCAACACGAGTGACAGACAATAAACAAGTCGCAAGAATACCTTTAACTAAAAGGCGTTTTGTTGGACTGAACGTTTTTGACATATCTAGGCACTTTCAATAATTAAATTAAGGCGGATAATAACATAAATTATTGTGAATGGTAAAAGTTACCAAGAATTATAACTGTTTCGCATCGTTGCAAAAAAAGCTTTTGCTTTAATTCGAAAACATATTCATAAAATTAAAAAAAAGAGAGTAACAGAAGTTACTCTCTCACTCAATTGGAAGAACTTTGAAAACTACCAAAAGAGTATGTTATAAACTGTATTTAGCAGTTATATCGATTCCTTTAAAAAGGAGGACTACTGATAAATAACGAGTTACTTCTCGTTAAATTTATCCCAACAAACATTAACGAGAAAATCTAGCTTAATGGCCAGTCAATTCAGTGCTAAAGTATTGTTAGTTGTAGTCCTCCAACAATAAGCACCGATTGTTAACTAAAGTCAATCTTTAATTTAATAAAGAAAGCATTTAGTAACTGCTAAGTAGTATATCATTTAGAATAAAAATATGAAAGGTAATTTAGTGACTAAAAATTAAAAATATTTAATTGATTGATAGAGTTATTAAGAGCATCTGAAATAAATATAAAGATTATCGTTACAAAAAGACGAGTAACCTAAGTCACTCGCCCTCATTATGTCATTTAAAATCTAAATAGCAATAGTCTTAAAAACGACTACACTAGATGGATTTATTTTGTTTAAATATTTCTGAATTATTCAAATCATTTTGAAATATTTAAAATAAGTTCTGACGAGAAATTCTAACAAATGGTTAGTCATTCAAGTTGGTAGCATAACTTTGTGTAGTTCCTGCTGACAACTATGTTAATACTGAAAAATCCTATGGTAGAACCAAATGATACAAATCAGTAGTGGTAACTATAATCCAAAAAAATGAAAAATATAACAATTAATTAGTAATTTTATGTTAACTGTTTTAAGCATAAATTAAAAAGGTTAAATTGAAATTATTTTTTTTAGATAACAATTATTATTTTATTATAGACCCTACATTCACAAAGGATTACAATATGGCACGCTAAAATCGCGGATTTAAACCCGTTTTCATTTTAACAATTAAATATAGCTGAGTTATTGATGAGCAAAAAATTACATATCAAAACTTGGGGCTGCCAAATGAATGAATATGATTCAACCAAAATGGCAGATCTCCTTGAATCCACCCACGGTTTAACATTAACAGACAACGCAGAAGAAGCAGATATTTTATTATTAAATACTTGCTCGATTCGAGAAAAAGCGCAAGAAAAAGTTTTTCATCAATTAGGACGTTGGAAAAATTTAAAACAACATAATCCCGAAATTATCATTGGGGTTGGTGGATGTGTGGCTTCTCAAGAAGGTGCGCATATTCGTAAACGTGCACCTTTTGTCGATATTATTTTCGGTCCGCAGACTTTTCACCGTTTACCGGAAATGATAGAGCAAATTCGAAGTGGAAAAGGAAATCATGTTGTCGATGTAAGTTTTCCTGAAATTGAAAAGTTTGATCGCTTACCTGAACCTCGCAGTGAAGGTCCGACAGCGTTTGTCTCGATTATGGAAGGATGTAATAAATATTGTACCTATTGTGTGGTACCTTATACCCGTGGTGAAGAAGTGAGCCGACCTTGTGACGATGTAATTTATGAAATAGCTCAACTGGCAGAACAAGGTGTGCGTGAAGTTAATCTGCTTGGTCAAAATGTCAATGCTTATCGAGGACCAACCTTCGATGGCGATATTTGTTCATTTGCAGAACTACTTCGGTTAGTCGCTGCCATTGATGGTATTGACCGTATTCGTTTTACAACCAGTCATCCAATTGAGTTTACTGATGATATTATCGATGTTTATCGTGATACGCCTGAATTAGTTAACTTTTTACATCTACCCGTGCAAAGTGGATCGGATCGTGTTTTAAATTTAATGAAACGTACGCATACGGCACTTGAATACAAATCAATTATCCGAAAACTACGCAAAGTCCGTCCAGACATTCAAATTAGTTCTGATTTTATTGTTGGATTCCCGGGTGAAACACAAGAAGATTTTGAACAAACCATGAAATTAATTGCTGATGTCAATTTTGACTTAAGCTATAGCTTTGTCTATTCTGCACGCCCTGGTACACCAGCGGCAGAAATGGAAGATAACGTTTCTGAAGACGAGAAAAAACAACGTCTTTATATCCTACAAGAACGTATCAATCAACAAGCAATGCAATTTAGCCGTCGTATGTTAAATACCGTGCAACGCATTTTAGTCGAAGGACCATCTAAGAAAGATCTGATGGAACTAACGGGCAGAACTGAAAATAACCGTATTGTTAACTTTGAAGGTCATCCTAATATGATTGGTAAATTTGTTGATGTTGAAATTACCGATGTTTATCCAAATTCATTAAGAGGTAAAGTTGTGCGTACCGAGAATGAAATGGATCTGCGTGTGAGTGAATCTCCTATGTCTGTAATCTCAAGAACCCGTAAAGAAAACGATTTAGGTGTCGGTATCTACCAACCATAATAAAAATAACATATTGAATTATTAAAAAAATAATATTTTATCATAATGGAAAGGAAAGAAAAAAATGCTTATTATATTCGGCTCGAGAGGTCGTGAAGTAAACGAAAAAACAGGGCAATTTAATTGCCCTAGTTGTTGTACACAGCAAAACATCAAAACTGATGAAAAACAACAACAATATACGCAAGTTAAAGTGGCAAGATATTTTACATTGTTTTTTATACCAATATTCAGTTTTCAAACATTAGGAAGATACATTAGATGTAATCATTGTCATTCAGAATATAATGAAAATGTTTTAAAATATGTACCGCCTACATTAGAAGAAGAAATTGGTCAGGATGTTGAGCAAGAATTAAAAAGTGGTACACCAATCTCAATGATGATCAATAAACTAAAAACGCAAGGATTAGATGAACAACAGGCTACAAAACTGGTTGATCAGATAGTATCGGGAAATATTGTTACTTGTCATCATTGTAAAAAGGAATTTTTAAAAGGTGTTGAAAAATGTCCTTTATGTGAAGGATATCTTAGCAATTAACATGAATGATTAGAGGGCTTATCATTGAAAATTATTACACATCAAACCGTGCTTGAACCAGATGATAATCAAAGATTAAATAGTCTTTGTGGCCCTCATGATGACAACGTAAAACAACTTGAACGTCGACTTGGTATTGAAATTAATCATCGAGGTAATCTATTTTTGATTACCGGTGATCAGATTTGTGTTAACGCAGCCGATCAGATTTTAAAGTCACTTTATCAACAAACTAAAACCAAAAACAACATTATTGATATTGAACCCGAACACATTCATTTAGCGATAAAAGAATCCGGTGCGCTTGAAAAAATGAAAGAACATCTTCCTGCTTATACTGATCAGCATGGAAGTAAAATGGTGATGATTAAAACAAAACGTGGGGTAATCAAACCAAGAACGCCCAATCAGGCTCAATATATTGCGCATGTTTTAGATTATGATATCTCGTTTGGTATTGGGCCTGCGGGAACGGGTAAAACCTATTTAGCGGTGGCAGCTGCTGTTGATGCATTAGAAAAGCAACAGATTCGTCGGATAGTACTGACTCGACCCGCTGTTGAAGCGGGTGAAAAACTTGGATTCTTACCAGGTGATTTAAGCCAGAAAGTCGACCCGTATTTACGCCCACTTTATGATGCGCTATTTGAAATGCTGGGTTTTGAAAAAGTCGAAAAACTGATTGAAAAAAGCGTGATTGAAGTTGCGCCACTAGCGTATATGCGTGGTCGTACTCTAAATGATGCATTTATTATTCTCGATGAAAGCCAAAACACCACAATAGAACAAATGAAGATGTTTCTAACACGCATTGGCTTTAACTCAAAAGCTGTTATAACAGGGGATATCACTCAAATTGATTTACCGCGTCACCAAAAATCCGGTTTACGTCATGCAATTGAAGTTTTAAGCCAAGTTGATGAAATTAGTTTTAACTTTTTTAATAGTGAAGATGTTGTTCGTCATCCGGTAGTTGCCAGAATTGTCAACGCTTATGAACAATGGGAACAACAAGAGCATCAATTAAAAAGCAGTATTTAAGGAGTATTATTATCCCTATTACAACAAAAAAAAAGCGAACTAATATTCGGGATCATTCAGCAGAAACAAACTTATTCCTGCGTAGAGCTTTGTTTGCTTTTGTGGTAATTATCTTTTTGATTATTATTTTATTAGTGAATTTAGCGGATCTTCAAATTGCTAATTTTAGTTATTACAGTACTAAATCAAATAATAATCGTATCGAAATTATACCTATTCCTCCTAGTCGCGGCATGATTTATGACCGTAATGGAACGCCATTAGCCAGTAATAATATCACCTATCAACTAAACATTATTCCTGATAAAACCAAAAATCTGAATGAACAATTTGAACAATTAAAAAAAGTGGTTGATTTGACAGATGAAGATATTGAAAATTTCCAAAAAGAAAGACGAAATTATCGAGCTCACAGACCCGTTCCGCTAAAAGATAACCTTAGTAAAGAACAAATTGCACGATTTGTTGTCGATCAACACAGATTTCCTTTTGCCTCAATTGTTAAAATACAACACCGCTATTACCCTTATGGTGCATCACTAACTCACATTCTGGGGTATATCTCAAAAATAAATAGCCAAGATAAAAAGCGGTTAGAAGAAGAAAATAAAACCAGTAATTATGTTGCGACGCTCAATATCGGAAAAATGGGCATTGAACGCTATTATGAAAACATATTACATGGCACAGCTGGTTATGAAAAAGTTGAAGTTAATAGTCGCGGACGTATCGTCCGACTGCTTGAACAGCATCCACCGCAAGCAGGCGAAGATATCTATTTATCAATAAATCTCAAATTACAACTTTACATCGAAAAACTTCTTGCTGGGCGCAAAGCTGCTGTGGTGGCGATTGATCCCAATAACGGGGAAGTCCTAGCGATGGTCTCAAGCCCTAGTTATGATTCAAATGATTTTGTTGGAGGGATATCAAGTGCAAAATATAATGAATTACTCAATGATCCGAACAAACCATTATTTAATCGGGCTTTGTTGGGGGCTTATCCACCTGCTTCAACCGTAAAACCCTTTATTTCTGTAGCTGCATTAAGTGAAGGGGTTGTAACGCCCAAAAGCGTGGTTAACGATCCTGGATGGTGGCAATTACCGGGAACTGAAAGACGTTACCGAGACTGGCTAAAATGGGGACATGGTCGGGTTGATGTACTAAAAGCGATAGAAGAATCAGTAGATACCTATTTTTATCAAGTTGCTTATGATATGGGGATTGATCGTTTAAGTTTATGGATGACTAAATTTGGCTATGGTCAACGCACTGGAATTGATATGTCACCAAGTGAAGAGACACGCGCTGTTATGCCAAGTCGAGAATGGAAAAGTAAACGTCATAAAAAATCCTGGTTACAAGGAGACACTATCCCTGTTGGCATTGGTCAAGGATACTGGACTGCAACACCAATGCAAATGGCAAAAGCATTAACTATCTTAATTAATAATGGAAAAACTTATACCCCCCATTTTTTACTGTATAAAAAGAGTGATATTTTAAATTCCAATGAAGATCAGTTTCACATTGATCCCGTTCAATTTGAACAGCCAAATAATTTAACAGAAGTTAAAACAAATTATTGGGATTTAGCGAAAGAAGGGATGTATAGAGTGATGTTTGGTTCACGAGGAACAGCACGTAAAGTGTATGCTGGCGCTCAATATCAAGCAGCAGGAAAATCAGGAACAGCACAAGTGTATGGTTTAAGAGAAAACGAAACTTATAATGCGAACAATATTCCCGAGCATTTACGTGATCATGCATTATTTATTGCTTATGCGCCTTACGATAAACCCAAAATAGCATTGGCTATTGTACTTGAAAATGGAGGGGGCGGAAGCTCAAATGGTGGTGCGGTTGCACGCAAAATTCTTGATTTTTATCTATTAGGCAATCACTCCACTGATCTCGATGACGCAGCTCAAGATACAGGATATGAAAATTAATTATGAATAACATCAAAAAATCTTTTTGGCAAAAGATACATATTGATCCCCTTTTTTTTCTATTTATAACGCTACTACTCTGTTATAGCTTATATATTCTTTGGAGTGCGAGTGGGCAAAATATCGATATGATACAAAAGCGAGTGATACAAATACTCCTTGGTTTTTTTATCATGATATTTTTAGCTCAATTTTCACCTCGAACCTATGAAAAATGGGCTCCCTATCTTTATATTTTTTGTATTATCATTTTACTGTTTGTTGATATTTTTGGTTACACCAGTAAAGGCGCACAAAGATGGTTAGACTTAGGTGTATTGCGATTTCAACCATCAGAAATTGCAAAAATAGCCGTGCCATTAATGGTTGCTAAATTTATTCATCGTGATGGCTGTCCTCCACCTTTAAAAACCACATTACAAACCTTGGCTATTATTGGTGTGCCAACTTTACTTGTTGCAATGCAACCGGATTTAGGTACAGCTATATTAATTGTCATGTCAGGAATATTTATTATCTTTTTGGCTGGTATTGATTGGCGATTTATCATTGTTGCTGTCATCTTAATTGCTGCTTTTTTACCTATCATGTGGTTCTTTTTAATGCATGATTATCAACGTGAACGGGTGTTAACACTTTTTAATCCTGAGCGAGATCCAAATGGTACGGGTTATCATATTATTCAATCTAAAACTGCCATTGGTTCTGGAGGGATATGGGGTAAAGGATGGCTTGAAGGCACGCAATCACAATTAGAATTCCTACCAGAAAGACATACTGACTTTATTTTTTCTGTAATTGCAGAAGAATTTGGTTTTATTGGTACTATCGTTCTGTTAATTCTTTTTTTATGTTTAATTGTTCGTGGGTTAATTATTGCATCACAAGCACAAACGACATTTGGTCGGATATTATCTGGTGGTCTGATTTTAGTCTTCTTTGTCTACGTGTTCATTAATATCGGTATGGTCAGTGGAATCTTACCGGTAGTTGGTGTACCATTACCTTTAATAAGTTACGGTGGCTCATCATTAGTCGTTTTAATGGCATGTTTTGGCATTATGATGTCTATTCACACACATCGATATATGTTATCTAAAAATATTTAACGGAATTCAAATAAATGAAAAAGAAATTTAAATTATCTTTTGCTATCTTGATGCTGTCAATTTGCACATCAGCATCTGCTGATATGCCTTTTCCTATTCCAGCTATTCCCCAATTAAATGCTGAATCTTATATTTTAATGGATGCCAAATCAGGCGAAATTTTAGCGGAATATAACGCTGAACAACAACGTGATCCAGCCAGTCTTACCAAAATGATGACCAGCTATGTAGTTGGTCAAGCTTTACACTCAGGTCGAATTAAAAATGATGATATGGTTGTAGTCAGTAAAGATGCATGGGCAACGGGTAACCCTGTATTAAAAGGATCATCATTAATGTTTTTGGAAGTGGGTAAAACCGTTTCTGTTTCGGATCTTAACAAAGGTATCATCATTCAATCAGGTAACGACGCTTGTATTGCAATGGCTGAACATATCGCAGGTAGCCAAGGTGCTTTTGTTAATTTAATGAATGACTATGCCAAAAAAATAGGTTTGGAACATACCCATTTTGAAACCGTACATGGACTTGATGCGCCAGGACAATATACCACAGCCAAAGATATGGTGTTATTAGGTCGCGCATTGATTCGTGATTTACCTGATGAATATGCGATTTATAAAGAAAAAGAATTTACTTATAATCTCTCTAAACCGCAATTAAATCGTAATGGCTTACTATGGGATACTACATTAAATGTAGACGGAATCAAAACAGGTCATACCCAAGCAGCCGGTTACAACTTAGTTGCCTCTGCTGTCGAGGGTAATACACGTTTAATATCGGCAGTATTAGGCGGAAGAACCTATAAAGGTCGGGAAGAAGAAAGCAAAAAATTATTAGTTTGGGGCTTTCGATTCTTCGAAACGGCTAACCCTATAAAAGCGAATATGCCTTTATTTACTGAATCCATTTGGTATGGAGATGAAAATAAAATCCAACTAGGTTCAATAGACGGTGCTTATGTTACTGTACCAAAAGGTCGTTCAGCTGATCTACAAATAAAATATGTCATTGATAACTATATTTATGCACCGATAATGAAAGGAAGAACAGTAGGTAAAATACAATTTTTATTAGATGGCAAAGTGATTAATGAACAACCATTAGTGGCACTGCAAAATGTTGCAGAAACTGGGTTCTTTGGATCTGTATGGGATTGGATAGAATTACAGTTTGTAAAAATTTTTAATTAATAGATTTTTTTTTAGTTTTGCAAGCTTTGCTTGCAAAACGCTCTATTTATAGCCCTTCATTAATGATTTGATGAAAAAATATCTCCCGTTCTAGTTTCACCTTCCTCCTCAATATTTAAAAAATTAAAAGCCGTCAATTCACTTTATTTAAATGCGTTTAACATCACTGTATCCATTATCAATAGCAATAAAAAATTAACCTTATTAACAAAATATTTTCAATTTATTTAACAAAAGCTTGCTTAGCTTAACGAATGATCTTATCATTGTAAAATGATTAAGATTATCAAAATCGATAACATAAATAAAAGTTAATTAGGGATAGTATGGATATTAAGGAGTAGTTGTGGTTCGTTGTTTAGTGCTATCAGATAACCGATTACCTATTTACGGTAATTTCTGTCATTTTCATGATGATTTGTATCTCAACTTACAATCATTATCACATCAATTTCTTGATTCTTTTCTGATTATCGATGCCCCCAATTATTCCAACTTAAGCAACCAAAATCATTATTACCTAAATAACGTTGGAAAGCTGATTAATCAGTTTGATACATCAGGAAAGGAGTAACCCATGGCGAACAAAATAACCACCCTTATCAATCAAGTCGGTGAAGGTTTACTGAATGAATTAACGGGCGAGGTCAGCCACAACCGCTACACCTTAACGGTTGATAATCTGATTTCGCCGGTT
>NZ_JBIDFJ010000017.1:0-31168 GCF_046635705.1 Gilliamella sp. CG25 | reverse complement strand
GGTGGGTCGTGAGCGATTCGAACGCTCGACAAACGGATTAAAAGTCCGCTGCTCTACCGACTGAGCTAACAACCCATAGAAAATTACTAAAAGTGGTGGGTGATACCGGGTTCGAACCAGTGACCCCCTCCTTGTAAGGGAGGTGCTCTCCCAACTGAGCTAATCACCCCAAATGTTTTATTGCTAAAACGTCACGGTAAAGATTGGTGGGTGATACCGGGTTCGAACCAGTGACCCCCTCCTTGTAAGGGAGGTGCTCTCCCAACTGAGCTAATCACCCTTACCGTGTGGATGTGCATTATAAGGCACGTCTTATTTCAGTCAACCTTTTTTTTCATAATTTCGCAAAATTAACTTTGTTCGATTTAATTTTAATCTTATTTTGCGTAATACTTCGCAAAAATCCCTTTTTTTCATTTTTATTTAATCAATCCTTATTATGCTTGGTCATAAGGTAATTTAAAATCATAAGTACACAATCGATCATGTTTATCCGAAAATGTCGTATTAAAATATATATTGAACCCCAATGGTTACGGTATCAAATTATCTATTTGGTTAACACTCAAACAGCAAAACAAAATGAGACTACCGTTAACTACCCTTATCAAAACTTGAATGATGTTGAACAATTGATTCTTGAGCTGAAGAATCGTATTCCAACACAATCGGTTTTTGAACTTTATCTTAATGAAAATGATTTCCAAACCAAACAACTCAAACTTCCACCACTTAAATTAGCCTTAGGCGAACTAGCTTTATATGTTGAAGCATCGATTTATCAATTATTTGAACTCACCGCTACAAACGTCTGTTATGATTTTATTTATTCTGCTGACAAATCTTATCTTAATGTAACAATATGTAAACGTGATTATGTCAATGAGTGGCTGGATTTATTTAAAAAACACAATTTAAGATTACACTGTATTGGTGGAGTAATTAATGAAGAGATAATCAATTTTTTACCCTGGCGACAAGAAAAACAGAAAAGGCAGAAATTTTCGTTACTTGTTACTATGGTGTGCATAATGGGGATTGCTTGCTGTTCTATGGGTTATTTATGGCATCAAACGCAACTTAAACTCAGTCATTACACCCTATTAAATGTCGAACAACAACATAACGAAAAACGGTTAACTCAACAATTAGCAACTTTTATTCCTAAGCTGTCGGTTAGCCAACAACAAATTTATCACGTTTTAACACTACTTTCAGAACAATTACCACCTGTTATATGGTTAGAATCATTCCATTATCAACCGCAACAAGTGATGATTTCTGGTTATAGCTTTCGTCATATTGAGATTATCAATTTTAATCAAACGTTATTACGACAGGATAACATCATAAAAAGTCAGATTCATGACATAACCAGACAAGAACACAATTTGTCATTTAAAATGGAAATCACATTCAATGAAGAGTGATTTTTTTAATCGCCCACTTTGGCAGCAATATACAATCGGTTTTGTTACTATCATCACAATGATCATCATTAGCTATCTATTTTTTATTGAGGATATTGCTAATCAAGCCAAACAGCAATTTAAACAGCATCAGATTCAGAGTGAAAAAATAAAACAGCTACAAACCCAAATTGACCGATATCAAACCCAAATGAATAGATCATTCGTTTTACTTTCAGAAAAAGATTTGGCTCATGCGATTACACAAAACCAGTTAACTTTACATGCATTCAGATACTATCGAACGGATAACAAAACGATGTGGGATATTGAGCTTCATGGACAATTTACTAATTTTCTAAACTTATTATCGACCTTTAACCACAATAGCTATTATCTTGATTTATCTAATTTTAGGATTCTTCGACAAAATACTTATCTAATCATATCGTTTACATTATCTTTCGATAAGGAAACAACATGAATCATTATTTATTCTCTAGCTTAATTTTTATCATGATGATTTGCTTTAATGCTGATGCAAATCACCGTTTGGCACGCGATCCATTCAATCTGACTGATTTGATATCGTGTACCGAACAAACTAACCAATTATTAGCACAGATACAAAGCTGGCAACTTAGCGGAATCATACAATCACAGCACAATAATTATTATCAAATCTGGTTAACGTCAACACAGCAATGGTTAGCAATAATCAATAGTGAGATTCCTCCAATGTTATTGCCTTGGCAAATCAAAACGCTTACGAATGATAACGTTGTTTGGCAAGCAAATCTGGCTCAATATTGTCAAGATAGTATTGTCTGGATGATGCCATTAAACAAGTGATATGAGGGAATTAACGTATGGCTAACATCCGATATTTTTTATTAAAACACCTCAAAAAATGGCAAATTATTATCACTGTTTTATTCCTTGCTCAAGTCAATACTAGTTTAGCAACTAACATTCCATTATCTAAAGTAAACCATTCGGAACTTATCACGTTAAATTTTTATCAAACTGATATTGGTATTATTTTGCAAGCATTAGCTGACAGTAAACAACTTAATTTGATTATGACTGAAGACATAGCACAAAAACAGACTATTAAGCTTCAAAATGTCGATTGGCATAAAGCATTAATGATTATAATCAATAGCGCTAACTTACAAGCCAAAATTGAGGACAATATCTTATTTATTTCAAAAGCGGAAGATCCCGACCAGATTAATCAAAAACAACGATTAGATAAATTATCACTTGAACAGCGTTTACCCTTAGATACTTTACCTATACGTATTGAGCATGCCGATCTGAACACATTATTGGATATCATCCATAAGCAAGCGCTATTGTCTGAACGTGGTAAAGTGATTGTTGATAAACGGACTAACTCGCTAATCATCACTGATATTCCCCCCAAATTGACAGCGATTAAAAGTCTTATCACATTGCTGGATAAAGCAATACCACAAGTCCATATTGCCGCTCATATTGTCAATATGAGTGATGAAAGTATGTCAGAACTGGGGATTAAATGGGGTTATGTGGGGCAGCCTTCGCAGTTAATCAATAAGTTCGATGTAAAATTGGGCGCTGCCAGTTCAACAGCTAATCTGGGCTTTAATCTTGCGAAAATGTCTGGCAGTTTACTCAATTTAGAGTTATCTGCACTACAGGCGGAAAATCAACTTGAAATTATTGCCAGTCCTAACTTACTGACCGCCAATCAAAATATGGCTTCAATTAAACAAGGCACTGAAATTCCTTACGAAGTATCGAGCGGTAGCAGTGGCTCGACTTCCATTGAGTTCAAACAAGCCGTTTTAGGATTAGAAGTGACGCCTAAAATCATTGGTGAAGAGAGTATGATTTTAGATCTCCATATCACTCAAAACACCGCTGGGCAAGCGATTAAACGCAGTGATGGCGGTGAAGCCCTCGCTATAGATACGCAAGAAATCAAAACCCAAGTCAAGGTAAAAAGTGGCGAAACAATTGTACTTGGCGGTATTTTTCATCAAATAAATAGCAAAAACGATCATAATGTACCTTATGTTAGCCAAGTCCCTATTATTGGTAGTTTATTTAAGTACAAAAATAAAAAGCAACAAAAGCGAGAATTAGTCATTTTTATTACACCGCAATTAGTTGAGTAAATGTGTACAGAGTTGTATCATACCCTATATTTTATATTTTTACTTTGAGGTCAATAAAGGATTCAAAGTATTGTTTTTTAAATCATTGTGATTTTCACTTTTTACACTAGTAGAGAATATTATGTTTCATGTTGTCGCTTCAGATTTAGATGGCACCTTATTAACGCCTGAACACAGTCTTTCACCTTATACCAAACAAGTTTTGCAAGCATTACGTCAAAAAGGCATTCATTTTATTTTTGCTACAGGGCGACATCATATTGATGTTGCGCAAATGCGTGAAAATATGGAAATTGATGCATTTATGATAACGTCAAATGGCGCCCGAGTTCATGATAGTCATGGAAACTTAATTTTTAGCCAAAATGTCGAACCGACGCTCGCCAGTCAAATCGCCCAAGAGTGCACTGACGATCCATTAGTGTTTACCCATATTTACCGAGGTGATCAGTGGTTAATTAACAAAGAAGATGCTTATTCTCTTAGCTTTCATCAAGAAAGCCGCTTTACTTATGAGTTTTTTAATCCTTTTGACTTTGAAACAGATGACATTGCTAAAATCTATTTCACAACAAGTGATGATGCCCTTCATCCACATTTAGTCAAATTAAAAAATCGGCTTGATGAAAAGTATGGTGATCAAGTCAGTATTGCCTTTTCATCATTAAATTGCCTTGAAATTATGGGCGCTAATGTTTCCAAAGGCAGTGCGTTAAAAAAAGTGGTCGATAAATTAGGATTAGCATTAAACGATAGTATTGCATTCGGTGATGGCATGAATGATTATGAAATGTTAAAAATGGTTGGAAAAGGGTGTATAATGCAAAACGCCACGCCAGATTTACGACAAAAATTACCTGAATTAGAAGTGATTGGTTCAAATGCTGATGATGCCGTACCGCATTATCTTGATAAACTTTTTTCAATTAATCCCTAACCAAATTATTGATAAAAATGAAAGCAGACAAAGAACTTAACACAATTGGATTACGCTGTCCTGAACCCATAATGATGGTTCGCAAAACGATGAGAGAGCTTGCTGTTGGGCAAGTTCTTCTTGTGATTGCTGATGATTTGGCAACAACTCGTGATATTCCCAGCTTTTGCCGGCATATGGATCATGAACTATTAAGTTCACAAATTGAATGCCCACCTTTCTATTACTGGATAAAAAAAACGCATTAAATGCAGGTCAACATGTCACTAAAGATAGATATGTTTATCAATTAAAATCAAGTTGATATAGATAATATCGAAGTGTTCGCCAATCGCTAGTTGTCAAATTATCGCTCATCAAAAAAAGGGTACAGTGTTGCCCTGTTCGCCTTGATTTCAAATTCAAAAATAGACTATAACGAAGTATTAAGGGTTTTCGCATTAAATGCCATCGCTGATTGTGCCAATAAATCTGATTAATGTGATGAAATAAAGCTAATTCACCAGTTATTGTTTGAAAATAGCTAAGACTTCGCCACCACTCAACTATCAATAAAATGATCACCACAAATGTATAGGCGTTAAATGAGGTATCGGCAAATAAAAATAGGCTAGCCATTATTAACAATAAATAAAAACTTGATGAAATGATGATTTGCAAGTAAGATTGCTTAAGTTTTGTACTCCACATAATGATCACCCAAAAATAATAACGTCTAACTTTCTCATACTTTGCTAGAAATATTTTAGAATTTATCAATAATTGTGAAACAACACGCACATAGAATCGTATACGATAAATCGTTACTTATTTATTTAATATGGTTAACTTCAAAATTACGATAGATACACTAAAATCAAATTTTTAATGTGCAATTGAAAAGGATTGAATGATTTTTAGAAAGAGTATTTTATTGTGTTGTTCGATTAAATTGAGTGCTAAGTATTGAAAACGAACAAAGGGACTTATCACTTTTTGTTTTATGCAATTTACTATAATTAGTATATACTCATCGACCTAAAAAAAGTTAAAAACCTTACAGGAAATAGAGTTTTTTTAATTATTTCCAAATTTACCTTAAATCAATTAGGTAGGAATGATTAGTGATGTTAGTTAGAGTAATAAAGTTTTTTCTCAAATTTTTTGCTGGTTGCTTACTGTGTGGCTTAGTCATCGGTATAGCTGGTTACGCCTATTATTCAAAGGATCTACCAGATGTTGCTACACTAAAAGATGTGCAATTACAAACACCGTTACAAGTACTCAGTAAAGATGGTGAGTTAATTGCGATTTTTGGTGAACGTCGACGTACGCCTCTTAAATATGATGAAATACCTAAAACGGTTATTAATGCGGTTATTGCCACCGAAGATTCCCGATTTTATGAACACTTTGGTATCGATCCAATCGGAATTATTCGCGCAATGTATATTGGATTAAAACAAAAAGGATTTTCACAAGGTGGAAGTACCATTACTCAACAAGTTGCTAAAAACTTCTTTTTAACTTCTGAAAAAAGTATTTCTCGAAAAGTAAAAGAAATGATCTTAGCGATCCGCATGGAAAAAGAGCTGTCCAAAGATGAGATCATGGCACTTTACTTAAACATGATTAACTTTGGTTCACGAGCTTATGGTGTTGCAGCAGCTTCCTATACTTTTTTTGGTAAAACACCTGATCAATTAACTTTAGATGAAGCCGCTTTATTGGCTGGTCTTCCGAATGCGCCTTCTGCATATAATCCAATTTCGCATCCTAATAAAGCATTAACAAGACGTAACTGGGTATTGGGACGAATGTTAGATCAATCCTACATTACGCAAGCGGAATATGATGAAGCCATAAAAAAACCTTTAAATGTCAGTTACCATTCTCCACAGATCGCCTTTTCTGCTCCTTATATTGCTGAAATGGCACGGCAATTTATGTTTGAAAAATTTGGCGAAAAAGCCTATACGGACGGTTATAAAGTTTATACAACTATCTCAAAACAAGACCAAATTGCCGCAACAGAATCAATACAAAAATCGATCATTGATTACGACAAACGACATGGTTATCGTGGTGCTAATAAAATTTTATGGAAAGAAAATGAAACCGCGTGGGATGACGCAAAAATCCTCGAAACATTAAATAAATACACCTGTTATAGTGGAATCTGCCCAGCCGTTGTGCTGAAGTCTACGGATAAACAAGCATCAATTGTTTTAACTGATAATAGTCATGTTGAGATTTTGTTCGATGGCATGAAATGGGCAAGACCATTCATCAATGATAATAAACAAGGCGCTTATCCACATAAAGTATCAGATGTGCTAAAAGCGGGCCAGCTTATCTGGGTGAGAAAAGTTAACGACTTATGGGAACTGTCTCAACTACCCACTGTCAATGCGGCATTGGTTTCATTGGATTCTGAAAATGGTGCGATAAAAGCAATTGTCGGTGGTTTTGATTTCAATCTCAGTAAATTTAACCGTGCGACACAAGCACTGCGTCAATTAGGCTCAAACATAAAGCCATTTATTTATACTGCAACGTTAGAACATGGCTTAACAATGGCAACACTCCTTAATGATGCACCGATTGTTCGAACAACAGGCAGCACGACCTGGAAACCCAAAAACTCACCACCGCAATACGCAGGCCCTTTACGTCTACGCATTGGTTTAGGTATGTCTAAAAATGTCATGATGGTACGAGCCTTACGTGCGGTTGGAATCGACTATGCCGCCACTTATTTAGAACGATTTGGCTTTCCTAAAGAAAATATTTCGCATAACGAATCGCTTGCTTTAGGTTCTGCATCATTTACGCCTTTACAAGTAGCAAGAGCGTATTCTGTTATCGTTAATGGCGGCTATTTGATTACCCCTTATCTAATTGAAAAGATTGAATACACAAGTGATAAAAGTATTATCTATCAACATCAACCTGTTATCGCTTGTCACGACTGTCAAGATGATCTCATTATTACTGACTCAACACCTCAAACTAATAACGATGTGGAAAATGCTACCAATGAATCTGGCAGTGAAGAGCCTGAACAAGCGAATCTCCGAGCGGATGATAATATCATTATTCCTGACATTGAAATTAATCATGAAAATAATAATAAGCCTATCACACCAATTTATGCACCACATACATTAAGTAGTGATATTGCCTTCATTATGAAAGATGGGTTACGTTCAACGGTATTTGGAGGTTCAGATTGGCAAGGAACAGCATGGCGTGTTAAAGCTTTAGGTCGACGAGATGTAGGCGGTAAAACGGGGACAACCAATGCATCTAAAGATGTTTGGTTTTCTGGATTTGGTGCCAATATTGTCACAACTGTATGGATGGGTTTTGACGATCATCGTCGTGAATTAGGAAAAACCTTCCGCGCTGAAGGCGGAGCCAATACGGCCAATCCAATATGGGTTGACTATATGAAAGAAGCATTAAAAGATGTGCCAGTTGTTACCGATGTTCAACCGGAAAACGTAATTAGTGTTACAATCGACCAAAAAACAGGATTATTACCACAATCTGGTGCAAACACCATGACAGAATATTTTATTAAAGGCACTGAGCCTACCCGTTATGCAACTAAAGAAGTCGGTACCGAAACAACAGATTCGGACGGTAACATTTCTGAACTATTCTAATTGAGGTATGATAATGAATGGTTCAATCAGAATAATTGGCGGAAAATGGCGAGGACGTAAATTAGCTGTACTTGACAAGCAAGGGTTGCGTCCGACCACAGATCGAATTAAAGAAACACTGTTTAACTGGCTAATGCCAGTTATTCATGACAGCACCTGTCTGGATTGTTTTTCAGGTAGTGGTTCATTGGGATTCGAAGCCGCTTCACGCGGGGCTAAAAGCGTGACGTTACTTGAAAAAGACAAGCAAGTCGCGAGCCAACTCAACAAAAATAAACAGCTCATAGCAAGTCATGCTATCGATATCTACCATACAGACACTTTAAATTGGTTGAATAAACCCGCCCAAAAAAAGTTTGATATCGTGTTCATCGATCCCCCCTTTCATCAAGGTTTAGTTGCCGATACGGTAAACTACCTTGAGAAAAATAACTGGCTAAACGCCTCATGCTACCTCTACATTGAGACGGAAATCGATCACAATGTATTGAGTTACATTCCGAATAACTGGCATTTACATCGCGAAAAAACCGCCGGTCAAGTTCATAGTTATCTATTTATACGAGAAGAAATTTGATGTTCATATTATTTGGTAAGATTTTTTATTCTATAGTTTGGCTATTTTTATTCGTCAATTTAATCCACCCCTACCCAACACCAGCCAATGTTGTTGCCTATGTAGGTTTACTCATTTTTACGCTTTTGCACGGTTTACAAGCTTGGATTCTTTACTCAACGATGACCAATCAAGAAAAGCGAGAGGATAAATTTAAACCACTTAGACTATTTATTTTTGGTTTTTTTGAATCACTTAGCTGGAAATATAAAAAATAGTTAAAAAAAAATCTTGCGACCTCAAAAATTTTTTGTATAATGCTCACCACTTCTTACGAAGAATTCCAAAAAGCGGGAATAGCTCAGTTGGTAGAGCGCAACCTTGCCAAGGTTGAGGTCGCGAGTTCGAACCTCGTTTCCCGCTCCAATTTCATCCTTATAAAAACTCTATACATACCCGTTTATTATATTATTTAATTGTGTTAATACTTATTACCCATTATATTGTCTGTGTAATTCCCTTTTGATAATCGTAGATGTTTTACTTATTAGTAAAGTGAAATGTACTTTGTCTTTTCTCAAAAGACAAACAAAAATAAAGCAAAATAAAAACTCAATTTATTTTGCCCTATATATCGTCGTATGCCTGCAATGCCAAACGTTTACTTTACTAATATTATCCTGTTTACTAAACAACTAAAAACTATTTGTTGTTTTAAAACCACCCCCACCAGATGAGGAACTCGATCTAAATCCACTACTTCTTGAAGAAGGACTCCTTGACGAAGAACGGCTAGAAGATGAACTACTTACTGACCAACCTGAAGAATGCGTTTCTTGTCTGACTACTCTATAGGCTAACAGTGTTTGAATGATGCTTTCAGGAAAAACACGACTATTGAATAAGTTATTCAATAAATCATCAAGTTTTGATGATGATAGATTAAATTCATAAAGAGAACTCGGAATATTATTTTCTTTAAATATATAAAGTGCTTGTTCAAAGCGATGATAAGTATTCTCCAGTTCTCTAATCGTTTTTAGTAACGTGATAAGATAGGCTTCCGTATCCTTAATTTGTTGGTTTAGCTCTAAAATTCTTTCTAACAAAGCATCATCTTCTTTCGATTGAGTCTGCAAAGTTAAATCCGTTAACTTATTAAAAGTTTGTTCTTGGAACAATTTAGCAAGTTGATTTGAAATTGTCCTAAACTGAAAACTTTCGCCTTTTCGAACTTCTTCTAAGGTATTTTCAGTCTCCAGTTTTTGTTTTTTATAATCTGCTAAATCTTGCTCAGTTTGAGCTAATTCCATTTTTGTCTCGGGTAATTTTAAGCTTTTTTCAACTTTATATTCTTTTTGTTCTTTCTGTTTCGAAATTTGTTCGTAGACGTTTTTTTTATTTTCAAAACGCAATTTAGACTCTTTTATTAACGCCTCAAGTATTATCTGATTTTTGTAGTTTTCAGAAAAATTGACAAATCTGGCTACCCAAGCATCTAACTTACGAAATATCCCAAAAGCTTTATAATTACTTTCGCCAAATCGGCGATTAACCAAATAGTTGTAATAACGATTCTTATGATATTGTGCTAATTTGGTTAAAAATTCTTGTTTAGATGCATTATAGTTTTTTGTTTCGTTGGTTAACGCTAATTTAGCTTCGTTATAATGATTAAAAATCGAGACATAATCAGCATCACTTTCAAGTTGCATAATCTTCTTTGTTGTTAGCTCATCTAATCGCAACAGCACTTCTGCCATTTTTTGATTATAGTCTTCAATGACATGATCTAATTGACCCGATTTATCTTCTAAATTACGGCATAACTCTTGTAATTGTCGGATGAACTTTTGAATCTGAACATCATCATTTTTAGGCGATTCTAATAAATAAATCGTTGCTATCTTCTGATATTTTTCGACCTGTTCATTTTTCATATCCACAATTTTTTGACGAGAATCTTGCAACTCTTTTTTCGCTTTTGTTAATGAAACATTTACACCCGAAAGTTTATCCTCAATATTTCTTTCAATCTTTTTAGGTTGCATTTTTTACCACTCCAAAATCCGTCCTGACTTAACCGAATTTGGGCAAATAAACATTAAACGTCCTTTCGGTTTATTGCATAATTGGTTATTATCAATATGCCCATCATCAATTTTATCTGCTCTGACACTATTATAGGCTTTTTCAGTTACCTGTTGACCAAACATATCCACAAATTCTGTTTCGCCCGTTTCAATACTTTTTACCCATAACGAAGTGGTATCTCCATTAGGCAATGTTGGAGTAACAATAATGTACCAAGATTTTCCATTCGTGTTTTCATGTGTCCGCTCAACACCCGATTTATAATACGGGTTATCAACAATCGTTAACGTCAAATTAGTTTGAGCAAGCTTAAGATAATAAGCTATCATTTTTTGATAGTTTTCTACATTATCAAAACTGAGATTTTTTAAATCTGCTTGTAACACATCTTGTAATGCAAGCACAGGCCCCATATCCGAATCAGGCACATTAAGTGCTAAAAATTGATTATTATCAGCTTGGATTTTATTTGCTATCGCCTTTGCCCTATCAATAGAATTGTAGAGCATTTCAATTTGACTAAAATCGACAACCTGTTGTCCTTGATTCAGATTGTCAATAACTGAATCAACCGCATGTTGTAATACAGGATACTGCTTACTTTCCTTGATAAATTGGTCACTTTTAATTAATTCTGCTAATCGTCTATCATCTTCAAGCAATGTATTTAATGTTTTCATTTGCAAACGTATTTCAGATAATTTATCACTTACGGTAAGACTGGCTTGCTTAAATTTATTATATGTTTCTTGTTCACTTTCGGTAATAAAAGAACCAGCAACCGTTGGTTTAACCAACGTCGGAATTAAATCTTGATTAAGCAGATTTGCAATAGAAGCTTTTAATTTTTTGGCGGGAATCTGTGCATAATGAATAGGATAATTATCAATTTTGGTAAACTGATTTTTTAACTCAGTTAAGGTGTTTTTAGACATTAAAATCTGACTATAATAGTTATCGATGTTGGCTTTGATATCTTTTGTCACACTTAATTTACTGTAAACCACTATGACAGATAAAAACAAAATAACACCGACAACTATTGATATCGCCTTTCTTTTAATATAACAGCGTACCAACAAATGCTGAAACCAAGAACGCTTAGGAGCATTAAAACGTAACCGATGATCAAACCATCGATTAATGCCTTCTTCAATGATTTGATTATCGACAATTTGCCCTTTAGCTTGATAGTAGGATTTAATACTTTCTTTTAAATTACTCCGTAATTTATCGCGATCCAAATGCTCAAGTAACAGTTGCTGTTTTTGGTAAAGCTCATCAATTATTGCCATTGCACCTAATTGATCACTCAGTTTAATATCCTGCATCAACCCTCAACCTTCAAAATGATATTATTAAAGCGTTGTTTTCCTTCTTCAACAATCCGATCTATTTCTTTGGCGTTATCAATCGACTCATTTCTGAGTTCTGCAATTAATTGTTGGCTTGATTCTTGGTAATTTACAATTGATTCGACCAAAGCTCGCAATGAATCCGCTTTAATGGTTGAGCCATAACCTGCTTTTAAACCTTCTTCTAGTTGTTTATTACCAGAAGTCGCAATGCTTTCAATACCTTTACTCATACCTTCTTTCATTGCCTCTAAGGTTTTCGTACTTTCACTTAATCCTGTTAATGAAGTAATTGAAGCGCTTAAAGCAGTAAATACAATTTCGTTGGTTGAAAAAAAGCTAACACTTTGTTGATAAACACGTTCTTTCACAGAAGTGGTTTGCTGTAATCGGGCAAAGACTGCTTCGGCAGAATTATAAGAAACAGTTAAATTATTGGCGAGATCTAACACAATTTGATAACGACTATCTTCTTGTTGAACATTACGTAATGCTTCATCTCGTAAAAGTTCTAGACGAGCACGTGCGACAGGATCATCAACATTAAAATTATCAACTTCAGCAATAGCCTCTGTTAATTTTTGTTTGCAGTCATCAAGGCGAGCAGTAGCAATTTGCAATACTTCTTGCGCAACAATTTGAGCTTGTTTTAAGCCAAAACGGAAATCTTGATAAGCATTTAAAATAACATGTTCACGTTGAACCTGATTGCCAGTTTCTTTCGAAACCTCTAAATAGGTTTTCTTAATCAAGTTAAATCGATCTGGAATAGAACCGCGTTGAAAGGTCATCCAACCCATTTTGATTTTTTCGATAAAATCTAATTTACCGTCATCTAGCCAACCCAACATTTTTTCCATATCCGTACGAATACTGTCAAAATGGCTGACAATTTTGGTATAGCGATCTGAAACGTGTACACCGTCTATTTGCTCCCGAACCACTTCATTAAATGCACTTTGCTGTTGAAGTGTTCGCGCAATGGCAATAATACGATTTTTATCAATTTCAGCAATATTATCTAATAGTTTTAAAATCGGCGCATCGGCTTGAGGTTTAATCATAATTCCGATTTTATTTAACAATTGTACAGCTCTATCTACATATGAAACAACCTGACTAGACATCCTTTTTATTCCTTTAACCATTTTATCTTTAATATTAATCGCTTAAGCGAGCTGATTGAATTATATCTTAATAAAAAACTAATCACAATTTGAGATTCGTTTTAATTAAAGGTTAATAATTCAAATTTAGTAATAAAAACGCAACCCCCGTTTTTGGCATAATATTCCCAATATATTTCAAAAATATGAGCAAAGATGTAATTTCTGTTTTGACATATCGCCATTTTGAGAATGGGAGTAATTGGCTATCGCTGACAATAAGGTGGCAGTTAATTTTTTTATAAAAAAATGACTAAGAAAATGGATTCAATCTATTGGATAAAAAAATAAACTATTTAAATGAATATCAAAAGTAAACAATTTAACTAATCATGATTGCTTATTTTTTGATTGCCAATTTTATTGCTATATGGTAAAAAAAGCTTAGTTACTTCTTTTTTAGTTTTATTTTTTTAAGTAAAAAAACAAACAAATTACAATTTTACACTTTCCCATTTTTAGTAATATAAACTGTTTTCATATTTAGCATTAACAATAATCTGTTGCTAGTCAAAAAAATCGTTTCCAATTATTAGTTATATAAGTAGGTATATGTTCAAAAAATTAAGCCCTCTTTGTTTTTTAACATAATTGCCAGATTCACGTAATGAGTTCTCAGCTGTCATTTTCAACTATTTGCTCTGTCGATTCAGAGTTCTGTTTAATTGTTAATATAAATGAGAGATTACCATGAATAAAATATATAAGTTGGTATGGAATGCACAGCGTCAAGCTTTTATCGTAACTTCAGAAAAAGCACAATCTAAGAGTAAATTATTTTTCACCAATTTACTGTCAATAACAACATTAACGTTAGCCTCGATTTCCATAAGCTATGCACAATGTATTGATAATCTTTCAGACAGTAATACGAATTGCCAGCAGCAAAGTGATCAACAACCATACGACAATCATCAAGTTAGCCAGCAAACTCCAAAATATTTTCAATATCCTTACTCAATAACTAATTTAAACAATTCGGTAGAAATCACACTGCCAAATCATATTGAATCGAATGACGATGGTTATGATTACTCAAGTAGTTCTGATGTCGATAATTTAACTGTGAATCAGCCAGCGGGTGAAATCATTGGCGGTAAATATGGCATTAACATCAATCATAATGGTAAAGGCTCTACAAATCTTACCATTTCTGGCAGTGTTATTGGAAAGACAAATGCGGGGATACAAGTCACACATGCAATTGATGCCCAAGATTTAAATATTACAGAATTAGTTGGTGCTAATATTCATGGACAAGAATTTGGTATCCAGGCAATAAATAACGGGCGTGGGGTAACAACAATTACCACCTCAGAATCCGTGATCGCTGATAAGGGGATTGCTATTAATGTGGAAAATAACGTTGATACTAAAGGTTTAAATATCACGCAATCGGCTGGCGTCATTCATGGTATATTAGCGATTAGAGCTATGCATAATGGTAAAGGTTCATTGAACATCTCAACATCGGGAGAAGTCATTTCTGACTCAGGAGATGGAATCTACGGAATCAACAATTCAAATGCAAGTGATATTACTATTGGTCAATATGGCGGTTCAATCAAAGGTGCTCTAAATGGGATTTTTGCTAATAATGCAGGCAACGGTTCAACTACAATCACAACGGCTGGAAACATAACAGCACAAACACAATATGGCATATTCGCTCATAATGATTACAATACTCATGACTTAACAGTTACCCAGTCTAATGGACATATCACTAGTCAATCCCACGGTATGAAATTGGAAAACTATGGTAATGGTTCAACAGTCGTAACCACGTCAGGGGATATTATTAGTCAGGAAGGAGATGGGATATTAATCGATAATTTAAACAATACCAAAAAACTTACATTTAACCAATTAAAAGGCAGTATAACTGGCTATCATCAAGGTATTAATTTAATCCACACTGGTAATGATGCTATGTCAATTACCGCCAATGGGGATATTATTGGTCAACAATCAAATGGTATAGCCGCTTTTGGCGCTGCAAATACTCAAGAATTAACTATCAATCAATTGAAAGGCAATATTATTGGTTCCACTATTGGTATTTTTGCTCAAAATCGCGGCACAAATTCAACACTGATAACCACTTCTGGTAACGTAACAGGACAAAATTTAAGCGGAATATCTGTTCAGAATGATACTAATACGCATGATATCACCATAAACCAAGCATCCGGTACAATCCATGGGAATTTAAATGGGATTGAAACTTTCAATATGGGTAATGGCACAACGCTAATTACAACTGCAGGTGAAATAACCTCAAGCTCATCAAGTGGTATCTATTCGATGAATTATAACAATGCGAAAGATATTAATGTGATTCAATCAATTGGAAGCATTTCTGGAAAAAACTATGGTGTTTATCTTGATAATAACGGTAATGGTTCAAGCTCTATCACTGTAGCTGGCAACGTTACTGGCGGTAGTAAAGATGGTTTATTTGTTAATAATCATACTAATACTAAAAATCTAACCGCTAAACAATCTTCGGGTATGATTCAAGGAAAAGAGAATGGTATCAATTATAACAATTCTGGTAATGGCTCAACCTATATAACAACTTCAGGCAGTGTAAGTGGTGAAGAAAATGATGGTATATATGCAATTAACGATATTCATACACATGATTTGAATGTTATGCAAACGAAAGGTAGCATTAATGGATATCTAAATGGAATCAATATACAAAATAAAGGCAGTGGCTCAACATCAATAATTTCATCGGGTGATGTGGTTGGTAGCCAAAAAAATGGTATTCATGCATTAAATGATCAATCAAGTACTAACTTTGTTGTTTCGCAAACATCGGGATTGATTAAAGGGTTACTTTATGGTGTGTACATTGAAAATAATGGAACAGGATCAACATCAATTAATACATCTGGAGATATTGTTGGCGGTCAAGAAGACGGCATTTATGCATTAGGAAATGATAATACACAAGAAATAAAAATTGGTCAATTAGACGGCAATATCACAGGATCAAATCATGGCATTAATATTTTAAATAATGGTCAAAATTCCAGTACCATTACCACATTAGGCAAGGTTAATGGATTAGAAGGTCATGGTATTAATGCTATCAATAATTCTCATGCTAAAGATCTGACCGTGATTCAATCATCTGGCGAAATTAATGGTAAATTAAATGGCATTAAAATGCTCAACAATGGAACACGTTCAACCCTAGTCAGTATAGCCAGTAACGTTACCGGTAACTCGCTTGATGGAGTAGAAGTTATAGGACAGTCTTCAACCAATAATTTGATATTTGGACAGATAAAAAACAGTGAAATTAAGGGATATATTAACGGCGTTAATTTATTAAATAATGGACAAGGTTCAACAGGATTAAAAGTGGCAGGGAAAATAAATAGCCAAACCCGAGATGCTGTCCTTGTGGTTAATGATACCAACACGAACAATCTTTCGTTTAAACAAGAGAAAGAAGGCAATATAGAAGGCGCTTTAAATGGTGTTTACCTCACCAATCAGGGACGTGGATTTACGCATATTGTTAATGAAGGTTCAATTCTTTCTAATGGTGGTAATGGTATTTTCGTGGTAAATAAAAATTTGACACAAAACCTCAAAATTGAATCGTCTGGTAATATTAAAAGTTTTGATAATGGTATTAATGCCCTAAATGAAGGAAAAGGCTTTACCTCATTATCATCTTCATCAAATATTACAGCTAACATGGGTTCAGGAATTCATTTAATTAATGGAGAAACAGCAACCGATATGACAATTACTCAATTAAATGGCGTAATCTCAGGTTTTGATAGTGGTATTAAAGCGATAAATAATGGTTCAGGCTTCACGCAAATTGATATATCGGGCAAAGTGATTAGCCAAGATAATGTATCTGGGAATGGTATTTATACTTCAGGTAAAGAAAACGCGAAAACCTATATTAATCTTAATCAAGGTGCTGATGTTTCATCAGCAAATAATATTGCGATAAGAAATGAATCAACCGATTCCATCGTCTCACTAAATAATGGTTCTAAAGTAAGTGGAGAAATCAGATTAGGTTCGGGCAATGATACCTTGATCATGAATCAAGGTGCCGATATTTCTGCACTCACTATCATTGATGGTAGCGAGAAAAAAAATCAAATCAGGCGCGCATCTGAACTTGATACGCTCATACTGAATTTACATCTTACAGGTTCTTCAACCTCTGATGGTGCCATTAATAATGTTGCTATTTATAATTGGGAAGATATCACACTGAAAAATACAGGTAGATTAACATTAACCGGTGATCTTAACACCAACAAGCTAACGCTTGAATCTGGTGCTGTAGTTGACCTGCACCCTTCTCTTCATCAAGTTAAAGTTAATGGTAACGTCTACAATGGTGGAACAATCACTTTAAGTAACACTTTTGCCGGCGATAACATGACAATAAGTGGTGATTACATAGGTAATAATGGTAAATTAATACTCGACACCGTTGTTCAAGATAGTAATAGTCCAACAGATAAATTGATTGTAAACGGTAACACGTCGGGCAACACATTTATTAGCATCAATAATATTAATGGATTAGGTGCGGATACAGGTAATACCAATGGCATTGAAGTCGTTCATGTTGATGGTACGAGCACGAATGATGCATTTAGCATTGAAAATCAACATATCGATGTGGGTGCTTACGAATATATCCTATATAAAGGCGATATTAATAAACAAAATAATAATTGGTATTTACGATCATTTCTGATTAAAGATCCAGAGCAACCAATCAATCCGGACAACCCAACCAACCCCGAAAATCCGACTAATCCGACTAATCCAACTAATCCGGATAACCCGAACAATCCAGATAACCATACAGAACCTACCGACCCGATTATCGACCCTGACCCGCAAGATCCTAATGTAACCCCTGGAACAATAACATACCGAAAAGAAGTCCCAATGTTTGCTGCCATTCCCGCCCTATTACGTCAAGCTGATAATATTATGCAAGGCAATATGCACCAACGTATCGGCAATACGCCATTTTTAGATTCACCGATGACTTGGGGCCGATTCATCAATAAACGGATCAATTTACAACAGAGCGGTATAGCTAACGCGCATAGCAAAGGGAATTATACAGGCTTACAGTTAGGTAGTGATATTTTGCAGAATAAAGAATGGCGTATGGGGGCTTATTTTGGTTATTTGCGTGGAGATTTAAGTGTTGATGGCTTTGCGAGTGGCAAAAATGGTCGAGTGGGAAGTAACAAAATCGATTCATACTTTTTAGGTGCATATGGTACCTATATGCAAGACAATGGCACATATGTGGATATTGTTTTACAAGGTGCGCATCATCATACCGATGTAAAACCGAATGGAAATAAAAACAGCAAACAAAAAGGATACGGTTTCAGTGCATCGATCGAAACAGGCAAACCCTTTAACTTATCGGATAGTGGCTGGAAGTTAGAACCACAAGCTCAAATCATTCACCAATGGTTAAATTTGGATGATAGTCATGTGAGTGGAAACACTAAAATTAAACAAAGTCATATCAATAAATGGTTATTCCGTGTTGGTGGTCGATTTGAAGGTCTATTCCAAACTGAAACCGGTATTTTACGTCCCTATGCAAGGGCGAATTTATTCTATTCACCTAATGGTGCCGATCGTATTAACTTTGCCAGCCAGAGTGCATCAACAAAATTCAGTAATGGCGCAAAATACCTCAGCTCAGAAATTGCACTTGGTGGCAGTTATGAATTAAACAATCAAATGAGTATTTACACTGAAGTTGGGCATACGTGGACTAATGGCGGAAAAGCGAGAGTTAAAGCGCCATTCAGTAGTTCAATAGGTATTAAAGCCAACTGGTAATATTACTGAGCATCCTAATTCAAAAACAGATAAAACCGATAACGTTGTTGCTATCGGTTTTATCTTGAAATTTGTTTACTACTTTTATAATTTAGCCCAATCATTCATCCAATCACGCTTCCAAATCGATAAAAAATAAAAATACATTTTTAGACTTTGTGATATTAATTATCATCTTCTAGCAACGATTTAAAATCGCTTTCACATCACTGCGTAATTAATCTTAATAATTATCTCAAGCGCTATATAAAAAAACATTATGATAATGATTATTTTCTATAAAGATACTAATGAATTATGGTACTGTTTCGGCTTGTTATACAGATTTTGTTTCAAAATAGGAAAACAATTATGAGTCAATCATCCAATCCATTAGTTCGTTTCTATCTGAAAGTAGGATTAATACCACAGATACTATTAGGATTAATTTTAGGCATTATTTTGGCTGCCGTCTCAAAAGAAACCGCCTTAGATATGTCTTTGATTGGAGAACTATTTATCAATGCGCTTAAATCCGTTGCGCCAATATTAGTTTTGATTCTCGTTATTGCCTCTATTGCCAATCACCAACAAGGCAAGCAAGCAAACATGAAACCCTTAATTGCGCTCTATTTGACTGGAATGATGTTGGCAGCATTATTAGCCACCGTTGCCAGCTTTCTATTTCCGTCGCAAATCTCATTTGGTGATACGCTTGAAAATTTAACCTTTACTCCACCTAATGGCATTTCTGCGGTATTAAAAACCTTATTAGAAAAGATGATCGATAATCCAGTTAGTGCCCTTATCAACGCCAACTATATTGGCTTAATTATATGGGGTGTGGGCATTGGTTTAGCCTTAAGGCACTCAAGTGAAACAACCAAAACCATGATGAGCGATTTATCTTATGCTATCTCATTTATTGTGAGAATTATCATCCGTTTTGCGCCTTTAGGTGTATTTGGACTTGTAGCATCAACACTGGCAAAAACAGGCTTTGGCGAATTATTAAAATATGCGCATTTACTGATTGTTTTAGTCGCTTGTATGCTGATTGTTGCATTAGTGATTAATCCCCTACTCGCATTTCTGGTTATGCGTAAAAACCCTTATCCATTAGTATTTACATCTTTAAAAGAAAGTGCGATCCCCGCCTTTTTTACCCGTAGCTCTGCCGCCAATATTCCTGTTAATATTGAAATCTGTAAAAAATATAAAATGGATGAAGATACCTATTCGGTTGCTGTGCCACTTGGTGCTGCGATTAATATGTCTGGGGCGGCAATCACCATAACCGTTTTGACACTTGCCACTGTCAACTCAATGCCAGCAAGTGCGAATATCCATGTCGATATCTACTCCGCACTTCTACTCTGTATTATTACTTCTATATGTGCTTGTGGTGCATCAGGTATTGCCGGTGGCTCACTGCTTCTTATTCCGGTTGCCTGTAGTATGTTTGGCATACCAAATGAAATTTCAGCAAATGTAATTGGTATTGGCATTGCAATAGGTGTCATTCAAGACTCCGTTGAAACCGCATTAAATTCCTCCAGCGATGTGGTGTTTATCGGTGCTGTATCATCAGCAGCACAAAAGAAACAATCGGCATTAAATTAACATCTTATTTTTTAATGAAGGATTATTTAAACAATAAGTTAATCAAACAAAATACTTCACTGCTTCAATACCTCCCAAAAGCATGATAATCTAACCATTATCATGCTTTACGATGAAAGTCACATGTTAACAATGTTATGTGACACCATTCATGATGGTGTCTATAACCCACATGCACAATAAGATTGCTTTTATCAAAACGACTCATTATTATGAGAATCTTTTTAACAATTTGACAACCCCCTATAAATCACTATGTCAACACAGTTATTCTCAAAAAAAGGTAACGACACTAAAGCAGCATTGATCCGTAGTGGCATGGCGTTAATGACAACTTATGGCTACCTATCCTCAAATCTAGAAAGTATATTGAAACAGGTTGGTGTACCCAAAGGGTCATTTTATTACTACTTCAAAAGTAAAGAAGATTTTGGGCGAGCCATTATCGCGTCTTATGATAGCTTTTTTAGTCATAAATTAGATAAACATCTAACCGACAGCTTGATATCATCACCACTCGCTAGAATCAAAGCTTTTTATGAAGATGCTAAACAAGGCATGGCAAAATATGATTTTAATCGTGGTTGCTTAATTGGCGAACTAATCCAACAAGAATCGTTATTACCGGAAGGGTATGCACAACTACTTGAACAGATTTTACAAAATTGGCAGACCAAACTAGAACACTGTTTATTACAGGCACAACAATGCGGAGAACTGAGTTCAGCGGTAAACTGTAAAGCCCTTGCAGAATTTTTTTGGATTGGTTGGGAAGGCGCCGTAACTCGTAGTAAATTAATAAAAAAATCGGCACCTTTAGATCTGTTTATTCAACTTTTTTTAGATAAAATAATTCAATAATACCAATGGTTAATTTTGATTTATTCCCTCCTAACCAATTCATGTTACGCACGCTTAAATAACCTTTAAAAGACAATTTATATTATTTTGATTGCCTATCACTAGGCAATATGATACAAATAATAGCGAATTATCGTACTATCTTTTCAAGCAAAAAATAATCGATAAATTCAATATACAATCTTTCCACCTTGTACTTCGTTTCATCATTTTATTTGTAAATAACGCAATTTTATTTTTATTCATAAATATCTTTACATAATGCATTAAATTTTCATAAGTTTTTTGTATCTCGTTACATTAAAAACAAAATATTCGTTGGTTAATTTTCTATCAGCATTTTCATTTAAATTACAAGCTATATTTTACATAAATATAAATATCTCTGATTAAGTGAGAGGAAATAATGAACAAAATTTATAGGCTTATTTGGGATGCAGTACGTCAAAGTTATGTACCAACTTCGGAAAATACCCAATCAAAAGGTAAAAGTTTTTCGGTAAAATTGCTTACTGTTGTCAGTTTGAGTTTTGTATTAACACATTACAGTTATGCAAGTGACACGGCAAACGATTTAAATAATGCAATTGTTTCACAAAAACATAATATTAATCAATCATTAAACTTGCCATACAGCGGTAATCCTCTACAGAATTTTATTAATCACAGCGCTGGCATAAGTATTTTTGCCACCTCAAAAAACATCACTATATCAAACGATATTACCAACTCGAATGATGGATACGATTACACAACCGACAGTAACACCAGTGATTTTACTTTTAACCAAGCGGCTGGCTCCATAACTGGTGAAGCCAGTGGAGTGAATATTACTCACGGCGGTATTGGTTCAAGTAACATCATGCTATCAGGCGTGATTACAGGAAAAGCTGAGAATGGGCTCGCGGTAAACAATACCGAAACCACAAAAGATTTAAAAGTATCACAAATGGGTAACAGTAGCATTCAGGGTAAAAAAAATGGGATTAAAGTCGAGAATAAAGGTAACGGAACCACAACACTAACCACTTCTGGACGCGTTGTTGGTGAAGCAGCCAGCGGAATACAAGCTGATAATGCGACAAGTGCAAAGGATCTTAAGGTTATCCAACTGATAGGAAGTATATCGGGCAGAACAAACGGTATTTATGCAAACAATAGCGGAACGGGCTCGACAACGGTCACTACCTCTGGCGAAGTCATTGGTAGCCAACATGAAGGAATTTACATATTCAATGATACCACAGCCAAAGACATCACCGTTACACAAATGAATGGCAGTAGTATTAAAGGCCACGCAAATGGTGTCAATATTATAAACAGCGGTATAGGATCGACGTTGATTAATGCATCAGGAAGTGTTGAAGGTCAAACAGCAAATGGCATGTTTGTCGTCAACAAAGAACATACAGAAGATCTCACCGTTAACCAATTAGAAGGCACGATTCATGGTAGTACAAATGGTATTAACATGACAAATAATGGTAACGGTTCAACACTGGTTACGACTTCAGGTGATGTCATTGGTGATCAAAATGACGGGTTATTCAATGCTAATCATGCCAATGCCCATGACCTCACACTTAATCAGTTATCCGGCAAGATTCAAGGTAAGCAAAACGGGATCAATATGGCGAATAATGGTAAAGGCTCAACCTTTATCACCACCTTAGGTAATATTATTGGTACTGAAAATGATGGGCTATACTCCTATAACGGTAACAATACGCATGACCTTACTGTGCATCAATCTGGGGGCACTATAAATGGCAAGCTTAATGGCATCAATCTTGCCAACCAAGGAAACGGATCAACCACCATTAACTCAGTGGGTGATGTCATAGGCGAAAATAATGATGGCATGTATGTGGCGAATGATGTCAACACGCAAGATCTGACGATTAAACAAAACGGTGGCAAAATCAGCGGCAATACGAACGGGATTAATCTTGCTAATAAAGGAAAGGGATCCACATTCATAACAACACAAGGAAAAGTGTTAGGCAACCAAAATGATGGTATGTTTGCCCTTAATGATACTACCACTCAGCATCTCACCGTCGAACAATCAGACGGAAGTATTCAAGGTAATAAAAATGGCATAAACATGGCGAATAAAGGCAATGGCTCGACCCAAATTACCACATCGGGTGAAGTCATTGGGAAAAATAATGATGGTATGTATGCCTTTAATGATATCAACACACAAAACATCACCGTCAACCAAAAAGGTGGAAAAATTTCCGGTAATTTAAATGGCATAAACATGGCCAATAGCGGTAAAGGTTCAACCACTATTACCACCTCAGGCGAAGTATTAGGCAATAATAACGACGGTTTATATGCGGCGAATCAATCAAACACTCAAAATTTATCTATTACACAATCGGCAGGCATCATTAACGGGAATGCCAATGGGATCAACATTGCCAATCATGGCAATGGATCGACTTCTATTTCAACATCAGGCGTGATAAAAGGACAGAAAAATGACGGTATGTACGCCTTAAATGGCGCCAATTCACATGATCTAACCGTTAAGCAATCATCCGGAAATATTTATGGTGCATTAAACGGTATCAATATGGCAAACAGTGGTCTTGGTGAAACCAACATTACCACGTCGGGAGATGTAATCGGTGCAAAATACGATGGGTTATATGCTGTTAACGATGTCCATACAACAGATATGAAGATAAATCATATACAAGGTAACATTACAGGCCAAAAAAACGGTATTAATATTACCAACAAAGGTGAAGGGTCATCTTATATAACATTAACCGGTAATGTAACCGGTTCAACTTATGATGCAATCGTTGCTTCAAATGATTCAACCGCTAATGATTTATCGGTAATACTTGATAATAATGCCACCATTACAGGACAACTCAATGGCATCAATTTAGTGAATAAAGGTCGTGGTTCAACCTCTATTAACATTAATGGATCTGTCCTAAGCCATTCTTTAGATGCAATCATTGTGGCTAATGATGTTACAACAAAAGATCTGATCTTTTCGCTCCAAAATCAGGCACATATTCAAGGAAGTAAAAATGGGATCAATCTGACTAACCAAGGATTAGGATCGACAAGCATTACTGTCGAAGGTAACATTCAAGCAGGGCGTGGAGATGCGATCTCAGCGTCCAATAAAAATAAAGCTCAACATTTATATATTGAACAAAAGGCAACCAGTAGCGTAACCAGTTCAGATAATGGTATCAATGTGAGTAATTTAGGAACAGGGATTTCATCTATTACTGTATCAGGAAATATTAATGGTGATAATGGTTCGGGAATATTAGTTAAAAACGGCAATACATCAAGCGATCTCATCTTATCCCAAAAGGCTGGTAGCATAATTGGACTAAATAGTGGGATTAATGTCACCAATAACGGGACAGGCATAACTAAAATTGATATCGCAGGCACGGTAGTTGGTAAGGGGCAAAATCAACTTAACCTTCCTGGTGCTGGCATTTACTCATCAGGTAATGTTGGGACAAAAACCTATATCAATCTTAATGCAGGATCGGATGTTTCAGCCCTAATAGGCGCATCAATTAAAAATGAAATTAGTAATGCGATAATTACCCTCAATGATGGTTCAAAAATCAGTGGACAAATCCTACTTGGCACGGGTAATGATACCCTCACCATTCATAAAAATGCGAATATTACCGACCTCACGATTATTGATGGTGGTAGTGATACAATGCGCAGTTCACAATCATCGTCAACCGATACACTGAATCTTTACCAAGATCTGACAGGATCATCAACAAGTACGGGGCGTAGTGGCGATGTATCTGTGCTAAATTGGGAAAATATCAATGTAGGGCAAGCGATAACATTTACATTAACAGGCGATTTAGATACTCAAAACCTTACCTTAAACGCTGATTCTGTTTTGAAATTACAAACATCATTAAATCAAGCTACGGTAAACGGTACCATCAATAACGCAGGTACCATAACGCTGAGTAATTCAAAGGCTGGCGAAAATTTAATAATTAACGGTGACTATGTCGGCAACAATGGTAAATTAATACTGGATACCGTGGTACAAGGTAGTGAAAGTGATACCGATAGATTAAATGTGAATGGTCATGTAACTGGACAAACACAATTACAGATAAATAATGTCAATGGAATTGGGGCGGACACCACAAATACAAATGGCATTAAAGTGGTAAATGTGACCGGTAGTAGTACCAATGACGCATTCAATCTTCAAGGTGGACATTTAGATGTCGGCGCTTTCGAATATTATCTTTATAAAGGTGATCTCAATCATCAAAATGATAATTGGTATTTACGCTCCTATTTGGACAACCTATATGAAGATCAAAATACCGACAAGAATAATACTCATTCAAAGAATGAAGAAAATAATCCGGGAACAACTGATTCTAACAATGATGAAAATAATCACGATTTGAACCCTATTATTGATTCAAATCATCAAAAAGAAGAAAAGCATAATACCAACAACAAACGCTTAACTTACCGAAAAGAGGCTCCACTTTATTCAGCGGTGAGTGAGCAATTACGTCAAGCGGATATTATCATGCTCAGCAATCTACACCAACGCATAGGTAATACGCCAAGCAACGATGTCACTAACACATGGGGTAGATTCATTGCTGCACGCAAAGATATCAAACAAAACGGCGTATTAAATACTCACAGCAAAGGAAATTACACCGGTTTACAATTAGGTAGTGATATCTGGCAAGATAATGATTGGCGTATAGGCGCTTATTTTGGTTACCTATACGGTGACTTAAAAGTTAACGGGTTTGCTAGTGGTATAAATGGAGATGTTGGAAAAAATACGACTGACACGTATTTTATTGGTGCTTATGGGACTTACACGCATGATGACGGCAGTTATCTGGATTTAGTGGTGCAAGCTGCACGACATAAAGTCAATATCAAACCAAACAGTAACACCAACAGCAAACAAAAAGGCTATGGCGCCACCGCTTCAATCGAATTAGGTAAACCGTTTACATTCAGTGATATGGGTTGGAAGCTAGAGCCTCAAGTACAGATTATACACCAATGGCTCGATTTAGATAAAAGCCATATAAAAGGTAACACAACCGTCAAACATAGTAATAATAATGCTTGGCTATTCCGTATTGGGGGTAGACTCGAAAACGATTTTGCTATGGATTTTGGCACGTTACGACCCTATGCGCGAGTAAACCTGTTCTATTCGCCAAATGGTGCTGATCGTACCCACTTTGCTACACCAAGTTACACCAAGACAATCCGTAGTGGTGCGTCACATACCAGTACTGAATTAGCGATTGGTGGAAGCGTTGACATCAACACGCAATTTACCGCCTACGGTGAATTGGGTCACACTTGGTCAAATGGTGGCAATGCCAGAGTCAAAGCCCCAATAAATGGGTCAATAGGCCTCAAAGCCAACTGGTAAATTAATATAACAACCCCATTAAAACCGATATTGGTGATCAAACAAATATCGGTTTTTTTATATTTAAACCGTTATACAAGTTTAGGCTGACTAAAATAAGCGTAAAATTAACCCCATTAGTTAATACGATTGATGGCAATTTTAACGCATCAATAGCTTGATTAATATCTGTTGCAATAGACTAGACAATCGGTCTATAATTTTTAGACCAACTGTCTAGCAACATTAAATCAGCCTGTTCACTGACTACCTGTTCTACCAATTCAGTGAGTAAACATACCTTAGATTGCCAAATGTAATAAGGAATAACCATGTCATTCAAAGCTATTGTGTTAGAAAAAGATGAAAACCACGGTTTTACAAGTTCTATAAAAACCGTCCCCCAACAACAATTACTTGCTCAACAAGGTGACACATTAATCGAAGTTCACTACTCAAGCATTAACTATAAAGATGCATTAGCACTCACTAACAAAAGCCCCGTTGTCCGGCAATGGCCAATGATACCGGGCATTGATGGTGTGGGTTGTGTCGTTGAGTGTGCAAATGGTCACTATCAAAAAGGGGATATGGTCATCTTAAACGGTTGGGGATGTGGTGAAACCCACTGGGGATGTTTAGGACAATATGCCTACTTAAAATCAGAATGGTTAATTCCGTTACCACAAAATATCACCCCTTATCAATCAATGGTTTTGGGTACTGCCGGCTATACCGCCGCCTTATGTGTAAAACGACTGCTTGATTTCGGCATCAAACCGCAAAATGGTGCTATTCTTGTAACGGGTGCAAGTGGTGGCGTGGGTTCCGTTGCTGTTGCCCTGCTAAGCAAATTAGGTTATAGCGTGACCGCCTCGACCAGCAAAATGGATGATCAAGACTACCTACGCAAACTTGGTGCAACCAATATCATTGACAGCCAACCTTTAAAACAAACGGGCAAACCACTTCAAAAAGAGCAATGGGCTGCCGTTGTTGATGTCGTTGGATCACACACACTTGCAAATGCGTGTGCACAAACACAATATGGTGGCATAGTAGCTTGCTGTGGATTAGCACAAGGAATGGACTTACCTGCAACGGTTGCGCCGTTTATATTGCGTGGTGTAACATTAGCCGGTGTTGATAGTGTAATGGCAACTTATCAACATCGTTTAGCGGCATGGCAGTTATTATCCCAACATCTTGATGCATCAATGCTATCCCATATTGGCAAGACCATAACTTTAAACGACTGCAATGATATCGCCACTAAAATGATAGCAGGACAAATAAAAGGTCGATATGTGGTTGATGTGAAAAAATAAAGTTAATCTTGACGCCTTAAAAGCATTCAAATTAAGATAATTAAGCCAATCAATACCGACAAAAAAAATGTTGACCTTAAATACATTATGTAAGTGTTGACTATGGCTTAATATGATACTTTTGTTTGATGTTGGCTAGCTCGTCATGCGTTGTGGCGTTAAACGCTTCGACCATCCAGTCTGGCCAACCTTGACCTTCTATAATCTCTTTTTTAAATTGGAGCTCTTCATCAGTCTTATATTTGCCTTCGTTTAAGTCGATTAAATCATCAAAACACATAAAATTATTGACCCAACCCCAGACCAGATAACTGCCTACACCAGCACGTAATGGGTCTAATAGTATATGGTCGATTGTTTTATGGGTATGAGGTTTACACACCATTAATATGGTGCTATTCAGTGAGTTTCGGGAAAAGTTATGCACCACTACCCCTTGTAAGTACGCCCAGTCATATTCTTTAATTCGCTTTTTATTGGGGTGAAGAAGATAAATTGGGTTATAAAGAATTCTAAAACTAAAAAAGTAACTTTCATTCACATAAACCTGACCCGTTTTGCGGTTAAAAATTATTGGGCTTCCACGACGTGTAAAAAGATTTTGGTATAAACCTGGCAAAATAATATTAAAAAAAGCAAATATCATAGTCAATGAAAGAATTATAGTTACCAATGAAGCATATATATCTTCTCTATCATCAAAATTTATAGGTATAAAAAATAATTTGACTCCTGCAAAAATTCCTATAGCGCTCATGAGCAGAGCTAAAAGAAAAAGAAATGAATAAAAATTTTGATCCGATTTTGTTTTACGAATGAAGGCACAATAATTATCATTGGCATAAAGTAATCGATCATCCTCCCCCGTTATATATGTCGGGCCTTTATTTAAATCGCCAATACAACCGGGTATTTGTGGGCGGTATTTTGATGCCATGTTAACTCCTTATTCCTTATTGTTTTTTTGATATCCTAGCTTATTATGACGCTTCAACATTATACTTTTGTTTGATATTGGCTAGCTCGTCATGCGTTGTGGCGTTAAACGCTTCGACCATCCAGTCTGGCCAACCTTGACCTTCTATAATCTCTTTTTTAAATTGGAGCTCTTCATCTGTCTTATATTTGCCTTCGTTTAAGTCGATTAACTCATCAAAACACATAAAATTATTAACCCAACCCCAGACCAGATAACTGCCTACACCAGCACGTAATGGGTCTAGCAGTATATGGTCGATTGTTTTATGGGTATGAGGTTTACACACCATTAATATGGTGCTATTCAGTGAGTTTCGAGAAAAGTTATGCACCACTACCCCTTGTAAATGTGCCCAGTCATACTCTTTAATACGCTTTTTATTGGGGTGGAGAAGATAAATTGGGTTATAAAGAAATCTAAAACTAAAAAAGTAACTTTCGTTCACATAAACCTGACCCGTTTTGCGGTTAAAAATTATTGGGCTTCCACGACGTGTAAAAAGATTTTGGTATAAACCTGGTAAAATAATATTAAAAAAAGCAAATATCATCGTCAACAAAAGAACAATATCTACCATAAAAAAATATATATCTTCTTCATCTTGAAAATTTATAAGACTAAAACATAACTCGAATCCTATAAAAATTCCTGGTACTGCCATAACAAAAGCTAAAAGAAAAAGAAATGAATAAAAAATCTGATCCTCTTCTATTTTACGAATGAAGGCACAATAATTATCATTGGCATAAAGTAATCGATCATCCTCCCCCGTTATATATGTCGGGCCTTTATCTAAATCGCCAATACAACCGGGTATTTGTGGGCGGTATTTTGATGCCATGTTAACTCCTTATTCCTTATTGTATAGCGTTATATCCAAGTCTATTATGATGCTTCAACATTATACTTTTGTTTGATTTTAGCTAACTCGTCATGCGTGGTGGCATTAAATGCTTCGACCATCCAGTCTGGCCAACCTTGACCTTCTATAATCTCTTTTTTAAATTGGGTTTCTTGTTCCCATTTGTATTTACCATCGTTCAAGCTGATTAAATCGTTCGCACACATAAAATTATTGACCCAACCCCAGACCATATAACTGCCTATACCAGCGCGCAGAGGATCTAACAATATATGGTCGATTGTTTTATGGGTATTAGGTTTGCACACCATTAAGATGACGCTATTGCGTGAATATCGAGAAAAGTTATGCACTACCACCCCTTGTAAATATGCCCAATCATACTCTTTAATACGTTTTTTACTCGGGTGTAAATAGGTAAGCGGATTTTTTAAAAATTTAAAATTATAAAAATAGCTTTCGTTGACATAAACTTTACCTGTTTTACGGTTAAAAATGATTGGTGCCCCACGGCGAGTAAATAAGTTTTGGTATAATTCAGGTAAAATCGCATAAAACCCTAAAAAACAACCTATCAATGCGGATATACATACAGTTTCAATTTTCACATCATAATCATTTGAAGTATTAAATACAAAGACTATAAGAGATACGAAAACAGTTGCTGGAATCAAACAAATAAACGCTAATAAATAACCCAATGTATGACCAATCTGTTCAGATTTCGGTTTTCGAATGAAAGCACAAAAATTATCATTGGCATAAAGTAATCGATCATCCTCCCCCGTTATATATGTCGGACCTTTATCTAAATCGCCAATACAACCGGGTATTTGTGGGCGGTATTTTGATGCCATGTTAACTCCTGATTCCTTATTATATAGCGTTATATCCAAGCT
>NZ_JBIDFJ010000016.1:0-40677 GCF_046635705.1 Gilliamella sp. CG25 | reverse complement strand
CTTCATCGTGAGCCTCCTGCTGAGGCAGTTAAAAATAAGAAAGGGTTACGCAGCACTTATGTATAAATTATTTTCTGAGATTGCTCTGCGAACCCGTTGAATTGTGATAACTGATAGTTAAATCGTAGACATAAAAAAACCGCAATGAAGCGGTTGAATAAAAGAGAGTTATATTAAAGAAGTTTATTTAATTTATTTTGATTTAATTATTTTATATGAATAAACAGGATGTTAAATAATAAATTGCAAATTAAAGGCAATAAAAAAGCCCGCTTAGCGGGCTTAAGTAACAATTCTTGATTTTGAGATAATTATACATACATTAGCGTACGTTGTCAACCCCTTGAGCTAATATTTCATTCTAATATTATTCGTTAAGCTTAATAAAATAAGTTTTAATAAGGGCACAATAGGGAAAAATAATTGAAATTCAAAAATTCTGATTATTTATCAGATGTTAAATAATCATATTAATAAAATTAGGATGAAATTATTAAAAATATGACTAATCGTATTAACATAAAATGAATATCTATTTAGCACGAATATAGGCAGAAATATGAGAAAAGTTATAGCTAATAAATTCAATTATTGTTTTGAGAGATTTTATTTATTAACACTATTGACTAAATAGTTAAGATAGCAATAAGAAGAATAAAAAAGCCCGCTTAGCGAGCTTTAGTAACAATTCTTTATTTTGATATAATTATACATACATTTACGTACGTTGTCAAGATTAACTGTCCCACTTTTTTAAAACACTAAATGTTGCAATAACTCCAGTTCAGTGCCGGTTAACATCGTTTGCATCGATAATGCACCAATAATGTAACTTTCACCACTACTTTTTATTTTTCGGATATTGCCTTCACTGCAGGCTAAATCCTTCGCTATTTCACGTAAATTTTTAGGTTTGATAATTAATGTCGACGATGTTTGTGTTTTGCTTCGTTCGATATAAAGATGATCGTCAACAATCATTTCGTCTCCATAATAGAATTTAATTAAGACTTTTGCTTCTTCTTTTATTTTCGCGATTTTACTGTTTTTCATCGTTGAGATAATGCCATCTATTATTAACCCGTCTTTATCTAAACAGACCTGTTTATATTCCTTTTTTTGGGATTGATATAGACTAAACACTTTGCGTTGTTGATAAGCTTCTTTTCGAGCCCAATTACCCCAACGGGTTAATATTTGAGTAATATCATAATCAGCATTCAAACTCACTTTATTTAGCCATTGGGTCGGTTTATTATTTTTTTGAATATTCAGATACGGTGCTGTCATTATTTACCTCATATATTTTCCATATAATTCCAATTTATAATGTTTAACTATTTATTAATCTGTGACTATTAACTTATTGTCATATGTTGAAAAACTCTTTTTTTAGTAACAATATCGATAGGATTAATTAAAAAAGGGGACGCGTTACGTTAATGTTTTGATATTTTCCCTTATTAAGATCATATTGATTTATGAGTCGACGGCGATAATCATAGAGTTGTTCAACATGTTTCTCAGCGACTTTTATTTTTTCATCAAGTAAAGCTAATTGCTGTTCAGGTGTCATCGTGAAGTTTTCCTATTCAAAATTAAACAAACCAATAATAACAATAGTTATCATAAAAATCAATAACTATTGTTATAAATAATTAATGATAATCCTATAATGTTTAAAGTTTTACTCTAACATGTCTTTATTAAAGTTGGAGTCACATTGCCTCAATAAGAAAACAAAAATTAATTAAATATCGGTTAATTATTAATAAAAATTACGAAAACTAAAATAATGACCCAACATGTATAGTACAATTTGCAATCAAAACACTGGTATTTAATATTTAACTAAAACTAAAAACAATAACTTTTAGTATTGACTAAATTGATAACTTATATTATCATTGGTTTTATCAAAACTAATTGACTTACCATAAAGTTAGCAAGACCACGAGTTACTAATGGGGTAAGAAGATTCAAGTAGCTAGCAGAGGCGTACGAACATACTGCAGTTTTGATACGGTACTTGATAGCGTATTTTAAAGTTACAATATTGAGTACCTGACAACTGGAAAGACAGTGGTAGTCCACATTTTTGCCCCTATATTGGGGCTTTTTTAACCTTATTATGACTATTCAAATTTTTATAAAAAGGTTAAAACAATACAGTTAATGATGAAATCCAGCAAGATAACAAAAAATCATTTTGATCATAACTGTGATTTAATATAGGCATTTTATTGGAAGAAAAAGGTAAAGTGATAAAGAGGTTACCTATCATATTTTCATATCAAACTTGATAAAATCATTTTAATAGGTAACGCTACTTTTGAAATATTAGTCAGTGTAAATTCATCCCTAATACTAGCTAAATAACAATCCTTGTTGAATGGGTTAAATACTCCTTATAATCATTATAAGTAAGTTCCGCAAACGGCTCTTTTTGCTTCATCTATACCCCAAGCACTAGGAAACGAAATCATTCCATCGTGACTTGAAACCAGAATCGCTTCTGAAATGGCTTCATTATTGTCATTAGTGGTGTTGTGAGATTCATTAGTATAATACCAACCAAATTTCCAATTAGATTTTGGATAAGTTACAATCAAACTATTATACTGTTGATTAAGCGATCTCCCCCACTCACTGAAGACACCATATCCAATTCCGCGTGTAAACACATTATAAATACGACCTTTCGCACCATCTAAATTTTTAGTCGAGAACTCGGATGAATTATTTAATTCTTTTCGGCTCAACAATTTTGAAGAACCTGTACATTGAGCCCTTGCATCGTTTTGATTTTGGAAAGATTGTAATTTTGGTTCAAGCCATAAATCAAGACTGAATGTATAATCATAATGGATTTTATCATCAGATTTTAAGGTTGCCGTTATAGTGACCGTTTTAGTAGGCTGGTTAAGCGTAATTAAACCATCTTTATCAACAGTAACAGAACTATTATTTGTCGTGAAGGTATAATCGTTTTGTACACCACCCATGACTAACTGAAATTGCGCACCGGCAAAACCTGTCGTTGGAAAATGTTTTTTAGATAAGGTAGGCGTCACTTTAAATCCTTGATTGAAGACATAATCTTCAGTTACTCCGCCACCTACTGCAAAATTAGGTTTATTTTTAGGAATGTTATTTATACCAATTCCGGTGAGATTCCACTTTTCATCATTCTCAGATTTGTCATTTTTAACTGAACGCCATTGAGTAAGTGGATCTGAGATAAGACTATAAGGTTTTGCAAAGCAAGTATTAGCGATAGCTATTTGATAAGTTTTTGTTATAGGCTGAGCACCCATTGATTGAGTTTCAATAAAATTGACAGGATCACTTTCATTAGGATCGCCAAATTGAGTATGAACTTTAATATCAGTCGCGGTGATTTCTAATTTTAACGGCATTTTATATTTGTTATGGCTACAAGCAATATTATTAAAATCTGCAGGATCGATTTTAACATTATTACTATCCTTCCAAACGTAATTTAATGTGTTGCTGATGGGTTGCTTAGGATCAAAAGCATCATTATTAATATCAAAATAATCACCCTTATTATCATCAATAGTTGTTCTAGGAACAAAATAACTTTTTATGACAAAATCATTTAAGTTAGTCGTATGATCAAAATATTTGGTGGTATTACTAGTGATGTTACCGGATATTTCATTGTAATCAGTACCGTTGTAATTAAAACCTAATTTATTAACGATCGATTCTGTTGCAAAAAAGACAGGTTTATCCCCTTTTATCGAATTGACGGTCGTTGTTGATAGTGCTGCATTAGCAGGATTAACTGAAATGAAAGCCAAAACTGCACTTAAATAACTCAGTTTAGTTGCAGTCCTATTTTTTTTTAGCATAGATAATAAGCAATTTAAATGCGAACCTATATTCAATTTAGAGATGACTAAATGGTTAGGTTTGTATTCACTAAAATTTCGTGAATTAGGGTTGATAATGTGCTTCATATAGTTTTCTTCATTAACAAAATAACAAATCAATCACAAATCTTAAGATTGATTTAATAACTTCACATTCATCCAATTAATTTAAATGAAGAGGTGATCCTTTTAAATATTATTGATCGGATTTATCGATCCATCAACACCCAATCAATTTAAAATCACTATCAAAAATAATAAGATACTGCTATATTCCTTACATTATTTTCAATATGAGGAGATAATAAAATTGATTTAATAATTGAAAAATTTATCCACTTAATTTAAAAGAAGAGATAATCTTCAAAAATATTATTGATCGGATTTATCGATCTATCAATATACGATCAATTTAGAATCACTATCAAAACAATATAAAATCACGATATTTATGACATATTCGTTATAATGCAAACATAAAAACAGGTTAATCACATTAGTTCACACTTTAAAATAACATAATGAATAATATTAATTTATTTTTAAGCGTTTTATCTAGGTTTTATACAATTCATTTTCTTCAATAAATTTTTCCTATCAAAATTATAGGTTAAGTAAGTTACAATTTATTAAAACATATGTAAACGGATTGTTATGAATAAGTAAGCAATGTGTAATTTGTACAAAATGAATTCAAATATTTCAATGAGAATTTACCTAAGATTAAAAAAATGATTAAAAAAGAAGATTTGATAAAAATGTTATTAATCATACCATTGACTAAAAATAATCATTCTCATCAATTAAATACATTTGATGACTAATTGATGAGAAAAATGTTATCTAGAAACTAATTTCTGTTCCAACAAAATAGCGACGTCCATCTAAGGTTTTACCAAAGTCTTCATTGTCAACATCTTTATCAAACAAGTTATAAATACCCGTGTAAATTTTTGCTTTCTTGTTGATTTGATACGCTGCTCCCATATCCCAGAACGTATATCCAGGATACGTGACATACCTACTTTGTTTACCCATTCGCTTATTGGCGTTTTCTTGTCCGTAGTATGCCATCTTAGCCCATAAGTCCCAATTATGACTGATGTACCAATCCAATTGCATATTAAATTTTTGTTTAGGTGTACGGTTTAATGCACGTCCTTTATTGATACCGGTTTTTTGTTCTGTCTTTGTCCATGAATAATTTGACGTCAACAAGAACTCATTAAACAATGGCGTTTTAAACGTTAATTCAACGCCTTTAAGATCGGCTTTATCGACATTTTCTCTGCCTTGAACAAAATCAAATTTTTCTTGGTAACCATTCACTTTACATTTACCTTTTCCAGCTGGTCCCTGACAAATGTAATAAGTTTGAATCTTATCTTTATATTTTGTATAAAACGCCGTGGCTGAAGCATCTATTCCATAATCATTAGTATAGCCCAGTCCAATTTCGATATTGTCTGATTTTTCAGGTTTTAAATTAGGATTTCCCAGTACCATTCCTTTATTACCCGTGCCGGAACCCCCTGTAACTTGTCCCCAATCAGCAACGACTTGCCGTAATTGTGGTGTTGCATAACCCGTTGAATAGCCGCCTTTGAGAGTGAAATTATCATCAATATTCCATACGCTATAAACTCTTGGATTCCAGTTGCTTCCATAGTTTTCATCTTTGTTATAACGTAATCCAACAGTTAAATTCCAATTTTCTAATAAACTTATTTCATTTTCAGCAAATAGAGCATAATTCCAACGATCTATTTTAGTTAATGTCTTCTTCAATTGATTACCTTTATCGTGTAACTCTTGGTAATTATATTTTCCCCCTACTGTTAACATATTAATATTAAGCGGAATTGTTACACGGGTATCAAGATCGGTATTTCGAATTTTCATCTTTCTTTCCGGGTTATTATTACCTTCATAAGCAATAAATGAAGTTGTCGAAATATCACCAAACAGCCCAGTATGAGTTAAACTATACGTATTACGGCGATTATCACGAGGAAAATCGCCTCTATGCTTAGCTCGGGTATTACCCGCTGTTGCCTTACTTTTTTGAATTGAACGCCCCATATCTAAATCAAATCGTTGCGTATCTGTTGCATTTAAAGACAGCTTACCATTTAGACTTTGAAGTTTTTGTTGGGCATGACCATTCAAAAATTTATCTTCATTTCGTTTTGAATATTGACCATATAGTTGGATGCCAACTCTATCATCAACAATCGGTCCCATGACTGAAAAACTTCCTGTATAAGTGTTTTTTTCTTCAGAACGATAAGGAATTACAGATTCTAAACGTAATCCTGCATGCCATTTATCTGACACTTTTTTGGTAATAACATTAATTACCCCACCCATTGCATCAGAACCATACAGTGATGACATAGGACCACGGACTACCTCAATGCGTTCTATCGCCGTTAATGGTGGTAACCAACCTTGTTCAAATCCGGAACCGTCACTATTTGGTCGCGTTTCTCGGGTGCTGACTTTTTTACCATCAACTAAAATCATCGTATATTTGGCATCCATACCTCGAATGCTTATATCTGTTGAATCACCGCTACCGGTAATGGTGACACCAGGAATATCTTTTAACGCATCAGTGACATCACGATACGATTTTTGACTAATTTCTTCTGAGGTAATAACAGAAATGGTTGCAGGGGCTTCTTTGATTTGCTGTGCAAAACCCGAAGCGGTAACAACCATTGTATCAGTATCTGAACTATTCACAGCGGCTAGTGCTGTACTTGATAATAATAAAAAACCTGAATTAATGACATAATTTGTCAGTTTAAATTTTAGCTTAACGTTCATTTATTATAACCCCATTATTTATAATGATATTTTATAATTACCCATGAGTATGAACACTACATTAGATGATAATAATTATCAATATCTTTTATTAAATTATTTTTCGCTAGACAAGCAACTTACTTTAAATGATAATAATTATTATTTACATTTAATATAAAGGGTGTCTATGAACAGAAAGAAAAAATTGCTGCTAAGTAGCATTGCATTAATAGTTTTGGGGTTAACCGGTTGTCAATCACCATCGACAATGACTGTCACAAACAATAGTGAAACGATCATCGTACCTAAATCTCCGAAAAAAATTGTTGTCATGAATTATGGAGCATTAGATACATTAGATGCTTTAGGTAAAGGCTCAATAGTGACGGCAACCCCACAATCGGTCATTCCATCCTATTTGAATCAATTTAAAAGGGATGATGTGGTTGATACGGGTAATATGAAAGAACCCAATATAGATGCAATTAAACAAACTAATCCTGATCTTATTATTATTGATGGACGTCAAGCAAATAAAAAAGATGAGTTGTCAAAAATTGCCCCAGTGCTTAATTTAAGTGTTGATAGCAAACATTATTTTGAATCAACAAAAAATCATATCAATTTGTTAGCGAGCCTTACCGGAACCGAAAACACAGCAACTCAACTCATTGCTTCGCTCAATAACAAAATCAACCAAGCTCAAAGAATGACCTCAGCAAGCCCTAAAAAGGCCATTGTCGCTATTCACAACAATGGAAAAATGATTCTTATTAATAATAGCTCAAGTGCTGCGCTTATCCATGATGTATTAAAAGTCAAAAGAGCGGTACCACTTTTAGCTAACCAGCTAGCTACAAATGGAGAACGCCCAGCACCTACTTTTGTTGACGATAAATATATTAAAACCGTTAAGCCAGATATTATTTTTGTCATTGACCGAAGTCATGCTATTGGTCAACAAGCCATGAAAGCCAACTATTTTGATACAAAAGTTCTCAATAAAAGTAAAACCACCGTTATCTATTTGACACCTGATCTTTGGTACTTATCTGGTGGTGGAGCAGAAAGTTTAGACCGTCAAGTGTCTGAAGTGCTCAATGCTTTAAACGATTAACATTTTGTTTAAATTAATTCATACAGCCCAATTAAAAGGCTGTATGAGTTAGCAATCAACGGATTTATCACATTAAATCGACCTGCCCACAAGTATTCTTAGGTCACAAAATTTGAGAAGGTAATATTCATCTATTAAGTTGTGCTCGCATGATTTCAATCAAATATGGTAAATTTAACAGGTCAAAATCCCACTTTATACACTCGCCTGACGTTACCACTTAAAACCCATTTTCTGTTAATTAAGAATTTGAAAATCAGTATATTTACAATGCTTAAATGTGTTAAAATGCCGACATTTTAAATTAACAACAACTAATTAATCGATAAAATTTATTTTATTATCAATTTAATTCCTCTTTAAATATTAAGCATTATTATAAATATTATGAATATGTCATCCCCTACTATTGGATTTGTGAGCCTTGGTTGTCCCAAAAATTTGGTTGACTCAGAGCGAATTTTAACTGAATTACGAACACAAGGTTATCAAGTAGTACCAAGCTACGAAAATGCAGATTTAGTTATCGTCAATACTTGTGGCTTTATTGATAGCGCCGTACAAGAATCGTTAGAAGCCATTGGCGAAGCTTTAAATGAAAATGGCAAGGTCATCGTGACAGGCTGTTTAGGTGCAAAAGAAGATCAAATACGTAATGTACATCCTAAAGTACTTGAAATATCAGGCCCCCATAGCTACGAGACAGTACTTACTCATGTTAATAAATATGCCCCTAAACCCGCATATAATCCGTTTACCAGTTTAGTACCACAGCAAGGTGTGAAATTAACGCCTAAGCATTATGCGTATTTAAAAATATCAGAAGGTTGTAATCACAACTGTACATTTTGCATTATTCCATCGCTACGTGGCGAAATGATTAGCCGACCAATTGGTAATGTACTTGATGAAGCAAAGCGATTAGCTGATAGTGGCGTTAAAGAGTTACTCGTTATTGCTCAAGATACTTCAGCATATGGTATCGATATTAAAAATCGTACCAACTTTTGGAATGGTATGCCATTAAAAACTGATATTCAAACGTTATGCGAACAATTAGCAACGTTAGGCATTTGGGTAAGGCTCCATTACATGTATCCTTATCCAAGTGTTGATAATTTGATCCCGTTAATGGCGGATGGGAAAATTTTACCGTATCTGGATATACCACTTCAACATGCCAGTCCTTCGGTTTTAAAATCAATGAAACGCCCAGGCACCATTGATAGAACACTTGAACGAATTCATAAATGGCGAGAAATCTGTCCAGATATTACTTTACGTTCAACGTTTATTGTTGGTTATCCAGGGGAAACAGACCAAGATTTCGAATTATTACTCGATTTTTTAAACAAAGCTAAGCTTGATCGTGTGGGATGTTTTCCTTATAGCCCGATTGAAGGTGCAGCAGCCAATCAGCTCGCAAATCAAATTCCGGAAGAAATTAAACAAGAACGTTTTCATCGTTTTATGCAATTACAACAGACAATTTCTACCCAAAAATTACAAAATAAAATTGGCAAAACCTTATCGGTTATTATTGATGAAGTGGATGAAGAAGGCGCTATTGGACGCAGTATGGCTGATGCACCAGAAATTGATGGTGTTGTCTATTTAAATGAAGAAAAAAATGTTCACGTTGGTGATATTGTTCAAGTTGAAGTTGAACATTCCGATGAATATGATTTATGGGGAACTGTTAAACAGTAAACACATCCAATGAAACAACATTATCGAAACGAAATCAAAAAACTTATTGCCCTTTCGGTACCCGTACTGATAGCACAAATATCGCAAACAGCGATTACCTTCGTCGATACCATTATGGCTGGTAACTACAGTAACACAGCATTATCAGGGGTTGCCATTGCAGTCTCAATTTGGTTACCAACCATATTATTTGGACAGGGTTTACTTAGTGTCTTAACACCGATTATTTCCAATTTAAATGGGGCTGCTAAACGTCATCAAGTTGCTGATCACACTCGACAAGGAGTCGTTATTGCCTTGTTCTTATCAGTGGTAATGATGTTCATTTTATACCATTCAGATAAACTGATTAGTTTAAGAAGTTCAGTTGAACATCCTATCGATCCTGAAATGGTTGAAGTTGCCGTTTCTTTTTTACGTGCCATTATGTGGGGTGTTCCCGCGTTCTTATTATTTTTAGTTTACCGAAATCAGTGTGAAGGGTTATCCAATACCAAACCAGCCATGGTGATCATCTTTATTGCATTACTTGCCAACATTCCCATTAATTATGTATTAATTTATGGAAAATTAGGTTTGCCTGCTTTCGGTGGAGTTGGATGTGGCATTACCGCAGCGATTATATTTTGGCTAATGTTTTTTTTAATTCGCCTTTATACGTTAACCACCACTAGCCAACGTGATATTCGTATAACACCTTTCACAAAACTTATTGATTGGTCTATTATTAAAAAAGTTATCCTGTTAGGCACGCCTCTGGCATTGGCTTATTTTTTCGAAATGAGTTTATTTGCCGTCATAGCATTACTGATAGCCCCATTGGGTAAAATTACAGTTGCGGCACATCAAATCATATTTACGATTAGCAGTTTAACATTTGCCATTCCTCTTTCACTCGGTGTTGCTACTAGCATTCGTGTTGGTTATTTGTTAGGTCAAAAAAAGCTATCTCTTGCCAAACATACCGCATATATAAGTTTAGCTATTTCGTTGGCAATAGCAATTATTGTCGCATTAATTTTGGTTGTCTTTCGAACACCAATCATTGCATTATTTACTAAAGAAGTTGCTGTCATTACGATATGTATGCACCTAATTATTTTATTAGCAATCTATCAGGCTTCTGATTATTTGCAAGTTGTAGCCAGCAATGTGCTTCGTGGTTATAAGGATACGCAAAGCATCTTCTTTATTACATTGCTTTCTTATTGGGTAGTAGGATTACCTGTAGGTTATATCTTAGGTTTAACCGATCTGATTATAGCGCCAATTGGGGCTGCCGGTTTTTGGATTGGCATTATTTTAGGTCTGGCAGTCGCCGCTATTTTATTAATAGCCAGAATGATCTATATCCAAAAACAGCCTGAAGCAATAATATTAAATCGATCATCAAAATAACGATTTATTGGCTAGTAAGCCACTTCTCATCTTAATATTTAACACTTATCAAATTAACCGATAAGTGTTAAATCATTAATAGCCTCTACTCCATAACAACTATTCAATACAGTTAACCATTTTTTAACTCAAACAGCTATTTTATTCCTTCGTTTAAGGCTGTTAAACGCCTTTTATTAGGTACATAAATGATAGAAAAATCATTTAGTTCAATTCAAATTGAATCAAACACAAAATGACGATATAAATTGATTAAATAATAATTCACTATATAATCACGTGCCTTGTAGATAAATTTAATATAGTGTAATAATGTTGTGAAGCTCTCTAAAAAAATTTTGTTTTCTCATTGTATTTGTCTTAGCCTTGCAGTCTTAGTCGTGTATTTATTAGGATATCCGAAAAGAATAGATCGTATATTGCTTACTTATTTTTCATTAATTTTCCTAGGCAGATTCACCATTTTTCGATTTTTTTTTGGTCTATCATTTGTTATAGCTGCTCTTTACTTTCCCATTGCTTATTATTACGGCCCTCCTAATGTAGCAGTAATAAGTGCTTTGTTTGAAACAGACATGGACGAAGTAAATGAATTCTGTTCGCAAATATCGACTTATCTATTTTTGATTACCTTTTTACTAATAATCGCTTTTGTTCTTATATTTATCAAACTGCCATTTCCTACTGTTCACAATTATTACCTGATTATTTTTACATTGATTTTATTGTGCTATAAACCGATTAAAGCGTATATTAAGTTTATCCCGACCCCTTCTCATTCACTGTCTGAAGAGCTAATGGATAATGTGAAATATCCTTTTTTTGAATTTTATAAAGCGCTTTTTACCAGTGGAAAAATTTATTGTTCCGAGAAAGAAGCACAACTTAAACAAATTGAACAACAAAATACGATTCCTATTTTATCGGTTAATCCAGACCACAAAAATTACCTTATTATTATTGGTGAAAGTGTCCGTAAAGATTATATGAATGCCTATGGATTTAGTTATGACAATACGCCTTTTGCCACTCAACATGCAAATGTGATATGGGATGGTTTAATCGCACCCGCTTCGAATACGCAAGCATCTGTCCCTCATTTGATTAGCCAAGCTATTTATTCGGACGATAAAATAGTGAATGCTCAGTTAAATAATAATATTGTTAGTATTGCTAACGATGCAGGATTTGAAACTTATTGGCTTTCTAATCAAGGCAAACTCGGAAAAATTGAGATTACCGTACCTCGCATTGCCGCTTATGCAAACTATAACTTCTACACCAAAAAAGGGGAATATAATGGTAAGTCATCACACGGAAAACATGATACTTTACTATTACCAGAATTAGATAAAATATTATCAGATAAACAGGCTAAGCCAAGACTGATCGTCATGCACCTTATGGGATCTCATTCCAATTTTTGTCGTCGATTACAATTTGATATTCAATTCAATCTATATAACGAAAATATTTCTTGCTATGTCAGCAGTATAAAAGAAACGGACGACCTGATTAAATCAACAATTGATATACTAAAAAAACATAATGAAGATTATTCGCTTGTCTATTTTGCCGATCATGGTCTTACCCACTTGGATCAATATCAAGATTTAAGACATAACTGGGAATACCAAAATAGCTACGAAGTACCTTTTATTTTCTTTGATTCGAAAAGTACAACACAACAAAAAATTGAGAAAAAAATCTCAGGTTATCAGCTTGTTTACTTGTTAAGTAAATGGATGGGTATCACCTTAGATGTTTCACATGAATATATGCAAAACAAGTTGACAGATATACCACACCAAACAAAGATTAAAATTAAAGATTGGAAAAATGAGTTATATCCTTATGAGAAATTAAAAAAAGATCCGAATCCTTTTTTTATCAAATAAAATCATAATATCTTAAGATAGATCCAAAAAAAAACGCCATTATCTAAATGGTAATGGCGCTTTAAACAGGAATTACAATTATTTCAATAAATCATTGGCTTTTGCAATCACATTTTCAACTGTAAAACCAAATTTTTCAAATAACTGTTCTGCAGGTGCTGATTCGCCAAAACTTGTCATACCAACAATTTTGCCATTTAGCCCCACATATTTATACCAGTAATCACTAATTCCGGCTTCAATCGCAATACGCGCAGTGACTGAAGAAGGTAATACTGACTCTTTATAAGCGCAGTCTTGTTTATCAAATGCATCGGTTGATGGCATTGAAACAACCCGTACATTTTTCCCCGCTTTTGTTAATTGATGATAGGCTTCTACTGCTAATTCGACTTCTGAACCCGTCGCAATTAAGATCAACTCTGGCGTTCCTGCACAATCATTTAAAATGTAACCGCCACGATAAACGTTGGCTAATTGCTCAGCTGTTCGTGGTTGTTGTTTAAGATTCTGCCTTGAGAAGATCAATGCTGTTGGACCATCTTTACGTTCAATGGCATATTGCCATGCTATGGCTGATTCAACTTGGTCACATGGACGCCAAGTACTGACATTTGGTGTTACCCGTAAACTTGCCATTTGTTCAACAGGTTGATGTGTTGGTCCATCTTCACCTAGTCCGATTGAGTCATGGGTATAAACAAACAGTGAACGAATCTTCATTAAGGCAGCCATGCGTACCGCATTTCGTGCATATTCCATAAACATTAAGAATGTTGCCCCATAAGGAATAAAGCCGCCATGAAGTGCAATACCATTCATAATAGCAGACATCCCAAACTCACGTACACCATAGTGAATATAGTTACCATCCGGATTGGCTAAAATTTCTTTTGAACCTGACCACATTGTTAAGTTACTTGGTGCTAAGTCAGCCGAGCCACCAAGAAACTCAGATAATACAGGTGCAAAAGCTTCAATTGCATTTTGTGATGCTTTACGCGTCGCTATCGATGCAGGGTTTGCTTGCAATTTATTGACAAAATCGGTAGCCACTTGTTGCCAATTTTCAGGTAAATCGCCGTGCATTCGTCGTTTAAATTCGCTTGCAAGTTCTGGATATGCTTTGGCATAAGCTTCAAAGCGAGTGTTCCACTCATCTTCGATTTGTTTGCCTTTGGTTTTCGCATCCCACGCTTCATAATAAGCTTTCGGAATATCAAACGGCGGGTAATTCCACCCAAGTGCTTGACGGGTTGCTTCAATTTCAGCATCTCCCAGTGGTGCACCGTGACTGTCATGACTGCCCGCTTTATTTGGTGATCCAAAACCTATAACTGTTTTACACATCAGTAAAGAAGGTTTATCGGTCACAGCTTGTGCTTGTTCAATCGCTTGAGCAATGGCATTTGCATCATGACCATCAATACCGCGAATAACATGCCATCCATAAGCTTCAAAGCGTTTCGCGGTATCATCAGTAAACCAACCTTCTATTTCGCCATCGATTGAAATACCATTTTCATCATAAAATGCAATGAGTTTTCCTAATTTCAGTGTTCCAGCCAATGAACAAGCTTCGTGTGAAATCCCTTCCATCATACAACCATCACCCATGAATACATAGGTAAAATGGTCGACTATAGTATGACCTGGTTTATTAAATTGTGCAGATAAAGTTCTTTCTGCAATTGCCATACCAACTGCATTAGCAATGCCCTGTCCTAAAGGTCCGGTTGTGGTTTCAACGCCCGGAACATGACCATATTCTGGATGCCCTGCTGTGATTGAATGCAACTGACGGAAATTTTTCAAGTCATCAATGCTAACTTTATAACCGGTAAGATGTAGTAAACTATAAATTAGCATCGAAGCATGACCATTTGATAATACAAAACGGTCTCGATCTGCCCAAGTTGGATTGTTCGGGTTATGTTTTAAAAATCCACGCCAAAGTACTTCCGCCATATCAGCCATACCCATAGGCGCACCCGGATGACCTGATTTTGCTTTTTGTACACCATCCATGCTTAATGCCCTTATCGCATTCGCAAGCTCGCGGTGAGATAGCGTCGTTGCATTCATGTTTTAATCTCCAAAATATATTTTAAGTTATTCAAATTCATTTTTTCTGTATTTTTGAAACAGATTTATATTATTAACTTTATAAAAAAAGTGAAAGGGGAATGGTGATTCCCCCTTTATTATTATAGAAGTGTTGCAATCATCTCTTCTAATTTACCTTGATCCACCGCAAAGGCACGAATTCCTTCTGACAATTTTTCGACAGCCATGGCATCGCTATTATGTTGCCATCTAAATTCAGACTCGGTAATCGGTGCAGGTCGTTCAACGACAGTTTGATTTGGATACAGTTTTTGTTCAACAGGCGCTGTTGAATGTTGCATTTCAGCCAATAAATTTGGCGCAATCGTTAATCGGTCACAACCGGCTAATGCTAAAATTTGTTCAACTTTACGGAAGCTTGCCCCCATAACTATCGTTTTATAACCATGTTGTTTATAGTAATTATAAATATTACGTACTGATACCACACCTGGATCTTGATCGGCAATATAAGGTTCAATTGGTTTTTTAGCTTGATACCAGTCATAAATACGACCAACAAAAGGCGAAATGAGAAACACATTGACTTCAGCACAAGCACGTGCCTGTGCAAATGAAAATAGTAACGTTAAATTACAATTAATGCCCTCTTTTTCAAGAACTTCGGCAGCTTTAATCCCTTCCCATGTTGAAGCAATTTTAATCAAAATTCGTGATTTATCGATACCTTTTTGTTGATAGAGTTCTATAATTCGGCGGGCTTTCTCGATACAAGCTTGTTTATCAAAAGATAAACGAGCATCCACTTCTGTCGAAATTCGTCCGGGTACAATTTTCAAAATTTCCGCACCAATATTGACAGCAACTTGGTCACAAGCATTAACTAATTGTTGTTCTTTGCTACCACCTAATTTTTTTGCAGTTTCAACTGCAGAATCAATCAGATAACGATATTGAGGAAGTTGAGCGGCTTTTAATACAAGAGAAGGATTCGTGGTTGCATCTTCTGGTGAAAACTGTTTAATTGAATCGATATCACCTGTATCGGCAACAACGACGGTTAATTTTTTAAATTCATCTAATTGACTCATATACTTCTATATCCTCTACAGCTTCAATTTTCTAAAAGATTATAATAGCATTTATCTAGTGATAAAACGACTTAGCGACTCGTTATTTTAACGTTTTTATACATTTAACAATAACCTGAAATAGATAACAAAAAAGCAAAATTTTCACACAGTTGTGATAGCAACTATAGCTTGTTTATCTCTACTATCAGTTTGTTATTTTTACATTATAAATTGATTTTTTAATGTGACCTAAATCACGAAATTCACTTTATCAATATGAAAAATATCTCGATAAAAAATCAATCTAGTATTTTTCAGCTAATCGTTAACGCTATATTGACCAGCCCTAAAACAAAAATGCATGATATTAAATATTGACTAAATCCATGCATAAATCGTTTTATTCGCAAAATTACAACCAGCACAGTTATCACATTTTTTCGACTGACAAAAATCGGGTTGTTCTACAACGATGAGTTGCATCACTTTTTTCTTTACCCAAAAGTTTAGTATCGGCATAAGGGCACTTTCAGGCAATCTAAAATGACGTGCTATATCTTGCAATTCCACGCGCCCTTTTAATTGTACATAATCACGAATCGAGGTCATTAACATTTTCTATATTAGTCTTATAGGTTTTACCTACTTTGTTCTCCAGAGAATCAAATGATAAAAGCAAATCAATCACAACAAGATGATTTTCTTTATTTTTTATGATTGAAAATATTATTTTTCTTGAATGAATCATTCCCCACTTTGCGCAGAATAAACATCATCAATGTTATCAATAGTCCACAAGCGAACAACCAATAACTTGCAGTATTTGAATAGGCAAGTTGTGTAAATTGATAATAGATTGTCGCCACCAACCAAGCAATTGTGAATGTCCATACTGCAACAAAAATCATCCAACGCCACCCTGCTTCACGATAAATAGTCCCTAATACTGCTGTACATGGTGTATAAAGTAAGATGAATATTAAATAAGCTATTACGGCTGACGAAGACGTAAATGATGTCTTAATTTTAGAAATAGCAGTGGAATTGATCGCTAAATCAGTTTGTAAAGTATCGATATCATCATTTAATGATGACAATCCAAGAGGGTCAGTAATCGTTTCAGACAAAGCAAATAAATTATCTGGAATAGTGGCAAAAGCCGATTTAATGTCTTCAAACCAATCCGATTGCTCATCATCTTCTGGTTGACTATCCATAGAATAAAGTGAATTTAACGTCGCAATGATGGACTCTTTTGCAAAAATTCCCGTAAAAATGCCCACTGTTGCTGGCCAATTTTTGTTATCGATCCCCATGGGTTGAAAAACAGGTGTAATTTTTTGGCTTATGACTGATAATACCGATTGATTAGTATTTTCATGTCCAAAGGTATTATCTGTTCCCCAAGAGTTGAGTAAGCTTAAAATCGTCACCATAATTACAATCGCTTTTCCGGCTTTGAATATAAAACTTTTCAAGCGTTGCCAAGTTAAGCGTAAAATGCTACGAAGGGTTGGAATTCGATAAACTGGCATCTCCATAATAAAGGGGGTTAACTCACCTTTTAATAACGTGTTTTTTAAAATCATCCCCGACAGGACTGCGACACCAATACCAAGCAGATATAACATAAATACAACGAAAGAAGCATGAAGCGGGAAAAATATAACCGCAAATAATGCATAAACCGGTAATCTTGCCCCACAAGACATAAAAGGGATCATGCAGATAGCCATTATACGATCTCGAGAACTTTCTAATGTACGCGTGCCCATAATTGCTGGTACACCACAGCCAAAGCCCATTAACATGGGCACGAAAGCTTTACCCGGTAAACCGATAAAACGTAAAACCCGATCAACCACCATTGCGGCACGCGCCAAGTAACCGGAATCCTCTAAAAAAGATAAAGCAAAAAACATCGCGGCAATGACAGGAATAAACGTTGAAACAGTTTGAATCCCATTGCCTATGCCATCAGACAATATGACACGAACCCAATCGGGCGCATGAATAAATTCTAATAAACCTGCGGTTCCATTGACAAAAATTGTTCCGAAAAATTTTTCAAAAAAATCGATAAATACCGAACCAAAATTGATAGCCACCATAAACATGGCATACATCACAATTAAAAAAAATGGTATCCCTGTAAAGCGTCCAAGCGTAATTTTATCGAACTTTTCTGAAATATCGGGACTTAATTCTCGAGGTTTAGCAATAACCTTTTTACACACTTGATCAATCGTTTCATATCTGGCACTTGCTAGCGCAACATCAATTTCATTATCACACCAGGCCGAAATAAGTTGTCGACAAATTTCAAGTTTTTCTAATTCAAGTGAATTAAACTGATCTGTGTTGTGTCCTAATAAAGCTTCAATTAATTGCCAGCGATTAAGTTGATGAACACGACTTTCTTCTGGTAACTCACTAATATAACGAGTCAACAGTTTTTGCTGAGATTGTCCTAACGTGTCTATAGAAGGTTGAGCTTTTTGCTTATTGACCGCCTTATTTTCAATTGCTTGATAAAATAAATTAATACCTAATTTTTTGGTTGATGAAATAGGTACTACAGGACAACCCAGTAAAACAGATAATCGTTGGTGATCGATTTTTTCGCCCATATTCTTAACCGTATCAATCATATTGAGTACAACAATCATCGGTACTTGTAGATCAATCAATTGAAATGTTAGATATAAGCTTCGCTGTAAATTACTGGCATCAATAACATTAATAATGACATTATTTTTTTCTGTCAGAACAAATTCACGCGTTATCCATTCATCTTGCGACATTGAAACCGCATCAGACTCAATAGAGTAAGTCCCCGGTAGATCTACGACCTCGTATTGGTGATGGTGATAAGAAAATAAACCTAATTTTTGTTCAACTGTCACGCCAGGCCAATTACCGACTCGCTGTTTTAATCCTGTCAGTAAATTGAACAGTGTTGTTTTGCCACAATTTGGATTTCCAACCAGTGCTATTTTCACTCATTTATCTCCGTTACTTCAATGGTTGCTGCTTCACGATGCCTTAGACAAAGAAAAAATCCACGTATTTTAATTTGAAGTGGGTCTCCCAAAGGTGCCACACGAACAATCGAAATTTTACAGCCTGGTGTTAATCCCATTGCCAGTAACTTTCTACGAAAAGGTAAGGATTCAGGTAATAGACGAGAGATAACCGCCTCATTTCCTAAAGGGAGGTGATTTAATGTTAATACTGACATTAATGTTCCTGTGAATTATGCTAGCACGTTTTATTCTGCTTATTTTAAAAAATATTTACCTATAAAAATAGTTTTAAAATGCGAATAATTCGCAATATTAATATTTAATATTTAAAAAAATAGAAAAGTAACTTTAAAAAATAAAATTTATGTCAAAAATAAGGATTAATATGTTTTTTTCAAGTGTTTTGCTCTGAAAAACAAAAAGAATCTAAATAAGGTTAAATTTAAGCGATTAATCTTTCGATTATTCATTTAATTAATGTTTATATTACTCATCCAATTCAAAATTAGAGATTCGGTAAGACAACTGATATAATTTGACTTTATACTTTGCTTAAGGAATGAGAATTATGTTAACCATTTACGGTATTAAAAACTGCAGTACAATGAAAAAAGCGTTCACATGGCTTGATGAAAATAAAATCAAGTATCAATTTCACAATTACAAAACAGATGGACTGTCAACTGAACAATTACAGACTATTTTGAAATTGGTTGATTGGCAAAGCCTACTTAATACACGGGGTACAACATGGCGTAAATTGGATGAATCAGTACGTGCTAACGTTGACAATGAGCAAGCTGCGATGAAACTGATGCTGGACAATCCTTCAATTATAAAACGACCGCTATTAATCAAGGGTAAGCATGTATTACTCGGATTTTCAGACGAAAGTTATTCGCAATTTTTCAAACAACAACAATAAAACCGAGATCATTATGACAGAGCCTGTTATTGAACTAACCAAAGCATTAATTGCCGAAAAATCGATAAGTCCAGATGATAAAAATTGTCAAAATATCCTTATCGAGCGCTTAACATCACTTAACTTTATCATTGAAGAATTCAATATTGGTCGCACTAAAAATCTTTGGGCTTATCATGGCGATCCGTCAGAAACAACACTTATGTTCGCTGGTCATACCGACGTAGTGCCTGCTGGCGATGAAAGCCAATGGCTGTATCCCCCATTTGAGGCAACCATTGATACTCATGGTGTACTTTATGGCCGTGGCGCATCAGATATGAAAAGTGGTGTCGCAGCAATGATCTGTGCTGCTGAAGATTTTGTTAAAGCAAACCCCAATCACCGTGGTCGTGTTGCGTTTCTAATTACCTCTGATGAAGAAGCTGATGCAACCGATGGAACAGTTAAAGTTGTTAATCGTCTTATTGAACGTCAGGAACGTGTAGACTATTGTATTGTAGGAGAGCCTTCTTGTGATAAGGTTTTAGGCGATCAAATTAAAAATGGGCGTCGAGGTTCTTTGACAGCAAATTTAATTATTCATGGTATGCAAGGTCATGTCGCCTACCCTCATTTAGTTGACAATCCTGTTCATCGATTTGCCCCTGCACTGGCTGAACTGGTTAATACGGTTTGGGATAATGGCAATCAATATTTTCCGCAAACCTCTATGCAAATTGCAAACATTCAGGCAGGCACAGGAGCTGAAAACGTTGTGCCCGGTGATCTATCGGTGCAGTTCAATTTTCGATACAGTAGTGAACTCACTGACGAATTAATTAAAACCCGCGTTGAGCAACTTTTACAAAAGCATAAATTAAACTATACGTTAAATTGGCGTTTATCAGGTCATCCGTTTTTAACGCCGCAAGGTGAACTGACTCAAGCTACAGCAAGTGCGATAAAAGAGAACACAAATATTGAGACAAAATTATCAACAAGTGGCGGAACATCAGATGGACGTTTCATTGCAAAAATGGGCTGTCAGATTATCGAGTTTGGGGTATTAAATAAAACAATCCATAAGATTAACGAAAATGTAAATTGTCAGGATATCATCACACTGAAAAAAATTTATCAAAGAATTTTGGAAAAATTACTCGTTTAATAAGATTGGCTAAGTTATCTAACTTGTTAAATCTGCTCAAACAAAATTTGAATAGATTATTTAATGCTACTTTGGACATTCGACTAAACGAGCGTCACTAACATGCATCCAACAAAGGTAAAAAAATGGAGTGGATAAAAGATTATTGGTGGGTAATTTTATTATTCATCTTAGGTATTTTTATTAATGCCATTAAAGCTCTCAATAAGCTTAATTTTAAGTCTTACATTGATAAAAAAGGAATTAAACCCATACCTTATGATGATGAGGAGAATAACCAAACTCCAAAAAGTGCTGAGGATAAAAACAAAAAGTGATTAATTTCGAAAAAAATTAATCACTTTCTTCCCTATCGGATATCGTTAATATCACTTTTAAATAAAGCTTGATGGCGATAACGATCGACCCACATCGCAGTTGAGCCACAAACTGCAATTGGCATAATAATTAGGTTTAATAGTGGCACCATAGTAAAAAAACTAACTAAAATACCGTAGACTAAATTATCAACTTTATCCTGCTTAAGTAACTCACGCATACGATGAAAAGTAATCTTATGATTATCGAAAGGATAATCAGCGTATTGAATATTAATTTGCCATGCAGTAAATAAAAACCAAATTATCGGTGTGACTGTTTGACCAATAACAGGAATAAAATACGTTAATAATATTGGGATAGACCATAATACATAATTGATTAATTTTTGAATTTCACGACCAAATATTCTAGGTAAATCTTTGATTACACTTAACCAAGAAGTATCGGGTGCAGGTATACCCGTTAATTCAGCTTCAACTTGTTCGGCAAGCAAGCCGTTAAAAGGTGCAGCAATAAAGTTAGCCACTGTACTAAAAAAATAACAAAATAATATGACTAAAATCAGAATCACCATAAAACTAATAATATAGCCAAGCCAAGAAAGCCACCCCGGTACATAAGATAATCCCCAGTCAACCATGCCGGTAATTGTGGAAAAAAACCAATAAAATAGCGCTGACATAATCACCATATTCGCCAATAAAGGCAAGAATACAAAATGTCTAATTTTCGGGCTGAATGCTAAGGACCAGCCTAACAGAAAATATTCAAATCCCGATCTACGCCGATCATGATTAAAATTTGAATTAAATCTTAATTTATCTACATTATTACTCTTCACTCTTGTTCCTTTTAAACATGAAATAACGCTAAATTTAACTTATCAGCATGGTTTTCAATAAAACAACATTGCTATTTTTCATAAATAACTTCATTGTTACTATTCAACCATTGCTTAACCTCTTGTTTAATTGTTTCTAATAATGCTTTTCGCCCAGTCAATTGAAATTGCTGAATGATCGCATTGCCTTGATTTTTATTTTTCAGTAAAGCACCTAAGACAGATAATTTCACTCGATTATTTTGCTTATCATTAAATTGTTGTAAGCGACATAATGAAGCATAAGTTGCTTCGAATGCTCGATGAAAATAACAAAATCCGTATAATTCCATAATATCTTGCTTAGTCAATTGCTGATCAGTATCAGCAATAAGCATTTCATCAAATGGGAGTGCGATGATCTCTTTTAACCACATCATGTTACGTTGTAACTTTTTGGATAGCACGTTGACCAAATTTATACCATTTTGGTTAATCGGTTTTATTGCCATTACCGAATATGTGCCACTACTTGCCTCTAAACGACTACCAACATGTACAAGTACAAAACCTACAGATGACCAAAACTGATAATTTTCCCTACTATAGGCAAAACTCACGGATAAAAAATCTTGATGTTGTTTTTTTGCCGCTTCATAAGTATGTTGTATCAATTGCGTTGCAATATTTTGTCTTCGATAAGAAGCTATCACTGCAATGCGATTTATTCTGACAGATTTTAATTTTGCTGCTTGTTTAACACCTGCATGGGCTACCAAAGATTGTGCAACCATATTTCCTTTTGGTCTACGGTTACCCTTCCATATTTCTTCAATTAAGTCATCCGGTAAATCTCCTTCCTTAACCGTTATGGCTGCACCAATTAGGTTATGACTCTGTTTAGCCTGCCAAATCGTCAAATTTGTCGCGTCTAAAAGTCGCCTTAAATCAACTAACGTAGTTTGATAATGGGCTGTTTTCAGTAAATAAAAGATCTCCTTCAAACTACTTAAATCATGACGCGCTACTATGGAATAATCAATTGGCTTTGTATTATTAATTCGCTGAATTTCTGCTGATATTAGTCCATTGAGAACTAAACAATCAGTAAAATATTCTAACTGATCATCGCCATTCCACCGAATTGGTTTTTCAAGATGAAAATGATCACATTGCTTATCATTTAATAATTTTAATAAAAAACCTTGTCCGGTACCTTCGTAACCTTCAACCGTAGTAGTCAGTAAAATACGGCTTTTGTCTAAATTCACGAGTTGCAGCAATTTTTTTAGCATTGGCAAAGGTATCATGGCTGCTTCATCAATAATAAGATAGTCAGCAAAATCATCGACACCTTTTTCGATTAATTCATCAGGTGCATAAAAACGAACATCAGGTTTAGCAAAACGAAAGAAAGTGGTCAGCGATTTTTTGTTAGGAGCCGTAACAATGCAATGTCGATAGTGAGAGAATTGACCTGCCAAAGCGGATTTTCCCCTACCTCGTTTTGCCGTGATAACATTGATAGGCTTATCACTGTTTAACACTTGTTTTAATGTGTGTTGCTGTTCATCATAATCAGGCGATGTCAAATAACATTCAGAAAAGTTATTTTTTTGGAAACCGTTAAATTTAGAGATAGTGTGCTGTAAATGGTTTATAAAATTAGGCACAGGTATTGGATAAGCATCTTCATTCCAACGTAAACTATCTTTGTCTGCCCAAAGATTATAATTTTCAGGCAATAACAAAATCAATCGGCTTCCTTTTACAAGCGTTCCTGACAACATGGCAAATGCTTCTAAATTAAATGACTGAGTTGCATCAAAAATGGCATGTAAATACTCTTGTCCTAAAAGGGTTTTAGTATTAGATATTGATACGATATTTGGCACATAATTTGATAAAATGGCTTGATCACTTATTGTGATCCAATCCCCTTTATGTTGCTTAATGATGTCACTTAATTGACTGAATAATTTCGTTACATCACCACGCAACACCCATAAAGTTCTGGTGCTATCAAGATTAATCATCGACTAACTTTTTCCAATCAATATGGAAAGCAAGCCTGCGGCAATAAGGGGGCCAACTGGAATACCTTTGAAAAAGGCAACACCAATCAAGGTTCCAATGATTAAACCATTAACAATGGTGGGATGTGCGCCAATTAAAGAAACCCCACGGGTACCTAGCCAAGAGACAAGTACGCCGACAAAGATAGCTAAAATTGATTGCCATGTTGTGAATGATTTTAATATGTCTTTGATACTCAAAGATCCGTCGGCAAGCGGAACCATCATAGCCGCCGTTAAAATGACAATACCAATTGTCAGTCCATATTGATTTAAAAACGGAAAATAGGTCGACAATGGTGTTAATTTAAATAATAGTAGCAATAATACGGCAAAAGTGACTGTGTTATTATGCGTTAAATAACACAGTGCAGCTAAACCCAGTAAAAGAAAAAAGGAGATATCAAATTGAGCAAACATTACAAAGCAACGCCGATTCTGGTGGCGACTTCCTCATAAGCTTCAATGACACCGCCAAGCCCTTGGCGAAAACGATCTTTATCCATTTTTTTTAAGGTTTCTTTTTCCCATAATCGACAACCGTCAGGGGAAAATTCATCACCTAACGTAATTTCACCCTTAAACAATCCAAATTCAAGTTTATAGTCCACTAAAATAAATCCTGCTTTATCAAAAAGATCGGTCAAAATTGAATTGATTTTAAAGCTTAGTGCCTTCATCGTTGATAACTGTTCATCAGTAGCCCAACCAAATGTTTTACAATATGACTCATTAACCATGGGATCATGCAATGCATCATTTTTTAGGAATAATTCAAATGTTGGCGGATTTAACACCTTACCTTCTTCAACCCCTAAGCGTTTGACCAAAGAACCTGCGGCACGATTTCGAACCACACACTCCACAGGTACCATATCCAGTTTTTTGACGATGACTTCTGTATCAGACAAAAGCGTTTCAACTTGAGTAGGAATATCTGCTTCACGCAGTTTATTCATAATAAAATAATTGAATTTATTATTGACGCGCCCTTTACGCTCTAATTGTTCAATACGTAAGCCATCAAAAGCGGAAGTATCATTGCGAAACTCTAACACTAATAGATCGGGATTTTCAGTAGTATAAACCGTTTTTGCTTTACCACGGTAAAGCTCAGCCAACTTTTTCATGGTTCTAACCTTATATCAAATTGCCAACAAATGATTAAGGAGCTATTCGCTCCTTAGTTTTAAACTTTTCGATACTCACCTATTTGTACCAATGCAATAAATAATAAGATGCTATTGTTTGCTATATCGTCTCGAATAGTGAAGTTCAATCTATAGCCAGTTTTACATAAAAGAATTAACTAAATTCTTCACTACTGATTATCTTAACTATTTATCAAAATGTTACTTGTCACAAATAATATCTCATAGCGTCTTGCTTTATTTTGAATCTTCATGAATGGTTTTGTCTTCAACGGCGTTTTCATCTGTTTGTTCTTGCGCTACTTGTGATGACTTAGGTGCAGCCTCATCCATTATTAAATTAAATAAGCGAACAACGTACCGTTGCACTTCAATAGAATCAGAAGAAATATCTTGTGTGCCACGCGTTAATGTTTTCAACTCGACAATGATATTTTCTGTACCAGGATAATTTTGTCGATGAATAACATAAGACGCTTGGATGTTCGGCTCTTCATCACTTGAAAAAATTGAAGCATTGCCCGTAACAATAACATTATTATCACTGCTACTAATCGGAATATTGTATTTATTCAGCGCAGTTGGGATAACAGACCATACATTTGCATCAGCAGGCGCATTTAATGAAGCGGTACCATAGTTATAAGACGCATAAGAATCAGGAATAGTTGGAATAGGAATGATAGGTGCCCGAATATCCACTTGCTTACCATATACAGCGCCTTCATTTTTATTAAAATGAATATAATATTCGGAACTTTCAGCAGGTACCGTTACACCCTGAGGGACAGTTAGCGGTTTCAAAACTGGCGAATTCAAATAATCTTCGTTCCCATCAACTTCTCGTTTATAATTTTGATCGCTACCACAACCAACCAAAAATAAAGATGCAATGGCTGTCATCACCATTGTGTTTTTAATCGCTTTGTTTTTTAACATAGTTTTATTAAACATAGATATCTGCTTATAAATTATTGGTTATACATAAATTAGAGTAAATTCGCATCTTTAAGAGCTTTTTCAACCACAGACACAGAAGCATCTGTAAGTGAAACCAGCGGCAAACGGATCGTATCGTTCGCCATTAGACCCAATTTTGTGCAAGCCCATTTTGCTGGAGTTGGGTTAGGCTCAATAAATAAGCTACTATGTAGTGCTGATAACGTATCATTCAGTTTTCGAGCTTCTTGAATTTGATTTTTCGTTGCAAGTTCACAAATTGTTGCAACCTGTTTGGCAGCTACATTCGCTGTCACGGAAATCACACCGTCACCACCTAAAATCATGAAATCTAAGAAAGTCGCATCATCACCACTTAATAATTTAAATTCACTACCAACAAGTTTACGAGTTTTATAAACTCTTGATAAATCTCCTGTTGCATCTTTCAATGCAACAATATTTTTTATTTTAGATAATCGTCCAACTGTTTCTGGCTTAATATCACTGCAAGTACGACCCGGTACATTATAGATTATTTGGGGTAAAGCTGTATTTTCCGCAATTGCTTTAAAATGTTGATAAAGACCTTCTTGAGTTGGTTTATTATAATATGGCGCAACGGTTAAACAGCCAACTACACCAATATTTTCAACACGGTTAGTTAATTCAATTGCTTCTTTAGTCGCATTTGAGCCAGTTCCGGCAATGACATTTATTTTTCCATCTGCATATTCGATCGTTCTTTTAATTACATCGATATGCTCATGATGATCAAGCGTTGCTGATTCGCCAGTGGTACCAACAGAAACAATTGCCGATGTGCCATTGGCAATATGATATTCGACCAATTTTTTTAAGCTTACTTGGTCTACATTTCCTTTTGTATCCATTGGAGTAACAAGGGCGACCAGACTTCCTGTAAACATAAAATGACCTCTCATATTATTTATTGATAACCAACTTCAAGAATAAAAAATCTACCGACAAGTATGCGATATTTCTTATTTAAATTCAACTTTTGTTATGCAGGATTATCAATATCAATAAAAATAGTTTCAAGGTCATATTGCTTGGCTAGCCATTCACCAAGTTTTTTGATTCCGTAACGTTCAGTGGCATGGTGCCCTGCTGCATAAAAATTAATTCCATATTCTCGAGCAATATGAATGGTACGTTCAGAAACTTCACCTGTAAAAAAAGCATCAAATCCTTGTTCTGCTGCTGCTTCTATAAAGTCTTGACCACCACCACTACACCACGCAATTCGTTTAATTATTTGAGGAGCATTATCGCCACAAAATAATATTTCTCGTGAACGATGATGCAAAACTTGTTCAAGTTTTTGCTTAAATTGCAGTGATGTGGTCGGTTCAATGAGTGTCCCTTTAAACAGTAAATCGGTTATATCCTCACGTTTATCCACTTCAATATTGAATAAATCCGCAAGTAATACATTATTGCCGATAACAGGATGTCCATCTAAAGGCAAATGATACGCAAATAAATTAATATTATTTGAAAGCAATGTTTGCAAGCGTTTATATTTAATTCCTGTTATCGTTAGTGGTTCATTTTTCCAAAAAAAGCCATGATGAACTAAAATCGCATCAGCATCTAATTTAACGGCTTCATCTAATAAACGTTGACATGCGGTTACCCCAGTTATCACTTTTTTTATTTGCTTACGTCCTTGTACTTGTAAACCATTAGGTGCATAGTCACGGTAGCGTTCAACTTGTAATTCATGATTAATAATTTGTTGAAGTTCAAAATTTTGCACGTTTTCCTCTCGTATTTTTAATGACTTTTTAAAGAACAATATGAATTTTTTAATAAAATCCTTTAATGAATCTCGAAATTATTATAATCGAAATATTGGCAATTTTTTTATAAACCAGCCTATATGATTAAGTATAAACTATTATAAATTATCTCACGTAACGATTCGATATAGTGATATTAATGGTGATATTTTAAATAAATTCTTTCATATTTACAGAAGGTCAATAAATAACATCCTGTTTTAAAATGATTTTTGGATGCATGAAAACACGGAGTTAAACAAATTAACAAATTTGTGCTTTTCTATTATTTATTAAGTTTTAGCTAAATGATACATTACGTCGGTTTATATTCAATGAGGTATATGTTTTGCCATTTTTAGGTATAGGATTCAGTACAATTATCGCTCTATTTTTTGCTGTTCATGTAATTAAAACAGAGCAAGAACGATTTTGGCTGTCTATATTGTTCCTTTTTCCTTTTATTGGTAGTTTGATTTACTTTTTAGTCATATTTCTACCCGATTTTAGACAAACCTCAGTGGGATATCAAATTGAATCAAAATTATTAAAAGCGTTAGATCCGCAACGTGAACTTCGCGAAGCTTTAAGTAATTATGAAATTTCGCCCACTGTTGAAGCAAAAGTCTGTTTAGCTAAAGCACTCGTTGATAATGATAGAGCTCATGAAGCGTTAATTTATTATCAAGAAGCATTAACTGGGATCTATGAATCAGCACCAGATATTTTATTACAATATGCTTACGCACTCTATCAAGTTGAACAGTACAAAAAGGCAAAAGAAACTTTGGATTATCTAAGAGATAAAAATCCAACTTATCGTTCTGATGAAGGACATTTACTTTATACCAAAATCTTAATTGGACTTGATTTAAAAAAAGAAGCTCAAGAAGAATTTAATGCATTAATCAGTTATTATCCAAGTTTAGAAGCCGCTTCATACTATTTACAAACCTTAATTGAGTGGCAGCAATTTTCACTCGCTAAAGAAGTTTTACAAAAAATTGAACTACGCTTAAAACACATGCCTAAACATGCTAAACGTATTAATCAGACTTGGATAAAATCAATTGAACAATCTAAACAAAAATTATACAGATAGCGTTTTTAGTGTTTTTATTTAGTATATTTTTTTTCGAGTTCAACAGTGCTGAATCGAAGGTAAAACTAGGCGAATACGGTAAAAACTGGCATAATAATTTTATTTTATGCTAAATAAGACAACTATTGTGCCAAATGCTAAATTATGTGAACGCTTCCGTGGTTTTTATCCTGTTGTAATAGATATAGAAACATCAGGATTTGACCCAAAACTTAACGCTATTCTAGAAATTGCGGCAATCACACTACAAATGACTGAAGAGGGATGGCTGATTCCAGACCAAACCCTTCATTTTCATGTCAATCCATTTGAAAACTCAATTTTAGAACCGAGTGCCTTAGCTTTTAATGGTATTGATATCGACAATCCATTAAGACAAGCTGTTGACGAAAAAATGGCGCTTGAAGCGATATTTAAAATGGTTAGATCGGGAATTAAAGCAAACGATTGCAATCGTGCTGTTATGGTTGCGCATAATGCAAACTTTGACCATAGTTTTTTAATGGCAGCAGCAGAACGAGCCAATATTAAACGTAATCCGTTTCACCCTTTTGCTACTTTTGATACTGCAGCACTGAGTGGTTTAGTGTTTGGGCATACCGTTCTAGCAAAAGCATGTGAACTTGCTCACATTCCTTTTGATCACAAGTTAGCCCACTCTGCACTTTATGATACCGAAAAAACCGCTATTTTATTTTGTGAAATAGTGAATCGATTTAAGCGATTAGGAGGCTGGCCATTGCCTCAACTCGAGCCAAGTTCAATAGACGAAGAAGTTCAAGAGATTTAAGAGAGTAATCAAACTCTCTTATTTAAATAATGTGTCTATTTTTAAGCTTTATGTTTTTCAGCTGTCTGTTTTATTAATGTTTGCAGTTCACCAGTTTGGAACATTTCGATCATAATATCACATCCCCCTACTAGTTGACCTTCAACCCATAACTGTGGAAAAGTAGGCCAATTTGCATAGTTTGGTAATTCAGCACGAATTTCGGGATTTTGTAAAATATCGACGTACGCAAAAGGCTCACCACATTGAGATAATACTTGTACTGCTTGTGCTGAAAAACCACAACTCGGTAATTTAGGCGAGCCTTTCATATACAGAATGATAGGATTTTCTGCAATTTGTTTTTTTATCTTATCAAGTGTTGTCATTTCAGTTGTCATAACGATTTATTCCTTGTTATTTAATATCTACTTTACGTCGTATTTTAACTTAGAAATAAGGCGAGTTATACTCTTACCCATTTAGTTGACGTAATGATAACCTTTAATTACGTCATTAGTAGATAAATTAAGTCAGTAATCAATCGGGACATGAGCAGATAAATTACTTTAAATTCAGTAAGTAACATGGTTTTATTTTGCATTAAAAGAAGCCAAACAAATAAATAAAAGGCTTAACCTATTAGTGTAATAAATACATTCATTAATAACGAGATCTCACTTAGCAATGACTTTTGTGTCAATGATATATTTTAATTTAACTTTAGTTAACACAAATAATCAATACATTAGTTTTAGCAAGTTGCCTCAGCCCTTTTACAAATTGACACAATATAGTATGCTACTTACATTTACAGTAACTAACATTCAATTCAAAAAACATCGTGCATCCAATAATCTTAACTTTACGTAAAGTCTTTTATAGTAGTAATCTACTTTTCAGTATTCGTATGTTAATCAGTTTAACAGGTTCAACCTTGGTTCCTTGGTACTTAGGCTATGTGTCGTATGTCATTCCTTTAACACTGGGTGTTGTGGCAGCAGGATTATCCGAAATTGATACACGTTTACTAAGCCGATGTATAAATATTTTATTAACGTTAGTGTGTTTTGCAATTGCTACCTTTTCTGTCGAACTATTATTTAATATTCCACTTCTATTCATTATAGGGTTGATGAGTTCAACATTTATCTTCATTATGCTTGGTTCTTTGGGTCAACGTTATGGTGTGATTGCTTTTGGATCGTTATTGATCGCAGCCTATACCATGTTAGGGCATAATTTATTTGATGATAATTACACGCTACCTTGTTATTTATTACTCGGCGCTTTATGGTATAACATTGTCTCTTTGATTGAATCTCTTATTCAGCCGATTCGAACGACCCAACAGACTATTTCAACTTGTTTTGTAAAATTAAGTCATTACCTTGATGCTAAAGCAGCGATGTTTGACCCAGATGAAACTCATGAATTTAAAAGTCAAACATTAGAATTAACCGAATGTAACAATCAATTGATTAATGTGTTTAATCAGGCTAAACACGCTCTTTTTAACCGATTAAAAGCTTATCAAGGCCAATCATATGTGAAAAAAATGCTTAGTTATTACTTTGTTGCTCAAGATATTCATGAGCGAGCAAGCTCTTCACATGGTGATTATCAAGCGCTAAGTCAACATTTTAAACATAGTGATATTTTATTTCGCTTTGCACGAATTTTGAATTTACAATCAAAAGCATGTGCCAAATTAGCTGTTGCCATTAAAATGAATCAAACTTATCAGCATGATTCCTTATTTGCTCGTCATTTTTCATATTTAGAAGAAGCTATTGCCCATTATCAAGCTAAAAATAAAACGGAAGCCTTACTGGTTAAATCCCTACAAAATCTTTATCAAAATTTGTTATCTATCGACTTATTATTAGCAAATATTGATAATGAACAACATCTTTCAAAAGACAAAGAAAATAATGAATTAATTGATGAGGAACTCACAAGTTTCTATGATATTTTTGCTAAAATTAAGCATAATTTAACTCTCAAGTCTTCCCTTTTTCGTCATGCAATACGTATGAGTATTGTCCTGTTTGTTGGCTATATCATCATTTATTTTTCTAATCTTTCTCATGGTTATTGGATTATCCTTACCAGTCTTTTTGTTTGCCAACCAAACTATTCAACGACTAAATATCGACTAAAATTACGTATTATTGGTACTATCTTGGGTATTATTGTCGGCATTCCGTTAACCTATCTATTTCCAAGCATCATTGAACAGTTAATTTTAATCATCATAACTGGTTGGCTATTTTTCTTATTTAAAAATTCTCAATATGCTTACGCTACCGCATTTATTACATTATTAGTCTTTTTTAGTTTCAGTTTAATTGGCGAAAATAGTGTAGAAGTTGCTATCCTACGAATTATTGCAACACTGATAGGCTGTTTTATTGCATGGTTTGCTGTTAGCTTTATTTGGCCAGACTGGAAGTTTAGAAATTTAACCAAACTAATTGATCGCGTTTGCCATGATGATAGTCACTATCTGGCGCTTATTGGAAGTCAATATTTAACGGGCAAAACCAATGACCCAAAATATCGATTAGCAAGACGCGCCGCCCACGATAGTAATGCTGACCTATCGACATTGATTAGTCTGATGACAAAAGAACCTCATGTAAATCGAAACGTGATTGAACAGGGTTTCCGTTTATTAACGCTTAATCACACGTTAATCAGCTATCTTTCAACATTAGGTTCGCACCGAGATAAAATCATTGCTCAACATACATTGGATCTATTTGATGATCTAGCAGTCTATATCATCAATCTTTTAAACGATAAAAAAATCGATGAAAATGAACAAGTCATGAAAAAAATGATTTCAAATTATATTGAAACCATTTCCATTAATGACGAACAAAACACCAATGATATTTTGGTTTTGCAGCAACTGGCATTAATATTAGACATTTTGCCAGAATTCATTAATTTAGTAGTGGAGTTAGAAGAACCAACAAACTGATTGCTTAGAAAATTTAGATGTTTGAGGATCATTAATGAATCTGGTCAATACAATTAATTATATTCTCAAACATCTAATAAAAATTTTTGGAATGCTTCAAGGTAATTTTAATGAATAAATGGATTTTCTTTACCAATGTAAACTAATGGATTGGTAAAATCCTTTAATTTATCAGCATCAATTTCAAATCCAAATAAAAAATCGGATTCAAAATAAGGACCACTATCTTTAATAGAGTGATCAGGGCTAATTATTGCTATAGCATTCAACTCATTTAATGCAAATGACTTAAGTTGTTTCGAATCTTTATCAAACACGAAGACAAAATCTGAATTTGATAAGCCTGATTTAGCTATAAATATTTCATAGTCTTTACCTTCAATACGGTAATATTTTTTTTTGTATTCTGCACTTACCGGATCGGTATGATTTTGCTCTGCATGACTTAAGAAAAAAGCTTCTATTGAACGACCACCATGTTTAAGTAAATCATCAGTGACAGGGATAAAGGCAAAACGTTTTTTTTCTTTTAAATAATCAATATAGATTAACTCACGTACTTCAACATTTTTGGCTATTTGTTCATTATCAGATAGATTTGATGCAGGGGCAGCTATTGCATAACAAACAAAATTTAATAGTGTAACAACAACTAAAATACCAATGTTTCTAAATAATTTTTGAATATAACTCATACTACATCCTTGATTTTAAAAATATTTAAGCGTATAGGGTTAAACTATAATGTTTTTATATTATGATTAATCTGTCTAAATATAATACAATCTAATGAACATAGAAAAAAACTTTTTGATACCATTAACTATGGTATTTATTTTTAGGCAATTATACTCTTATTTATGTAACAACAACTCAAAAAAATATAAAAAAACGAATAGTATATTCTCGCTATTGTATATTTTTACCTTTTCAGTTCAAAAAATATCTTACTGATTTAATGATTTTTTTCAATATATTATGACCATAATTTTTAAATTTATATGATCATTAAATGTTTTAAGTGTATTACATCAATTTAATAATGCGTTATGCCATATCCAATAAAATCTTAGTGATTATTATTTTTATTTCACTGCCAATGCCGTTTATTAAGATAAATTATTGTTACTGGTTGTCGAGCTCACGGTTTTGGCACACTGAGTGTGCCTTCCTATTACATTTATTTTTATTGTAATTCTTTCAAATACCAATGTACTTTGGTCAAATTTTAACTAGATAATATTTTGAAAGTACCATTTAATGGCGATTATCACATTTAAATTCTATACCGTCCCTGTAGGGTGCGATAAAATCGAGACCTTCACAACCAAATGAAAACCATTGAAAACCAAATACCACTGGGGGTAAATCTTTGAATAGTTGTCCTGCCCATTGGAATTTTTCATTTTCATAATCATGGTAATTGTTTAATCCAACTAATGACATACCTTCACCTTGATACATACGCCTTTTAAAAAGAGTGTTTCCTTCGTTATCTACAACTAGAAGCTCTCTTTCAAAAATTTTATAAATATCTCGTCGTTGTGGCTCTTTTTCATCTACATAATCCTGAACATAAAAAGTCATATTATTCGCATTGGCCATGTAACTTTTTAGATACTTCGGGAGATTTCCATAATTTCTATTTGATAATTTATCTGGCCCTGTATCCGGATAATTTGCATTTGGAATTAACCGCCAATCAAGTGGTGTAAGTTGTTCTTGTGCAAAAGGATTGTCTTTTGTTATAGAAACGAATAAATCATAATTTGAACGAAACCTTGGCAATAAATCTTGCGGTAAGTCGAATCCAATTCGATAATCTTCCGTATTATAAGGAGGGGAACCTTCGTATCTAAAAACATCTAATATTGCCGTTGCTACCATAGATGAAATTGGATAGGAGTAGAGTTGATTGTTTGTGTAATCATAAATCCAGAAATACGCATCTTCTGCAATCCCTGCCATTTTCATAAACAATTTACGTTCTTTGTCGGTTAATGTATATTTTTTTGGGGTTAGATTGGCAGGTAGTATTTTCTTGTCAGCATCGGGCGGTAAAGTTTCCGATAACGATATATGAAAAAATATCCTATCAGGGTCGATATATTCGACGCTCTGCACATAATATATATCAACATCTTTTATTACTTTTATGTTCGATCCTGAAGTTTCAGATGTATTCGACTTGGTGTTGGTGCTGCAATTGCTGAGTAATAACAATGTGATAAAACTCATCAATAATAAATATAACTGTTTTTTCATTTTATTTCCTATGCACTTTTTTATAAGACAACGTTATGCCACTAGTTTTCTGATTCACTGTTTTAGCACACTTTGTGTGCCTTACTATTACATTTATTTTTATTGTAATTCTTTCAAACACCAACAAACTTTGGTTAAAGTTTAACTAGATAATATTTTGAAAGTACCATTTAATGGCGATTATCACATTTAAATCTTATCCCTCCCTTATCAGGCACAATAAAATCGAGGCCTTCACAGCTAAATGAAAACCATTCAAAACCAAATACCACTGGGGGTAAATCTTTGAATAATTGTCCTGCCCATTGGAATTTTTCATTTTCATAATCATGGTAATTGTTTAAACCAACTAATGAGGTTCCTTCCGATTGATACATGCGCCTTTTAAAAAGAGTGTTACCTTCTTTATCTACAACTAGAAGTTCTCTATCAAAAATTTTATAAATATCCCGTAGTTGTGGCTCTTTTTCATCTACATAATCCTGAACATAAAAAGTCATATTATTCGCATTGGCCATGTAACTTTTTAGATACTTCGGGAGATTTCCATAATTTCTATTTGATAATTTATCTGGCCCTGTATCCGGATAATTTGCATTTGGAATTAACCGCCAGTCAAGTGGTGTAAGTTGTTCTTGTGCAAAAGGATTGTCTTTTGTTATAGAAACGAATAAATCATAATTTGAACGAAATCTTGGCAATAAATCTTGCGGTAAGTCGAATCCAATTCGATAATCTTCCGTATCATAAGGAGGCGAACGATCGGATCTATAAGAATCTAATATCGCCGTTGCTTCCATAGATAAAATTGGATAGGAGTAGAGTTGATTGTTTGTGTAATCATAAATCCAGAAATACGCATCTTCTGCAATCCCTGCCATTTTCATAAACAATTTACGTTCTTTGTCGGTTAATGTATATTTTTTTGGGGTTAGATTGGCAGGTAGTATTTTCTTGTCAGCATCGGGCGGTAAAGTTTCCGATAACGATACATGAAAAAATATACTATCAGGGTCGAGATATTCGACGCTCTCCACATAATATATCTCGACATCTTTTATTACTTCTATGTTCGATCCAGATGTTTCAGATTTATCCGAATTGGTGTTGGTGCTGCAATTGCTGAGTAATAACAATGTGATAAAACTCATCAATAATAAATATAACTGCTTTTTCATTTTATTTCCTATGCACTTTTTATAAGACAACGTTAGGCTACTGGTTGTCTGATTCACTGTTTTAGCACACTTTGTGTGCCTTCCTATTACCTTTATTGTTATTGTAATTCTTTCAAATACCAATGTACTTTGGTCAAATTTTAACTGGATAATGTCTTGAAAGTCCCATTTAATAGCGATTATCACATTTCAATGCTATCCTATCCTTTTCAGGCACAATAAAATCGAGACCTTCACAGCTAAATGCGAACTATTCAAAGCAAAATACCACTGGCAGTAAATCTTTGAATAGTTGCTCTTCTCATTGGCATTTTTTAATTTAATTTTATTTACTCCTGTGCTTTTAGCCATGCAATTTCTTGCGCCCAAATATCCGGATCGATAGTTTCGAGAATCAGCGGGATTTCATCAATTCTTGGATCTTGCATAATATATTTAAAAGCCGTTTCACCAATGTTCCCTTTTCCTAAACTATTATGGCGGTCAACATGGCTGGCAAGTTCACTTTTGGCATCGTTTAAATGCATGCCTCGTAAATATTCAAAACCAACAATTTTTTCAAATTCGGCGAACGTTTCTTGACAGGCTTTTTCAGTACGTAAATCATAACCGGCAGCAAAGGCGTGACAAGTATCAATACAGACACCAACGCGACTTTTATCTTCCACTTGGTCAATGATTTGTGCCAAATGTTCAAATTTATAACCTAAATTAGAGCCTTGACCTGCGGTATTTTCAATTACGGCAACCACATTGTTAGTTTTATCTAACGTAATATTAATGGATTGAGCAATCCGGCTGAGGCATTCATCTACTGATATCTGTTTTAAATGACTACCCGGGTGGAAATTAAGTAACGTTAATCCGAGTTGCTCACAACGCTGCATTTCATCTAAAAAGGCGGTGCGTGATTTTTCAAGTTGTTCACTATCCGGATGACCTAAATTGATAAGATAACTATCATGTGGCAATATCTGTTTACTAGTAAAGCCGTATTTTTCACAGCGCTTTTTAAAGCTATCGATCATAGCGCTTTCAAGTGGTTTTGCATGCCATTGACGTTGATTTTTGGTGAATAGCGCAAAAGCAGTTGCGCCAATTTGATAAGCATTGATTGGGGCGTTATCAACCCCACCAGAAGCGCTCACATGCGCGCCAACATATTTCATACTTTTGAATCCTGATAATTGTGTTAAAAAAGGAAGTGTATAATTAGTTTGAACTACTATTGCGTTGCAACTGATCACGTAAGTTAGGTGGCACACCTTTTATTACTAATGAATCGGTTTGCGGATCCCATTTAATTCGTTCTCCAAGGAGATCGGAATCAAAACTTAGTGTTAATCCCCCACCACTTCCTGAGAATTTTTTAAGTTGACGCAAAGCACTACGATCAACCGGAAACGTTTCTTCCAAATCGTAATCACTGTTTTTAACAAATTCCATAAAATTGTTATCACCATGAGTTGGTAATTCATTGGCGAGATTTTTAAGCTCAATTTCTTCACCGGCTTGCAACTGAGCTTGGCAATAATTGTAAACATTTTCACGTGCATGAACTTTGTCTTGTTTATCAAATTGCATTTCCTGACAATAATCATCAACCGCTTTCACTAAAGTTTTATTCTGTGCTTTGGCATCTAACCCTTCACTTGCACCTAAGTAATCCATAAAAAAGTCTGATACTTTACGCCCTACTCTTCCTTTTAAAAAGGTTAAGTAACGTTTAGAATCTGCATCGGTTTCCCATTCAGTGATATCAATTCGAGCGATAATATCAGCATGATCAATATCTAAATATTGTGTTTCAGATATATCAAGTTGTTCATTGACTAACATACTCGAACAACTATTTAAAACCGCAATGATCAGATACTCTACGGCTAAATAACGATAGTGACAAAAAACGACTGTGCCACCTTCAGCAAAAGGATATTTAGCCAGTTCATTGCGTAACTGTTTGGTAGATTCTTGACTAAAATGTAAAAAATCTTGGTTGCCAAGCCGTAATTCTTTAAGGGATTGTTCAAATAAACTTTCTTCGTTGAACAGACCATATGCTTTACTTTTATTATTATAAATACGGTTTATATCTTCAATTAAATTAACCACAGCTTGTTGATTACTTAACATCGAGTCACGCAATTGTAGTTCAATTTCAGTATCGCTTTTTCTAATTAATTTATGCAAAATAACTTTTTCTATTTGTACACTCATTAGGGATTCCTATTTGGATCGCAGTATTAAATTATGATATATTTTACCAAAGCACTGAAAAAGTGCTATCAACAAATGAAAACCTGTTTGACTTATATGAGATAAACATTCCAAAATCGGCAATAACATCTTATCTACATAAGCTTTCTTACCATTTAAAGCTACAATAGATGACGATGACTCGCTTTCTTAAAAAAATTTACTGGTATTAATTGAATATTAATTTTAAATGTTGGTTTGATAAATCGTCAAAGTAACGAATTTAGCTAATTCAACTAGCAAACATTACTGACTTTAAATAATATATTAAACTATATTGTAAACAAATAACTTTTAAAAAACCTTATTGTGGTAAGAATAACTATGGCTCACTCCAAAGATATTTATAATGATTTCAGAAATAAAAAAATCAGTTCATTATTTTGGCAATATGCATTGCCTGCGGTAATAGGAACAATTGTTAATACGTTATATAACATTATTGATGGTATTTTTATCGGTCATTGGATTGGACGTGAAGCACTCAGCGCCGCTGGGCTTATTTTGCCAGTCATGAATTTTGCGGCAGGAATAGGTATGTTAGTTGGAATAGGTTCTGCTAGCCGAATATCAATTTTTTTAGGGCGAGGCGAAAATGATCAGGCAGAAAAAGTTGCCGGTACCTCGTTTATGTTAACTGCGCTATTAAGTGGTTTAACATTGTCATTATTGCTTTTTTTTGTTGATCCCGTTTTACGGTTTGTGGGGTCTAGTCCCGTTAATCACACTTATGCCAGAGAATTTTTAGAAGTCTTTTTACCTGGCAGTATCTTCCTGACATTGACGTTTAACTATAATAATATGATGCGTGCAAGTGGTTATCCGTTTAAAGCGATGGTAACGATGTTTGTCAGCGTTATTGCTAATATAATTTTAGCGCCAATCTTTATTATTGGTTTGGGTTGGGGTATGCGTGGGGCTGCTTTGGCAACCACACTATCTATGTTGATAAGTTTTCTGTTTGTCATGCAGCATTTTATTAGTAAAAATAGCAATATTAAATTGTATCTACGCAATTTCAGACTTAATTTAAAAATTGTCAAAGCGATCTTATCCATCGGGATGTCACCTTTTGCTATGCAAATTGCCGCTTCCGTTGTGGTTGTGTTTATCAACTGGCAACTTAATCACTATGCACCATTAGCCCATGAATCGAGCGATGATGCTATCGCAGCTTATTCAAATGCAAATCGACTTATTACCTTAATTATTATGATAGTCATAGGTATTAATCAAGGCATGCAACCTATAATTGGTTACAATTATGGTTCTAAAAATTACGCACGAGTTAAAGCAACGTTTTTTTATGCGGTTAAGGTTGCAACGGTGGTCACATCTATTGGATTTATACTGGGATTTTTTATTCCCGATACACTTGTTCGTGCTTTTAGTTCTGAACAGGATTTGGTTTCTTTATCAGCTATAGCGCTTCGCTATACGACACTTTCGTTTGCTTTTGTTGGATTCCAAATGGTGACAACAAGCTTTTTCCAATGTATTGGCATGGCAAAAATTTCGATCCTATTAAGTCTTTCAAGGCAGATTTTAATTTTATTACCTGCGTTATATATTTTACCGCTATTCTTTGGTTTTGATGGTGTTTGGGCAGCATCGCCAACAGCAGATCTGCTATCGACAGGAACGGCCTATATTGTGCTCTATTGTTATTTTAAATCCATTAAAAATCGAGATTGTTCATCAAAACTAAATGAATAATTTTTCAGCTGTTTAGAATCGGTTATTAGGTTAGATTAAGCCATACAGTTGTATCGTTTTTGATGTTATTAATAATTATCTATAAAAAAAGCAGTACTTAATTGTACTGCTTTGTATTTAGTAAGATATTACTATTATTAGAATGAATAATTTAAACCTAGTTGTCCACCAATTCGTGAATATTTATCTGAGCCAAATCGAGTATCAAGTTGAG
>NZ_JBIDFJ010000015.1:0-49818 GCF_046635705.1 Gilliamella sp. CG25 | reverse complement strand
AATTAAAATCAATCAAACTGACGACTGAACGGGATATGATTTGAAATGAGCTCATTAATCGCTTTTAATAAACCATTTAAAGCGGTATCTCATGAATAATATCAAACAGCAGATTGGATCTACCTAATACTTATTACAAATATTAATAAGTTTGTTTGATGTTAATAACATGTCTATTATCTACATTAAGTCGTCGATTACAAAATTCCATTAAATATCTATTGTTATATCAGTGTAATGTCGTAGTTCAATTTTCATAACATGAAAAATATAAATCTGTAGATTTAACCTGCCCAATGAGTGATAAATTTGTTTGATGCTAATAACATATCTGTTATTTAGACTAGACTGTTGATTATAAAATTCCATTAAATGTTTGACACCTATCTAGCCAATAGTCTAGTTAAGTGCTCTCTATAATAACAATGAGTCAAATTTATGCTCTTTATTGGAAAGATATTGAATCGAAGTTAATGTCTGTAGATTAAATATTTAAAAAAAGCGTTAGCTAAGGTACTTTATTATTGGTCATCCATTAATATGAAAAAGTGATCTTTGATTAACTTATGCTTTGATAACATTATGTGAGCAATTGAAAGAGCTTAAAGTTTGGAGAGTTTGATTGGACAGACAAAAAGAGAAAGCAATACTCCTATTAAGGAATATTGCTTGTTTGTTAATATTAACCTAAAAGTAAGGCATCGTCAGTAACTTTTTCACCGCGTGTTTTTTCAAACATAGCTAATAAGTCATTTACCGTCATCTTATCACGTTGTTCACCAGAAACATCAAGTACGACTTGTCCCTGATGAAGCATTACGGTCCTGTTTCCGTATTCTAGAGCTTGTTTCATTGAATGTGTTACCATCATGGTCGTTAAGTGGTTTTTGCCCACTATTTCATTAGTCAGATCTAGAACGAATTGAGCTGTTTTAGGATCAAGTGCAGCGGTGTGTTCATCGAGTAACAAAATTTTAGATGGCTGTAAGGTCGACATCAATAAACTTATTGCTTGTCTTTGTCCTCCTGAAAGTAACCCCATCATATCGGATAAACGATTTTCGAGACCTAAATTTAAAGTCGCAAGCTTTTCCTTAAATATGGACTGAATTTTGCGATTAAGTGCAGGGCGTAATGTAAAACAACGTCCACGATTATAAGCAATAGCAAGATTTTCTTCGATGGTTAAATTTTCACAGGTTCCCACCATCGGATCTTGAAACACTCTGGCAACCATTCCTGCTCTTTTCCAGGCAGGAACACGCGTTACATCTTTGCCATTGATGATGACATGCCCTGAGTCACTGAGTAAATCTCCGCTAATAATATTAAGTAACGAACTTTTACCCGCACCATTACTACCAATAATCGTAACAAACTCACCTTCTTTTATATTTAAATTTAAGCCACGTAATACGTGATTTTCAATAGGTGTACCTTGGTTAAAAGTTAATTGCAATTGTTCAACGTTAAGCATGTTTATTTCCTCTTTTTTTCGAGTATTTTTTTAATTGCTTAGGTAGTACAAGAGCAAGTACAACCAATATTGCGGTAATAAGATTTAAGTCTTCTGTGCCTACGCCTATTTTGTGCAAAAACTCATTACTTAGTGCTACAGCTATAAATAAACGATAAAGAATAGCGCCTAGAATAACTGCCAGCATAATTGCCCATATACGTTTTGTTGGGAAGATACTTTCACCAATGATAATAGAAGCAAGACCAATGACGATTGTCCCCACACCTATGGTAATATCAGCACTGCCTTGGGTTTGCACAAATAATGAACCACCTAATGCGATTAAGCCATTGGAAATAGCCATACCTAAAATGGTGATGCTGCCCGTTGGGACACCTTGAGATCTAGCCATTCTTTGGTTTGTACCGGTTGCTCTCAATGCCAATCCCATTTGGGTGTTTAAAAATAAATGTAGCAGTAACCAAACCACAACAACAAAGCCAAAAACCATAACGGATTGAACAATATATTGGTTACTGTAGTCTTCTGAAATAAAGGGTGAAAAAATAGTTTTCGCATCCAATAACGCAAGATTCGGTGATCCTGAATATTCAGTTGTTTCGTGAGTAATATAACGTCCAAGACCTAATATCCTTAAATTGATTGAATACAAACCTATCATGACAATAATACTGGATAATAATTGCAAAATATTGAGCTTAACATACAGCAAGCCAGTCAAACTACCGGCGATACACCCCGCAAACATACCTAAAAGTGTGGCAATCCAAGGGTCAATACCAATATAAATACATAAACCACATACTGCGCCACCTAACGGGAAGCTAGCATCGGCTGTAAGATCCGGAAAATCGAGTAAACGGAAAGATATAAAAACACCTAAGCTCACAATGGCATAAATAAGTCCAATTCCCAGCGAGCCTATTAAAAATTCAAAAGACATGAAAAAAACCTATTAAAATTAACCGCTAAAATTAGCGGTATAGTGATCAAATTAAAAACTATTCAACAATCTTCGTTGCTGATTTCAATACATCTTCAGATAATACGACGCCTTGTCGCTCAGCTGCTTTTTTATTGATTGTTAACTGTGTAATGTTACCTATTTGTGGCGGAATATCGCCAGGCTTTTCACCATTAAGAATGCGGATAACGATTTTACCAGCTTGGCGTCCTAAGTCATAATAACTCATTCCCAAGGCCGCGATGGCTCCACGTTCGGCTGAGTCAGGATCGGAGGCTAACAAAGGTATTTTACTTTCATTAGCGACTTTTGCTAAAGATTCGTAAGCCGAAACGACATTGTTATCGGTAGTGGTATAAATCAGATCAACTTTACCTTTTAAACTCCTTGCTGCTGTTGAAATATCTGAAGTACGTTGAGCAGGAGCTGCGATAATTTGCATACCACGTTTTTCCAGTGCTGATTGTAATTGTTTAAGTACTATAGTTGAATTGACTTCGCTAGGACTGTAGACATAACCAATGTTTTTCGCATCTGGTTTGATTTTTAACATCATATCTATTTGCGCATCTAACGGTAGTGCATCAGAAACACCGGTCACATTGGTTTTTGACGCTTCCCAACTAGGGGTTAATCTTGCGGCAACGGGATCTGTTACAGCCGTGAAAATGATTGGAATACGTTTAGTCGTCGCTAATAAAGCTTGTGAGCTAGGTGTTGCGATTCCGACAATCACATCGGGTTTATTAGCAGCAAATTGTTTAGCTATTTGAACAGCATTAGCACTACTACCTTGAGCGCTGGCATACTGTAATTTTAAGTTTTCACCGTTGATATAACCATTATCTTTTAATTCATCTTCCACCCCTCTTCGAACATTATCTAATGCAGGATGTTCAACAATGGCTGTAATAGCAACATACTTTTGTTCCTTTGCTGTATCAGCAAACGATGAAAAAGTAAGGGTTGATAAACAGAGTAGCATAATAAGTTTACAAATACGATTACGCATATAGGTACCTTTGTAATAATTTTTTTACAACTTAGATAAATATGTGTTTACTATAAATCATATTTAAATAATTTTCTAGGAATATCACTTTATTTAGCTGTAAATTTTTAATTACAATCTGTTATAACTAGTGATTGTAAAGCACTTTTAATCGACAAAAATTGGGTGTATTTTGCTTCTTTTATAGATAAAAAAACGAAAATAATCATTCGTTCGAGAGTAAGCGAGTTCTGTTGATAATAGGGGTATGCTCTGCTGATTGATTCAGCAAAGCAAAAATGGGATTATGTTATTCACCAATGACTTTATAAGCGGACTGAATAACTTCAGGCGATAATGTTGCGCCTTGTTTTTTCGCGGCTTCAATATTGATAACCAGTCGTAATGCTTGTCCAATTTCTGGCGCAATACTGCCGGGTTTTTCTCCATTCAAAATGCGAACAACAAGTTTGCCTGATTGACGACCAACATCATAATAACTCATGCCATAAGCCGCAACGGCGCCTCTTTCAATTGCATCAGGAAAAGATGCTAACAAAGGAATTTTGTTTTCATTAGCAAATTTCACTAATGATTCATAAGCAGATACAACATTGTTATCGGTTGTCGTATAAATCAAGTCAACTTTGCCTTTTAATGAATTTGCCGCAGTGGAAATATCCGCAGTTCGTTGTGCGGGCACAGCAACCAATGAAATATTTTGTTCTGCAAGTTGTGCTTTCAAATTTTTCATTACCACAGTGGAATTGATTTCACTTGGACTGTAGATGTATCCTACCGATTTTACATTCGGGACAATTTTTTTCATAAAGTCGATTTGAGGACCAATTTCTTGAAAATCAGATACACCCGTAATATTGGTATTGGTTGGTTCCCAATTTTTAACTAGCTTTGCGGCAATGGGATCAGTAATTCCTGCAAATACGAGTGGGATTTGTTTAGTTACTGCGGCTGTTGCTTGTGCACTTGGTGTTGCAATAGCGACGATAACATCGGGTTTATCGGCAATAAATTGTCTGGCAATTTGTGCTGCAGTCGCGCTACTGCCTTGGGCGCTTTTGTACTTAACCGTTAAATTTTCATTTAATATATAACCACTGCTTGTTAATTCATCTTTTACACCATCTCGGATTTGATCTAGTGAGGGATGTTCAACAATTGCAGTTATGGCAACACTTTTTACCGTATTTGCTATACACATAAAAGGGGTAATTAACATCAAACAACTGAATAAAAAAAAGCGTTTCATAAAAATAAACTCGCAAACTAGTACAATAGTATTATTCTAAACTGATTCAATCAAAATGTTAAGGTGTAATTAGACTTTTTTGTCATTCTTATTTTTTAAAAGGATGAGGCATCATCTGATTAATATAAAAATACGCTAAAATTTCAAACAAATTAAGAATATAATAATCAGATTATTGTTTTTTTAATCCTCCTTTTCATGAAAGAAAGCTAAAAATAGCTGCTAATATTGTTCAGTTTCCTATTCAAGGTTAATTCTAAATTTATTAGAAGCAAAATTCTTATTGTGCAAATACAAAGGGATTGATACCACTTTTTGCAAAACCTTCTTCTTCGGTTTTGATATCAAGTATTAAAGAGGCAATATCATCAGCAACAACTTCAATATGCGGATCTTTATCCTGATCAAAGATTTTTAAATAGCTGTGGCAAGCATCACAACATTCTGTTTTAGTCGCTGACAATTCACTATCTAGCGAAAAATATTCAATATTTTTCATGTTATCACAGCTGGTACATTTTACTCTTGGCACATACCATTCACTCTCACATAAACTACAATGTAAATAACGCAGTCCATTATGACCACCCAGTTGAATGACGCTGGCAACCGGCATGCTATTACAAACGGGACATAGCCAATTTTTATCACTATTTTCGGATACTGCTTTACCTTTTATTTGGCTAGCTAGCTGGCTATAGTAAACAGAGAGTGCAGACCAAATAAATACGGCTTCATTGCCATCAACTGCGTGGAATTCGCCTTTAAGTAAATGCAAAGCTTTATTTTGTAATTGCTCAATACTGTTTTTATCCAGTTGTTCAATCACGATTGAAATCTGATCGGTTAAATTTGATGATGATTGTAATAACGCCTTTAAATAATCCTGCCAAGAGTAGGGTAATGAAAAGTTTTCTATACTCAGTGGCGGTAAATCATTATTTAATGGCTCGAATAGCTCTTTATTTAGTGGTTTTTGGCTAACTAAGTCTGCTTGCGTTTGCGCTAATTGAGCACAAAAACAGAGATAATCACTAAATGGACTATTTTTTGCTAATTCTTTTAGCCTGTTAGCTCGATGCAAATAGAGCGTTGTTGGTGAAGGATAAAAAAGTAAGGGAATTTGTCTGATAACGGAATTGATATTTTGTTCTTCAAGCTGGACTTGTGGGATGATTTTTATACTCATTATTGGTTACCATTCATGATTATTTTATCCATAATCGATTTCGTGATTGAGATAATTCCGCTGATAAGTATCAGCGGATAAAATAGATATATTTTAGAAACAACTATAAAGCTGTTTTTTGTTCGACTTTTGTTGTTTGCTTCATTTCTACAGGTTTATCTGCTTCCAGTTCCTGTTGATAGATTTTTTGCATTTCTTCTTCATACCATGAAGAGTGGTTTTTTCGAGCCCAAGCTCGAGATACATACCCTGTAATCATCCCTTTAATTGAACCTTTAACCCAGATAGCCATATAAGCATGGCCAATAGCGAGTAAAATTAAGCAAATAGCTGCGAACGAGTGGAAAAAGATTGCAATACGAACAATTTCAATTGAAAAATAATCTGAAACATATCTTCGCCACATAATCATACCGGTTACGAATAACACAGTGATTAAACTCATGATACACCAAAATAAAAATTTCTGACCAACATTATATTTGCCAATGGGTATACCTTCTTCTTTGCCCATGATGACATGTTTAAAATTCTTGATCCATAACAGATCATTTTTATTAGGGATATTATGATGAGCAAGCTTTACAAACATGAACATCAGCAGTATAAAGACGATGCATCCAATTAGGGGATGTAACGCTCTAACCAGTTGAGGGGTTCCAAGAAAAAGTCCAAATAGTTTAATGGACGGAAAAAATAACGATAAACCAGATAATGCCGTTAAGATGAAAAGACACACCATACACCAATGGCAAAAACGTACAATAAGTGGTGTTCTAAGAATCATTCCTTTTTTATTCATGATGTTCCTCCTTTTGTGGTATGTCGGCACTATTTTTACGACCAAAAATAGGTAATCCTAACCGTTTTCTTGCTTGTTTATCCGCTTGTTTTTCCTGTTCGATATCTTCTTCGTCTACTTCAATTGCACCGACGCCCATGTAATGGAAAAGTAATCCTCCAAAAGTAGCAATAAAGGCGGCAGCTGAAAGTGGTTTCCAAGGGCCTTTCCAGAATCTAACCAGTTCACTGATATGGGGTTCATCTGGCAACCCGTGATACAGATCGGGTTGATCAGCGTGATGTAATACATACATGACATGCGTTCCATTGACTGCTTGAGGATTATAAAGCCCTGCATGTTCAAACCCCCGTTTTTTTAAATCGGCTATTCGGTGCTCAGCATGTCGAATCATATCTTGTTTAGTTCCGAAATGAATAGCACCAGTCGGGCAGGTTTTAACACAAGCCGGCTCTTGTCCAACCGAAACACGATCAACACATAAGGTACATTTATAGGCTCGATTATCTTCGTTACTGATACGAGGAATGTTAAACGGACAACCTGCTACACAATAGCCACAACCAATACAATGTTCCGACTGAAAATCGACTATTCCGTTAGCATATTGAATGATAGCACCTTCAGAAGGGCAAGATTTTAAACAGCCAGGCTCAGAACAGTGCATACACCCATCTTTGCGAATTAGCCATTCAAATTTTCCGTTAATTTCAACTTCAGAATAGCGCATTACCGTCCATGCTTTAGGCTCTAAATCAGCGGGATTATCGTAAACACCGACCGTATTGCCTACTTCTGCTCGCAGGTCATTCCATTCGCTACAGGCGACTTGGCATGCTTTACAACCAATACAGGTGGTGACATCAATTAATTTGGCCACCTCCTGTTGATAATCACGTGCTCGCGGCGCAGGCGTTAAATCATTAGTTGCAGAACGACGAATAATATCTTGAGTTTGTAATGACATAATTAATCCTCCTGCCTATGCCACGGTGGTAACTTTTTCGATGTTAACTAAGAATGATTTATATTCTGGCGTTTGTGAATTTGCATCACCTAAATGAGGAGTTAATTCATTGACCAAAAATCCTTTCTTAGTTTGTCCAGTGAATCCCCAAACAATTGGGATTCCAATGGTTTCGATCTCTTTACCGTCTACCGTTAACGTAGGCAAGCGTTTAGTTACTACCGCTTTCGCTTTTATATAGCCTCGATACGAAGTCACTTTAACGGTGTCGCCTAATTTGATTCCTTTTTTATTGGCAAGATTTTCGCTTAGTTCGATAAATTGTTCTGGTTGCGTAATTGAGGCCAATCTTGCGTGTTGTGTCCAAAAGTGGAAATGCTCTGTAATACTGTATGTTGTTCCCACATAAGGAAATTCATCTGCTGAACCTAAACGCGCTAAATCTTCTTTAAATGCTCGAGCAACCGGATTATTGATTTGTTCTGGATGCAACGGATTATTGGTAATTGGCGTTTCAAATGGTTCGTAGTGCTCAGGGAAAGGCCCATCAACCAGACGATTTAAGCAGAATAATCCACCTAAACCATCGTTATTCATAATAAAGGCACCTGCACCAGAACTTGGAGACAAGGTAGCGGTAAAGTCAGCAACATCATTGCCATCCCAATGAGAACCATTCCATTTTATCAATACTCGGTTTGGATCCCATGGATTGCCGTGTTCATCTGCCGATGCCCGATTATAGAGTACACGTCGATTCATTGGCCATGACCATGCCCAACCAGCATGGATACCTTTACCAGATGGATCTGTTGGATCACGTCTTGCCATTAAATTACCTTGTTCAGTCCACGAACCACAGAATATCCAGATACCTGAAGAGGTGGTACCATCATCTTTAAGCTGAGAAAAACCACTTAATAATTGACCTTTTTTCAGAATCACATTACCGTTGGTATCCGTAAGGTCAGCAAGAGCACGACCATTACACTCTTGGGCTAATTCTTCCGCTGCTGGCCCTTCTGGATCTTGGTAATCCCAAGAAAGATTATTAATTGGTTCATGATAAGCACCGCCTTCTTCAGCATAAAGTTCTTTGATTCTTAGAAAGATACGTGAAATGATTTCGGGGTCATATAGCGATTCATAAGGAGGCTTTGCTGCTGCCCAATGCCATTGCAATAAACGAGATGAATTGACAATCGTACCGTTTTCTTCAGCGAAACAGTTAGTCGGTAATCGAAAGACTTCGGTTTGAATTTTGCTTGAATCGACATCGTTTGACTCACCATGATTTTTCCAAAATTCGGCTGTTTCAGTGGGTAATGGGTCAATGTTCACCAAGAATTTGAGTTTAGATAAACCTTCACGAATACTATTTTTATCAGGTAAGGCAGCAAGTGGATTGAATCCTTGGCAAATAAAACCATTAGCTTGACCGTCACGCATCATTTTACTAAAGCGTAAGATATCGTAAGTTTTATCCCATTTAGGTAACCAATCAAATCCCCACTGATTGTCTTTAGTCGCTTTATCACCATACATCGCTTTCATAAAACTGATAAAGAATTTGGGATAGTTACCCCAGAAATTCACCTCATTGACGCCTAACGGTTTAGGGGTTTTTTCATCCAGATACTGTTCAAGCGAAACTTGCGAGTCTTTAGGTAAATCCAAATATGCAGGTAAACGATTGGATAAGAGTCCGACATCGGTTAAACCTTGAATATTTGAGTGTCCACGTAAGGCATTAATTCCTCCACCCATGACACCCACATTACCTAAAATAAGTTGAATCATGGCAGCAGTACGAATAATTTGAGTACCATAAGTATGTTGTGTCCAACCTAAGGCATATAAAAATGTTGCTGCTCGGTCATTGGTTTTCGTACTGGCAAGAGAGCGACAAACATATAAAAATCCGTCTATCGGGCTTCCGGTAACTTTGTTTACCATTTCTGGTGTATATCGACTTACATGTTGTTTTAACAGATTCCAAACACAGCGTGGATGCGTGAGTGTTTTATCTCGACGCGCATAACCCTTTTCATCTTTTTGATATGTCCAGCTGGCTTGATCATATTGGCGATTATCAGCATTATAGCCACTAAATAGACCACTATTTTCATCAAAATTAAAGTCATCACTCACAATTAAGCTAGCGTTACTGTGTGTGACTAAATATTCAAAATTAACTTCGTTATGGGTAATGAGATAATTAATAATACCTAGTAAGAAGGCAATATCCGAACCTGCACGAATCGGAACATATTTATCGGCAACCGAAGCCGTGCGGTGAAAACGAGGATCAATAGCGATAAGTTCAGCGCCATTTGTGATTTTAGCTTCTATCGCCCACTTAAAACCAACCGGATGAGCTTCAGCGGCATTTCCACCCATAACGATGACGACATTGGCATTTTTAATGTCATTCCAGTTATTTGTCATCGCACCACGCCCATACGTTGCTGCAAGACTAGATACCGACGGGCCATGACAAACCCTTGCTTGAGTTTCAAGACTTAGCATACCTAATGAGCGAGCTATTTTGAACGCTAGCCAACCCGTTTCATTACTCGCAGCTGAAGTAACCAACCAACCGGTTGATGTCCAGCGATTCACGGTTGTACCTTGTTCATTTTTTTCGATAAAGTTTTTATCTCGGTCTTCTTTCATCAATCGAGCAATACGATCAATCGCTTCATCCCAACTGATACGTTGCCATTGATCAGAGCCAGGAGCACGATATTCGGGATATTTAACACGTTGTTCACTTTTGATATAGTCTAGCACCCCAGCACCTTTTGGGCAGAGTGAGCCACGACTAACTGGATGATCAGGATCGCCTTCTACATGAAAAATAGAAGATTCGGCATTCTTAGCTCCATCTCCTCGACTATAAAGTAACATTCCACAGCCAACCGAACAGTAGGTACAGTTATTGCGGGTTTCTTTCGATTTTAATAATTTGAATTGGCGAGTTTGTGCAAGCGCCACATTGGGAGCAAGTCCAAGCGTGGCAACTGTTGTTCCTGCCATGCCACCAGCGCAGATCTTAAAGAACTGTCTACGGTTAAATAGCATATGAACTCCTTAAAAGCTGACATTACATTTTAATTTATTATATTGATAGGTACTAATATCCCTATTGGATAATGATTCATAATAATCGTTTATCAATTGGAAATAAAGGAAAAAACAGATATCAATGATTAAAATTTGACATTAATCAAAAAAACAGAAGAAAAGATCCGATAATTTTTATTAAATTTTATCTAAAATTGTTAGCAGCACTTTGCAATAATTATGTAAAGTGTATCTTAACAAAACTTAAAATTATTATCAATATACAAGCTATCAAGTGAATCGATTGGTATTGTGGATTTTGCTATATTCAACAATATTGATAGAGCTTGCCACTGATAAAAGGGCAAACTCTATCGATACCAACTCGTGATTAAGGATTAATTTCCTCAATTGTTTGCAAGACTCGATGAGTAATGAGAGGTTTTAGGATGTTATTCATGTTTTCAATTTTTTGAAAACTGGCACTATCTTGATCGTCCAGATAACCTTGTTCTCGTAGTGATGCAACCAGTGTTGAAAAGACCCCTTTATCAAAAAATTCTGGCGCATTGATTCCATGTAATACCGATAATCTTTCCGCAATTAATCGACCTTCTTTTTCTAAATTAGCTCGACTAATTGAAGGGTCTTTTTGCAAAAGCGAAAAAGCAATCGCGTAACGTTGTAAGGTATCTTTTGATGACGAAGCAATTAACTGTAAACCAGACATTTTTGCATAATTGAGCACTAATTTATCTGACGTACAACTAATTAAATTTAAGTCACAATAGGTGGCGATAATTTGGTTTACATATTCAACTAACTGCGCTTCATTATGATATAAAAACAGTTCAGATTTAATTAATGGGAAAAGCAATTTTACCTGCTCTAAAACCGCTTCTGAGGAGATGCGATTATTCTTCACAAGAATTCTGGCAACGATTGCAGGTATGATCAGCAAATGTTGAATATTATTACGATAATAAGTCATTAAAACCGCTTGTTCAGTGGTTAAACCGACAATTTCGCCAGCCTCATCGGTTGTGATAACAAATTTACCCATTTGTTTAGCATGTTCAAATAGTTCATCTGCGCTTTGAGCGGGAATCGTTATCAAATCAGAATAAGGAATATTTTTTAATAATGTAAGAAGATAATTAATATGTTCTATAAGTTTAACTTTAGTTAATGCCCGTTGATCCGCTGCCAATAAGATAGAGCAACATAAATTCATGGCGTTAATAGCTGCTGAGGCATTGATACGCTCCATGATCTGTTTTGCCAGCATATTGGTAGTGGGTGTCAACCAATTTGGGCGAGCGGTGCCAGTTGGTTCAATTGCATCACGCCATTCCGGTATTTGTTGATTTAAAAATTGGTTCAGTGGGATAGGTTGACCAAAATTAACATAGCCAAAACCTAATTTTTTTAATTTTAAAAAGGCTTTTAGCGTACGCCATAAACTCTCTTTTTCTTTTTTTGCGCCGCGTAATTCATTGGCATAAGTCGCCACTTCTAAAACGTGTTCATAACCAATATAAACCGGTACAACGGTGATAGGTCTTGCATCGCCACGCAATAACGTTTGAATGGTCATCATGAGCATGCCTGTTTTCGGATCGAGCAATCTACCGGTACGTGAACGCCCACCTTCGATAAAATATTCAACAGCATAGCCTCGAATAAATAACTCAGCTAAATATTCACGAAAAACGGAAGTATAAAGTTTATTTCCTCTAAACGAACGACGAATAAAGAAGGCACCTAGTCGTCTAAAAATCGGACCAGCAGGCCAGAAGTTCAAGTTGATACCAGCAGCAATATGAGGTGGTACTAATCCTTGTCGATAAAGAACATAAGATAATAAAAGATAATCCATGTGACTGCGATGACACGGTGCATAAACAATTTCATGTCCATTTTGCGCCAGTTCTCGAACTGGATCGGCATTGGTTACTTTTAAACCTTGGTAAAGTCTGTTCCATGCCCAAGTTAGAACAATATCGGTAATTCTTAGCATTCGATAAGAAAAATTAGCGGCAATTTCGTTTAACATTGCCAGTGCATTTTTTTTCGCTTTATCAAGACTAATATTTTTGCTTTTGGCTTCTTCTTGAATTGCTTCAGAAAGGCTAGGATTAGTTAATAATTTATTCAGCATTTGTTGCCGTACAGGCAGTTTAGGACCCACTGATGCCATTCTTTGTTTGGTAAAATGAATACGTGCAACACGAGCAAGCTTATGGGCTAAGACCGAAATATTTTGTTGATTATTGATTTCAATATCTTTTAATGACACGGTTCTTGAAAAACGGGTATAGCAATCTCGACCTGAAACAATGATTTTATATAATTTATAAGTTGCTCCCAGCACTTGTAGAGAAGGGCTTTTTTTGCCTTCTTTATCTGGACTGCGTCCGAACATCACCGAAACCGGTAACATTTGAATATCCAACTCGGGATTTTCTTGATGAGCAGAAATATATTCTCTTAAAATGTCGATTGCTTTTGTTTTTTGTTGATTAGAGGCAAAAATACCCGGGCCTTTATCAATAAAAATATATGAAGGAACCATATTACCATTAATATCGATGCCTTCTAGCGGATCAGGTAAGCCGAACTTGGAACATAAAGAACGAACAACCATAAGATCAATCTTAGAATTATAGGGCAAAACATATAATATGGGTTTATTAGTATCAAGACCTAATTCAGAAACCGGATCTGCTGGTATAGGTTTACTTTTAACAAATAATTTAATTGGGATTTGGATTAGTGAAAAAGAAACTTTAGTCCACCACGAAAACATAAAAATAAACCTCATCGTATTTCGCTAATTATAGGCTTAAATAATGAAATATACTTAATCAAACTAATACAGAAATTAGTATTTAAATCATAATAGTGAATCTCCCTTATTGTTTAAATAAGAGAGATTCACTAAGTATATACTTGTTATCATTTAAACGTTAGCTAATTTGCACAATCTTTCGTCGATATAGTTTGAGTTAAATAACTCTATTTATAACGATAGTTGAAAGCATTATAAAGGTTTATTGATATCAACTCCACGAATCTCTTTGTTTTTTATCCTCTCCAATCGTTGGATCAGGGTAATAACATCTCGTCCTTCACGCATGCCATCGATAAGTTTACGAGCTTGTTTACAATCGCCAATTTTATGATAAACATAGTTATTTTTAGTTGCATGTTCAGAAAAAGCTTGGCTAAAGGTGTTTTCACTTAGCATTCCTAAACAGACAAAACCATAATCGAATTCTAATTTAAATTGGTGACCATCTTTATCTTTAACTAAAAAGTGATTTTCAGCGACTTCCAGTAAAGTTGTAGAAAGATGAACATCAACCTGATTATGTTTGAGCATGGTCATCATAGAAATACGACCAATATAATCCAAATCTTCAGCCATAGCAGGCTTCATTTCAACAATGGAAACCGCCTTGGCGTTGTTTTCAGAAAAATATTCAACGACATCCAGCCCGACAGCTCCCCCACCGATGACAACCACTTTTTTATTGGCAATATCGGTAAATTGATTGAAGTCTTCCATGATGTCAAAAATCGAAAATACTTGTCTGTTTGGTGCACTAAGCTGATCGTGTAATCCTTTAATAGGGGGTAATAAAGGTTTTGAACCGGTTGCACTAATCACTAAGTCGGGTTGTAATTTTTCGATTATTTCAGGCGTTGCTCGTGTATTAAGATTGATTGTGAGATTTTTTAAACTTTTGGCACGGTTGATAAGAAATTTAGGTAAATCGGCAATACGTTGTTTATATGGAAATCGAGAAATCATCATTGACAGACCACCCAAAAAAGGCTTTTCTTCATATAATGTAACATTACATCCGACTTCTGCTGCTGTGCATGCGGCTTCAAGTCCAGCCGTTCCGCCTCCCACTACAACAACATTAAGCGGGGTTGAGATCTGATAGCGTTTATAGTCTTCATAACTGATAATATCCGGATTAACTGTACAGCGAATTGGTTTAGATCTCGCAATGCGATGATCTGCACAACCAATATTACATGAAATACATTTTCTTAATGTGTCGATTTCGTTATTTTGTACTTTTTCAACCCAATAAGGTTCGGCAATTAGCCCTCGTCCTAAAACGACAAAATCAGCAATCCCTTCTTCAATTGTTTTAGCGATGATTGATGGGTCTCGAAAGTTACCAGACGCAATGGTCGGTTTATTAAATTTATCTCGCACAGCTTTTGCCATGTAAGAACGCCAACCGTCAGGGAGATTCATCTGATCAATCTGAAATTGGATAGTATCATTTTGGGCGGCAGATACATCAAAAACATCCACACCCTCACTCAGGTGTTCTAAAATAGCTAAGGTATCGTCTAAAGTATTTCCTCCATCTACAAAATCGACCGCACTAATCCGTAAAAGGATTGGAAAGAAAGGGCCGACTTTGCTACGCATTTCATCAATAACCAGACGAATTAATCTTGCTCGGTTTTCGATACTGCCTCCAAATTCATCTGTACGGTTGTTATACAGCGGTGATAAAAATTGACTCAGCAAATAAGAGTGTCCGGCATGAATTTCAACAGCATCAAAACCAGCTCTTTGGGCTCTGTGAGCTGCTAGTCCATATTGTTTAACAATATCATGAAGCTCTTCAACCGTTGCTGGTCTGGGTATATTGCCACCTGTTTTAGACGGTATATTGGATGAAGAAATAGGTTGCAAGCCATTTAAGCGACCGGGGTAAGCGGATGCGCCTGCATGATTAATTTGTACTGCGACCGATGCCCCATGCTTGTGCATACGTTCAGTAAATTTATACAATCCGGGAATGTATTGATCGTTGTCGATTCTCAGTTGTGTGGTACCGTTAGTACCATAAGGAAAATCAACGCATACGTTTTCAAGGATAATAAGCCCAGTTCCGCCTTTTGCTCGTTGTTCATAGTATTGAATATGGTCATCCACCATTTCGCCATGTAATGTGGCAAAGTTAGTCCCTATCGGTGGCATGACAATTCTGTTGCGTATAGTTGTTTTATTAATTACAAACGGTTCAAATATAGCTGAAAAATTGGGCATATTTGTCTCCTTTTTATTTAAATAATTTCTCTATCAAACATTGCAAAATAGTCTTCTAAACGTGTTAAAGTTAATAATAAATCCATTGCTAACTCATGCTTATATTTTATAGATTAAGTTTAATTTATTCATTTTATCTATAAATAGATAAAAACTAGAATGGCTCGCGTTATACAAAGCGCGAGCCATTACGAGAATTCGTTATCTATTTAATTAGAATTTTTTCGTTTTATACCATTTTCTATCGACTAATTTATTCTCTAAGAATTGTTTAAATTCCATAAAATGAGCCGTCGTATTATGAAACTCAATGGCAGCTTGGTTTGCCCATATTTCAGAGAAAATAAAAATATGTTGGTTATTGGTATCCAGACTGAGTTCATAACGAATGCAACCAGCTTCTTTTCTGCTTTCATTCCGCACTTTTAGGGCAGCTTGTTGATATTCCTTTACCCACTCTGGTTTTACCTCATGTATTGCAATAATATTTAGCTCACACATCGATATTCCTTATGGTTATTCTCTATTTTGATTGTGGTTTTCAAATTCTAAAAAGCCAATTAACCACCATGATCACGGTCGTGAGCTATAAGCCTAATTGACTGATATTTTTTATTTGTTCGATGCTTTCGAAGCCGCATGTTGTTGTTCTGCAAATTGGCGACGACCACCCGGACGTGGGACTAAATCTCCAAGCATCACTTCGTAACCACCATCAACCACAAGCTCAGTACCATTTGAATAATCAGAACGTTTACTTGCCAAATATAAAACAGCATTAGCAATATCGATGGTTTCACCAATACGACGGCTGGCAATCATACGGGTACGACCTTGTTCAACTTCTTTATCTTCATAGAATTTTTTTGATAAAGGTGTTTTGACAAAACATGGACAGACTGCATTACTGCGAATACCAAATTGTCCCCATTCAGCAGCAAATTGTTTAGACATCATCGAAACCCCAGCTTTGGTTGAACTGTAAGCACCACTGTAAGTTTCAGGCGTGTGCGACGCCACCGTTGAGATATGCACCATACGACCTGATTTTTGCTCAATCATTAAACGGCCAAAACGTTGAGACATAAGGAAATATCCTGTTAGGTTAATATTAACGGTAGTATTCCATTCATCAAGAGGAAGGTCTTCAATCGGACAAAAACGTAAAATCGCTGCAGTATTAACCAGTACATCACAACGTCCAAATTCTTGTTTTACTTTTGCGACCGCTGCATCTACTTGTGCTTCGTTAGTGGTATTACAGGCAAGACCAATTGCTTTTATACCGTATTCATTACTTAACGATTTAGCGAGTTGTTGACATTTTGTTTCATCTAAATCGATAAGTACAAGATTCGCTTTTTGTTTGGCAAATTCACGGCAAATTTCGGAGCCCATGCCACCAATTGCACCTGTGATGACACAAACATCATTTTCTAATCCTAACCAACTTTGGCTCATAAAAACTCCTATTATTCAACTTGATAACTTTTATTTATACTTTCTTCGCATATCTTTATGTTTGATTAAATCTTAATGTCAAAGTAAGTACCAAATTATTTAACCTACTGTTTACTTTGATACAACACATCTAAAATATAACGTAACTGTTTGACATCTAATTGCCCCGGTGCTGAGGCATTTTTAGCTGCTCCAAATGTCATTGCTGAACCAAATGTTGTTCCTGCCACTCGGCTAATTGCCCCCAGCCCTGCCATTGACATGGTAATGATGGGTCTGGTTGCATATTTTTCATTCATTTCTGTGGTTGCCGCTAATAAGGTAAGGACGTCATCTGTGGTCTGTGGCATAACCGCAATTTTGGGAATATCAGCACCTAAATCTTGCATTTTACGTAATCGAGAAATGATATCGTTTTTCGCAGGTGTTTTTTCAAAGTCATGGTTGGATGTGACAACCAATACATTATGTTGATGCGCTACATTAATAATTTCTTTTACGTATTGATCGCCGATAAAGACTTCAACATCGATCAGGTCGACCAGTCCACTCTTAGCTATTTCTTTGTTTAATTCAAGATAATCGGTTAGTGGCCACGGTTTTACCCCACCTTCATTAGCGGTACGAAAGGTAAATAAAATAGGTTTGCTCGGTAATAAGGTTGCAATTTTTTTAGCAACAGTTTTCACAGCATCAATATTATCAACTTGGGTGAAGTGATCCACTCGCCACTCCAAAACGTCAAAATCTATCGATTGTAAAAATGTGACTTCATCAAGTAGTTCGGTTTCAGTTTTCCCAACAATTGGGACAATAATTTTCGGCGCACCCGATCCTATAACTAGATTTTTGGTTGTAACTGTTTTCATTTTATATCCTGTTGGTAAAAGATTATGTTTATAATGTTTAATCTTATATTGTGTGATTCAAATCAGACAATAACATAAAATAATCTGCTAACTTATTTTTAATTGAATTATTAGGTAAAAAGATTACTTATCGACTAATCATTAAATCCCATTTTTTCTTTTACATACTCAATAGGTGCATCTTCACCCGTCCAAATTTTGATTTGCGCTGCACCTTGCCAAAGCATCATGCCAATCCCATTTAAGGTTTTACAACCTTGCTGTTCTGCGATTTCAAGCAATTTGGTCTTACGTGGGCTATAAATACAGTCTGTTACGACAAGATCCGGTCTTAACATCGTTGGATCGGTAATTAAACTTTGCCCTTCTAATGGTTTCATTCCAACACCTGTAGCGTTACAAAGTACTTCACTGGTGGCAATGGCTTGACGGAGTTGCTCTTTATCAGCAAGGTCGGTCACACTGACTTTACATGGTGTGTTTTCATTTAATTTTTTTGCAATTGCTTCAATTTTTGCATAGCAGTCATCTTTCTGATTGAAGATGGCGATCTCTTTCACACCATCAAGCGCAGCTTGTACTACAATGGCTGTTGCTGCACCGCCTGCACCAAGAATCGTCATTTTTTTACCTATGACATCAATGCCTGCTTCTTTCAACATGCGCATATAGCCAATGCCGTCGGTGTTATAACCGGTTAATATGCCGTTATCATTCAAAATTGTATTGCAAGCCCCACTCATTTCAACCGCAGGTGTTAACTTATCAAGATATTGGCAAACCAATTGTTTATTGGGCATCGATACCGCACTACCTCGCAAACCTAAGGCACGAAGACCTTTTATTGCATCGGGTAATTTTTCTTGATCAACTTCAAAAGCCAAATAAACATAAGGAATATTTAGTTTTGAATAAATAGTGTTTTGCATTTGCGGTGATAAACTGTGACGTATTGGATAAGCCATTAAACCAATCAATAAATAATGGCCGTCAATATTATTTCTCATTAAAAATTCTCCACTACACACTTTTTTTTCAATAAAGCGTTAACAATTAAGATTGTTCAGCAACACGTTTTAATAATGCACGTGTATCTTCAATATACATTTTAGCGCGTTCAATTGGGGATTTAGATAAAGCTAATTCGTCATTACAACATTCAATTGAAATCGGCATTTCAGGTAAAGCTTTCAACAAAGATACAAGGTCAATACCACCACGCCCCGGGGATAAACGATAGTTACGGGCTTGATAAAGTAGTCCTTCTGTGTCTTGAGGTTTTTCTTTAGTACCATCACACAGTTGCATATAACGCCAACAATCTTTAGGTACTTTTTTCAAATCGTCAAGGGTATTTGGACCTCGATCAAAATGCAGGGGATCAATTATCATACCTTGATTGTTTTGATTCGCTTTTTTTAGCAGTTCAACACCGGCATTGACGCCAGGTATGTTTGTCCATGGCATCGGTTCGATATTGATAGCAATGCCAAGGGGAGCGGCAATGTCACAAAGCTGGGCAAAATTATCGGCTAGTCGATTTTGATCGGGATCGTTACCCGCCAAAAGTACCTGACTGGCACCTAATCTTGCGCCTGTTTCCAGTACGGGTAAAAAGTTAATGACACGGGTATCGGGTTTTAAACGGAAGATTTCTATATCTAATACCTTAATTCCTGTCTCTTTTAAACGGCGTTCAATTTCTCGAACCAATGGCGTATCGCCGACGGTCGCATATACCGGTTCAGTTGGCGTAGCCGGTATGAGCCTCAAACCGACATGAGTATAACCCGCTTCTGCTGCAACGAGGACTTGGTTAGCAGGTGAAACATCTAAGACAGTTAACGCTGCCAATCCAATTGGACGGTTAGACATATCTTTCTCCTTAATTAAAAATTTAATTCATCTAAAGCATAAAATTAGTGTAATTTTTAAATAAGCCACATTATGATTCATTATTATATTTCTATAAATATAATGATTTCTATTAAAAATATCTATTATTTAAAATAGCCATTTATTCTGTAATTAGCAAGGATAAAAAAAGGATTTTTATCAAAATGAGATCTTTATCAATAAAAAATTAATCAGACAGTTATAAAAAATATGGGGAGTTTATTGAGCAATGTGTTGATTTTGCTTTTTATTTTAATCTGTCACTTAAAATCCATTTAGACGTCAACTATTTTTAGAATAATCATGGTTACAAGCCAGTATTTACTATCAATTGCACTTTCTATAGTCATCCACTAAAATAATTAACTTTGTTTATTTAAGAGAATATATCTATGAATACAGTTTTTGAGCTTTTATCGTCAATAAACGCTGTGGTTATTGCGGTAATTTGTATGTTAATTTTATCTCTTTGCCGTGTTCATGTGGTAATTAGCTTAATTATTGGTGCTTTTGTTGGTGGCTTATTTAGCCATTTAACGTTAAAACAAACCATTGATGCATTCAATACAGGTATTAGCAATGGTGCAAATATCGCTCTTTCTTATGCTATGCTTGGTGCTTTTGCGGTTGCAATTTCAAAATCGGGATTGCCAGAATTATTAGCTGATAAAGCGGTTAAACAGTTGACAACGAGCAGTGCTAAAAAACGCATAAAATGGTTATTAATTATTATTATTGCTTTGGTCAGTATTTCTTCACAAAATATCATACCTATCCATATTGCTTTTATTCCACTGTTAATCCCACCACTATTATATGTGATGTCTCGATTACAGTTAGATAGACGAATGATTGCCTGTATAATGACATTTGGACTCATTACACCTTATATGTTCTTACCGGTTGGTTTTGGTAATATCTTTTTAAATCAAATTTTATTAAAAAATATCACTGCGTCCGGCATGGATGTTAGTCATGTGAATGTAATGCATGCTATGGCGATACCAGCGCTAGGGATGTTTGTTGGACTACTTTGGGCAATTTTTGTCAGTTACCGTAAACCAAGAGAATATAAAATTATTCGTGAAGAGACGAATTTAGAAACGGTAAATAGTGTAAATAAGCGTTCACTTATTGTGTCTTTATTGGCGATTGTTCTCTCTTTTGCTATCCAACTTTATACAGGTTCAATGATTTTAGGGGCGCTAATTGGTTTTATTTGCTTTATTGTTTCGGGAACCATTAAATGGGGTGAAGCAGACGGCGTTTTTACCGATGGCATCAAAATGATGGCCATGATTGGTTTTGTTATGATTTCTGCCCAAGGCTTTGCCGAAGTGCTAAAACAAACAAATGATATTGAACCGTTAGTGATTAACAGTGCTGCTTTATTCGCGGGTAATAAAGTTATTGCTTCATTTATGATGATGTTAGTCGGATTGGTGATCACGTTAGGTATCGGTTCGTCATTCTCGACGGTGCCTATTATTGCGGCAATCTATGTCCCACTTTGTATTCAACTTGGCTTTTCACCTATTGCAACAGTCTGTTTAATTGGTGCTTCTGGAGCGATTGGTGATGCTGGTTCTCCGCCTTCTGATACTATTTTAGCAACGTCGGCTGGGCTTAATAGTGATGGTCAGCATGATCATATTCGTGATAGTGTTATTCCAACATTCACCCATTTTAATATCCCTTTATTTATTGCGGGTTGGGTTGGATCGTTAATTCTGTAATAACATTAATAAAGGCTGTCATTGCTTATGAATAACAAGTTATATCAAAATATCCGAGCGGTTTGTGCTCAGGCTATTTTTAATGTGTTGGAAGAAGGGCAATCGCTTAGTTCTGCATTGATGACTTTAAATCCTAAAATTGCCGATAAAGATAAAGCGTTAGTTCAAGAAATCTGTTTCGGGGTAATGCGGGTATTACCTGAACTGAATTTCTATATTCATAGCTTGATGAACAAAGTGCTTACTGGTAAAAATAGAGTTTTACACTATTTATTGTTAGTGGGTGTTTACCAAGTTCTCTATACCCGTATTCCGGAGCATGCAGCAGTAGGAGAAACAGTTAACGCGGTTAAGGAATTAAAAAAAATCGCTCTCAAAGGATTAATTAATGGTGTGTTGCGGGAATTTTTGCGTCAACAAGCTGTTTTGACAAACAAATTTTCGCAAGACAGTAAACAAGATACAGCCCGAACTCTCCATCCGACGTGGTTACTAACTCGTCTTAAGCAAGCCTATCCACAGCAGTGGCAAGCAATTGTAGCGGCTAATAATCAAAAACCTCCGATGTGGTTGCGAGTGAATCTTAATCACTATTCAGTGAGTGAGTACCAACAAATGCTTACCGAAGCAGGCATTGAATCACAAGCTTGTACAGCTATACCTTCTGCCATTAGGTTATTACAGCCCGTTAATGTGACCAAATTGCCCTATTTTTCTGAAGGTGCGGTGACCGTACAAGACTTGTCTGCACAATATGCGGCTTATCTACTTGCCCCGCAAAATGGCGAGCAAATTTTAGATATGTGTGCAGCACCTGGTGGTAAAACTACACATATTTTAGAAGTCGCCCCAAATGCTCAAGTATTAGCGGTTGATGTTGATGCGAGTCGTGCTAAACGGATTAATGACAATTTAACGCGTTTAAAACAATGTGCTGAAGTGAAAGTTGGTGATGGATTAACGCCAGAAAAATGGTGCGCAGGGCGTCAATTTGACCGGATTTTACTTGATGCCCCATGTTCAGCTACGGGCGTTATTCGGCGTCATCCAGATATAAAATGGTTACGTCGTGATAGTGATATAGCCCAACTCACTGAGTTACAACATGCGATCTTAACGAATATTTGGCCTTATTTAAAAACAGGTGGTACTTTAGTCTATGCGACTTGTTCAATTCTTCCAGAAGAGAATAGATTGCAAATTGAGCGTTTTTTACATGAAAATAGTGATGCAAAATTGCAAGGCGAGGTTAAACAGTTTTTACCTACCGACAACGGCGGTGATGGGTTTTTTTATGCGGTTTTAACCAAACATAGCTAACAGAACGTTTAATGTGATGATGTCTGCCTCACGCTATATCATCACATTTTGTCATTAGCAGTAACTTTTTATCAATTCAGCTAATTCCTGTCCATGTTTTAAGGCTTTGGTTCTTATTTCTGTTTTATCATCAAATGGCGATACACCATATAATAATGCTGGTGGAAGATATTCCATTTGTATATACAGAGACGAAAATTTTACTGATTCAAGAAAGTGGTCAATTAAATTTTCACCGTATTCTTGGTAACTTTTTTGCCCTATTGTTAAACTCTGCAATAACTTTTTACCTTTTAATTTATCACCTTGTGAGCCATAAGCAAATTGGTAAGTCAACACTTCATCAAACCATAACTTTAATATAGCTGGCATATTAAACCAATACATAGGATATTGAAGAATAATAAGATCATGTCTCAATAATGCGGCTTGTTCTTGTTCTACATCGATTTGATAATTAGGGTAAAGTTGATGTATATTTCGGATTTCAAGATCGGTAACAGTTTGCTGTAATGTCTCAATAATTGTTTTGTTAGCAATGGATTGCGCCATATTGGGATGGCCTAAAATCATTAATGTCATAGTAATTTCCTTTCCTTTTATGTAAAAAATGCACGTTACTCAATTGTATAAACTATATACTAGTATAAAAATAATACTAGTATAAACTAAATTATAGGTTAATTATTGGTCGCTTGGACAATTTTTAGTAGATGTGGTAAATTCTCGGTTTATTTTGTGTTATAAAGATATTTGTAATGGCTTATACTCTCACCTATAGTGATCTCCCCGAAAATATTCAAAACTGGCAAGGTTTACCATTATCTTTGAATGGTTGTGAAGTGGTTCCGCTTGACTATAATGCAGGTAAAACAGGTTGGATCATCTATGGTAAAAAATTAAATAAAACGATACTGTCAAAATTCCAAAATCAGTTGGCGATGCCAATGGTAATAGTTTCTTCTTGGAAAATTAAAACTTACCAAATTGTCCGGATTGCTGGCGTTATGCCTAAAAAGGCAAAATCTATTTCCCTAGCATTAGGCATTGATGTATCACCTATTGATAATTTACCCACCTTACACTCACCGGGTTTGCTTGTTATGGATATGGATTCCACGGCGATTAAAATTGAATGCATCGATGAACTTGCCAAATTATATGGTGTTGGACATCAAGTAGCGGCTGTTACCGAGCAAGCTATGCGGGGCGAGTTAGACTTTGCGACCAGTTTACGTAAGCGAGTTGCAACCTTGAAAGGGGCTCCTCAAGAACTCTTACAGCAAGTAAAAAATGGATTACCTTTGACATCGGGACTGACTTATCTAGTTAAAGAATTACAAAAAAGAAATTGGTATGTCGCTATCGCATCAGGGGGATTTACCTATTTTGCCGACCATTTAAAACAAAAATTAAAATTGGTCGATGCGTATGCAAATGAGTTAGAAATCAAAAATGATAAATTAACCGGTAAAGTGACGGGTCAAATAGTCGATGCCAAATTTAAAGCTCGAACATTACAGAATTTAGCTGCATCGTTAGATATACCCATTGAACAAACGGTTGCTATTGGCGATGGTGCGAATGATTTAATGATGATTCGAATTGCAGGTCTTGGTGTGGCTTATCATGGTAAACCTAAAGTGGTTGAAAAGGCTCGAATTAGCATTAATTATGCAGATTTAACTGGATTATGGTGTATCTTATCGACCAGTTTATTAAGTGAAGGTTAGGAGATTAAGTTGGCAAAAACCGTTAAACGTGCTTTTGTTTGTAATGATTGTGGTGCAGATTATCCTCGTTGGCAAGGTCAATGTAGTGCATGTCATGCTTGGAATACCATTACCGAAGTTAGGCTGGCAAGTGCATCATCACGCAATGATCGGTTAACCGGTTATGCAGGTAGTGGCGTTGGACAGGCAAAAATTCAAAAACTGTCTGAAATCAGTTTAGAAGCGTTGCCTAGATTCTCTACCGGCTTTTCCGAATTTGACCGAGTGTTAGGGGGCGGTGTTGTCCCTGGTAGTGCAATTCTCATTGGGGGTAATCCGGGTGCCGGTAAAAGTACCCTGTTATTACAAACCATGAGTAAGCTTTCAACGCAAATGAACACCCTTTATGTAACGGGTGAAGAGTCCTTACAGCAAGTGGCTATGCGTGCTCATCGCTTAGGACTACCAACCGATAATATTAATATGCTGTCAGAAACCAGTATTGAGCAGATCTGTTTGCTGGCTGAACAATCACAACCTAAACTCATGGTTATTGATTCCATCCAAGTTATGCATCTTGCTGATATTCAATCATCGCCGGGGAGTGTCGCTCAAGTGCGGGAAACCGCTGCTTATTTAACTCGTTTTGCTAAAACCAAAGGCATAGCCATTATTATGGTTGGACATGTTACTAAAGATGGGTCACTTGCCGGTCCTAAAGTCCTTGAACACTGCATCGATTGTTCAATTTTATTAGATGGTGATGCGGATTCCAGATTTAGGACGTTGCGTAGCCATAAAAACCGGTTTGGTGCAGTGAATGAATTAGGTGTTTTTGCCATGACCGAGCAAGGATTGAAAGAAGTCAGTAATCCATCAGCGATTTTTTTAAGTCGTGGGGATGAAATGCTACCCGGTAGCTCGGTGATGGTGTTATGGGAAGGGACACGTCCATTATTGGTTGAGATTCAAGCGCTGGTAGACCATTCAATGTATGGGAATCCAAGACGCGTAACAGTTGGGCTTGATCAGAATCGATTAGCCCTTTTACTGGCGGTCTTGCATCGGCATGGTGGATTACAAATGGCTGACCAAGACATTTTCGTTAATGTCGTCGGTGGTGTAAAAGTTACTGAAACCAGTGCCGATTTAGCTTTGATTGCCGCCTTAGTATCAAGTTTTCGAAATCGTCCACTGCCACAAGATGTGGTTATTTTTGGCGAGATTGGCTTAGGTGGCGAGATTCGCCCTGTGCCAAGTGGTCAAGAGCGGATTTCTGAAGCGGCAAAACATGGCTTTAAAAAAGCGATAGTACCGATTGCCAATATGCCGAAAAAGAGACCTGAAAATATGCAAGTTTTTGGTGTCAAAAAAGTTTCTGAAGCTTTAGATATTTTGAATGATTTATAGCTAATTGGTTGATGCGTCTGTTATTTTGCCGACAAAAAATACCGGCAAAATAACAGTTAAATAAGCTATTTTAGATGATGTGTTAATAACAGATCTCATAACAAGGTTGATAAGCCGTTCCACCCGGTAATTTCATCCGATCTTGTTTAACAAAGCTACGTAATAAATCATCCAACTGTTTCATTATTTCCTTATCGCCTTGTAACTTATAAGGGCCTCGTTCAGCAATTTGTTTCATACCAAACTCCTTCACATTACCGGCAACAATTCCCGAAAATGCACGACGTAAATCAGCGGCTAATAATTCCACAGGCTGATCTTTGTGTAAATTCAATGAAGCCATATTTTCATGAATGGGTTCAAAAGGTTGTTGTAACGAACCATCAATTTTAAGGAGCCAGTTAAAACCGTAAGCATCACCTGTTTTTAAGCGTGAGGATTTAACATGTTTAACCCCTTTTTTCATAATGCGTGCAACTTGTTCTGGCGAATCAATAATAATTTGATAAAGCTTGGTGGCTTCTTCGCCTAAGGTTTGACGAATAAAGTCATCGATGGCAGCAAAATAACCTTCGCATTCTTTAGGGCCAGTTAAGATAAGTGGCAATGTCTGATCTTTATTTGCAGGGTTTAACATAATGCCTAAAATATAGAGCAGTTCCTCAGCAGTACCTGGACCACCAGGGAAGATAATAATACCGTGTGCCATACGGACAAAAGCTTCAAGCCGTTTTTCAATATCTGGCATGATGATAAGCTCATTGACCAAGGCATTAGGTGGTTCAGCGGCAATAATTGAAGGTTCAGTCATCCCAATAAAACGGCTATCTTTATAGCGTTGCTGAGCATGACCAACAGCGGCGCCTTTCATGGGAGCTTCCATAATGCCGGGGCCACAGCCAGTGCAGATATTAAGCTCACGTAGCCCTAACTGCATGCCGACTTGACGGGCATAATAATATTCGTTTTCATTAATTGAGTGACCACCCCAGCAAACCACAAGATTAGGCTCTTCGCCGACATGTAGCGCATTAGCATTACGTAAAATCGAAAAAACCAAATTAGTAATATAATAGGAATGATCTTTATCAAGGTTGACATTCGACACTAATTGCTTAACAGCACTGATTTGACTATTTAAAAAAAGAATATCGCGCAACACCGCAAAAAGGTTAGCTTGAATTGAACGGATGATGCGTTTATCTACAAAAGCACTTTCTGGCGCATCGATGAGCTCTAGCTTAACGCCTCGTTCTTTACTAATCACATTAATTTCGAACGATTGAAACCTATCTAATAGCTCTTTCGTATTATCGGTTTTACTACCCGCATTCAGTGTTGCCAATGAGCAATTTCGAAATAATTGATATAATTCACTATTTGCTGATCTCTTTAGAATATCCACTTCAGCTTGAGCGAGTAAATCCATAGATCCTAATGGACTTATATGGGTGGTAATCATCACAACCTCCATTTGACGGTTTTATCGACAAAGGAGTTATTATATACTCAAACAGATTGAATAAGTAAAGTTTATAAAATGAACTTTTTTCAATTTTATCGTAATTATTCTAAATTGAGAGCTATAAAGTAGAGTAGAATTATTTTTTGATATTGATTATCATGATAGCGAAAAAATAAAGGAATATTTTCAAATGAAAAATGAGTTTTATTTATTAAAAGGAACCGTTAGCCATTTAAGGAAAGGAGAAAAAGATACAGGTGCTTTTCCGTTAATTTGTTCAATAACTGCTTTTTTCTGTTATTTATTTGGATGGTGCCCACAATTAAATGGGAAATATTTTTTTTGTTTTGTTGGCAATAAGCAAGTTGATGGTCGGCTGACAAAGATTGCTTTTAATGATGGTGATTATGTCGAAATAATAGTTAAACCAACGCAAGATGATACCTACCAGGCTTATGCCGTCCGAATACCTCAACAGCATGCAATTATCTTCCCTCGTCCGCTTGGAGCTTCAACTTTAGAACTGCTAAAACTCACTTTTATTATGGTTTCAATCTTTTTTGTTCCTATGTTTTTGCTGTTTTTTATTGTCGGATTATGTGATGATGCTTCTTTTACTTATTATTTTAGTGTGATTAAAAATGGTTTTTGGGGATGGAGTATTGCAATAATTCTTTTCTTTTTTTGGGTAGGAGGGGGATACTCTTTTTTTTCTAATAAGATTTTTTCATGTTTAGGATATCTTGAGCCTTGGCGATATAGTGCTGAAAAGGAAACAGAGAGATTCAAAAAATTACACTCTCGTCAAGATTCGGAAATATTTAACGATCCACAAACACCTGATTTTCAACGATTAAAAATATTTAAAGGAAAGGTTAACTACTATTGTAGAACGCCAATATTACCAGATTGGCTTAAGGTGATTGATGAAAGATCAATAACCAATAAAAATAAAACCTGATAACTTTCTAATTTCAATGAAGTAATTTACGGATAGATGACAAAAATAAAAAATTAAGGAAATATTATGACTCAAAGCACGACAATAAATTCAGAATGAGCATTCAGATAATGACTTAATTGAAGATATTCTGTTAAAACAGTTTTTGAAAGAACAGTCACAAGGTGCATATTGGCTTGCATTATATCCAAAAAAATATGATATACCGAAAGAGGTCATTGTTATTCAGACTGATAAAAATGATGAATCAACTTAACCTTTGAATTTTATTCAGGATGTTTGAATTGATTAATTGATTATAGTCAAAAAATATTGTCTATGTTAGACTAAACCAAACTCTGAAGCTTTTTCACCTAAGTGTTGCCTTGGCCTGTTTCATATGGTGAATTAGCCGCGGTATAGCGCAGAAATGGCTATGCTTCCCGATTTGGATAAGGTGTTTTTTTTATATGCAATTAGTGGATAATTATCAGCGTCGATTTCAATATCTGCGCTTGTCGATTACCGAACTATGTAATTTTAAATGTCAGTATTGTTTACCCAATGGTTATCATCCTAATAAGCCTCACCATTTTTTATCGCTTAATGAAATTGATAATATTGTGTCAACATTTACTGAGCTTGGTGTTCATAAAATTCGACTTACTGGTGGTGAGCCGACATTGCGCCGAGATTTTACCGAAATTTTGTCGGTTATTTCGTCTTATCCCAGTATTCGTGAGCTTGCAATCACGACCAATGGCACACGGTTATTAAAAAATATCAACTATTGGCATCAAGCCGGTCTAAATTCAATCAATATTAGTATAGATAGTTTTTCCCCTCATATATTCAAACTGATCACAGGTCAAGATAAGCTGAAAGAGCTGATTGCTGGCGTTGAAAAAACGTTAGAAATTGGCATACCGAAAGTGAAGATTAATACTGTTTTAATGAAAGATCTCAACAGCCATTTATCAGATTATTTATCTTGGATTAAATATAGACCGGTTGAGTTGCGTTTTATTGAGCTTATGGAAACCAATGAAAGCCGTAATCTATTTCATCGTTATCACTTAGCCGGTCAATCAATTGAACGTCAATTGATTGAGCAAGGTTGGCAGTTACAACCGAAGCAAGCTCTATCAGGGCCGGCAAAAGTTTATGCACATGATGATTATCAAGGTAAAATTGGTCTTATCATGCCATATTCAAAAGATTTTTGTAAAAGTTGCAATCGATTGCGAGTGTCATCAATTGGGCAGTTACACTATTGTCTGTTTGGAGATTCGGCGATTGATTTACGTGATTTACTGGTCAGTGCAGACCAAAAAGCACAACTTAAATCACGCATTCTTGCCTCATTGGTAGTCAAACCAGAAAAACATCGATTACACGATAATCAAGTGGGTATGATGCCTAACTTATGTTACATTGGTGGTTAATACTGCATTTTGTTTCGGGATAGTTGAAAGCTGCCAATGTGCTATTGCCCAATCTAATAATTGTTGTTGGGTTGCATCTTGCCAATCTTGTGGTATCTGTTGCCCTAAAAATTGCAGAGCTTGAATGGTTAGTGAGGTTGGATTATCCAATTCGATTGGTTTAGCATGATTTTGTTTAGACAGTTTATTACCATTATGATCTAAGACTAGTGGTAAATGGCAATAGGTTGGAACGGTAAAGCCTAACTGTTGATAAAGTGATATCTGTTTTGCGGTAACCGGTAGCAAATCAGCACCACGAACTATTTCGGTAATGCCTTGCTGATGATCATCCAGAACGACGACCAAATTATAAGCAAATAGTCCATCTTTTCGGTGAATAATAAAATCTTCTTGCGCACTTGCTGGTTCAACTGTTTGTAATCCAAGAATGTTATCTTCAAATTCAAAGATCGGATGGGTTTGCTTTAACCGAATGGCAAAATGTTGCTGGTGGTTCGGAGTTAAATTTCGCTGACGGCAAAAGCCATCATAAATATGATTGGTCAGATGATGGATTCGTTGTCTCGAACAGTCGCAATAGTAGGCTTGCTGTTTGGAAAGTAATGATTGCAATACCGATTGATAACGTTCACTACATGTTGATTGGTATAGAACATCATCCCAAAACAGATTGAATATTTCTAATGTTTTTAAAATGAGTGAGGAAGCGCCTTTGACTTCGCGTGGTGGATCGATATCTTCAATACGGACTAACCATTTACCTTGATAAGCTTTAGCTTGTAAATAGCTACCGAGAGCCGTCACCAACGAACCAAAATGTAATGGTCCGGATGGTGAGGGAGCAAAACGACCAATATAGCACATGGGCTTATCTGGTAGTGTAATGTTTGAGGAAAGTAATTAAAATTACATTCCCATTTGTTTTTCGCGAAGTTCCGCTAACGTTTTACAATCGATACATAGATCCGCCGTAGGTCTAGCTTCAAGGCGACGAATACCAATCTCAACGCCACAAGATTCACAAAAACCAAAATCATCAGTTTCAATTTTCTTTAATGTCTTTTCAATTTTTTTGATCAGTTTACGTTCTCTATCGCGTGCTCTTAACTCTAGACTGAACTCCTCTTCTTGAGTTGCTCGGTCAGCTGGATCTGGAAAATTTGCAGCCTCATCTTGCATGTGCGAGACTGTTTTGCCCATTTCGCCTTGTAATTGCGCAAGCCATGCTTCTAAGATAAGTTTGAAATGTTTCAATTGCTTAGGGTTCATATACTCCTCGCCTTTCGCCTCTTTATAAGGCTCAAGCCCAGCAATTGAAAGCAGGCTAAGAGAAGATGTATTAACTTTTTGTTCCTTTTTCACAGCAATCCCCTTAAGTACAGATTATTTGCAAGCGCTAAACTATAGCAATAAATTAGCCATTGGCAAAATTTTTTTATGATTTTTTTTACATAATTAGAGCAAATTAACATAACTATATGTATTAATGTATATAATTATGCTATCCACTGTTTCATGTCATTTTTAGGACACTTAGCAACAAGATCTGACAATTTGTCATTATCGGGTAAGACGAGTTCTGGCTCAATATCAAAGAGTGGATAAAGGACAAACTCTCGGTTTTTCATGTGGTAATGCGGTATGGTTAATCGTTCACTATTGATAATCAAATCATCATATAAAAGAATATCCAAATCTAAAGTTCTTGCCCCCCAACGATTATCTTTGCGAACTCGCCCTTGTGATTTTTCAATCGATTGTAAGGCATCTAATAATTCAATTGGTGAAAGGCTCGTTGTTAACTTAATCACAGCGTTGAGATAATCATTTTGATCTTGTGGCCCTAAAGGTTTACTGCGGTAAAAAGGTGAGACTTTAACCAGTTGAGTATGAGGCAATTGAGTTAAAGCGGCTATTGCTCGATTTGCTTGAGCAAAAGGATCGTCAAGGTTACTTCCTAACGCGATATAACAAGTTGACATAATTAGATAAGTGAAATTTTAGGTTAATCATTTGTCATCTATATTAGCATACTAATGATGAGTCAAAAATAGTTATATGAAGGGAAAAAGACGACTGCTTGATGCAATAGTATTAAGTTTAGTTATTAAAATATAACTAGATAATCTTTAACTTAACGCTGATTTTACGCTATTTTGGTCAAGTCTATTTATGATAGTTTGATGAGTGAATATATGATGAACTTAAACCAACAATTATGCTTGTTAATTAAAAATACGCCTATTCTTAGTGATTCGACTGTTATTAATAATGCGATTAATGGCATCGTCGATTATTTTGCATGTTGTTTACAAGCTCGTCAGGATATGAATGTTCAAAGATTACTCGCTTGGATAAAAGAAGAAGGGGGGCATGAGCGGTCTTGGCTGATTGGTCAAAAAAAGTTAGCTACACCACGTCAAGCGGCATTATTCAATGGTTTTCAAGCCCACTGTTTAGATTATGATGATGTTCATTCAGATATACGAGGCCATCCTTCAGCGGTGATTTTATCGGCACTGTTTGCCAGTATTCGATTAGATCATATGCCATTCCAGATTGATGGACGGCGATTTTTAACGGCTTATGTTATTGGTCTTGAAGTCATGGCGTTGCTGGGTAAAAGCGTCAATCCACAACATTATGAAAAAGGATGGCATGCCACTATTACGCTTGGTGGCATAGCAGCCACAGCCGCAATTTGTTATTTGTATGATGAACCTTTTTTAACGCAAGCATTAGCACTTGCAGCAACCCAAGCTTCGGGTATGCGCTTGTTAATGGGCACACCCATAAAATTTTTACATGCAGGACTGGCTGCGCAACATGCCATCCAAACTGTTGATTGGTTAAGAGCAGGACTACAAGCAGATCAAAATTTTTTAGATGAAAATTTAGGATTTCTCGCCATGTATGGACAAGGGAATACGGCGTTGAATTTAACCCGTTGGGCAAAGCCTTGGAAGATAATTGACCCTGGATTGTGGTTTAAAACTTATAGTTTTTGTTCCGCTGGATCCTATATTGCGGATGCCGGACAATTACTTTCTCGACATCCACAATTTCGTGTTGAGAATGTGGCTAACATTACCCTTTACTTTGCGCCACCTAAGAGTGATGCGGCATTAATTTATCAACAGCCAACCCTTGCTGAGCAAGGGCGCTTTTCAGCTGAATATATTTTGGCCTTAATTTTATTAGGTTTACCCACTGATTTTAAGGCATTTTCGGCAACGCCAATCGCTGACAACATTCAACAACTGATGCAAAAAATGCAACGCAGTTATCACATCACCCTTGCACCACATCCTCAAGCTTATAACGGTCGTTATGTGGTGGTTGAGATATTACTCAATAACGGTCAAAAAATCAGCCAACGCATCGACTTTCCCAAAGGATCACCAAAGAATCCATACAGCCAAAATGAAATGACAGCAAAACTCGTAAACGCTATTGATGATCAACCAACTGCAATAGCGCTAAGCCAAGATATCCAAGCATTTGCAAAAGGGTTAGATGTCAGCGATTTTATAAAGCGTTATATAGTTAAGTTATAGTTGAAAAATCTTGATTCACTTAAAAGAATAAAAATTAAAGTTTGTTAATAAGGTGATATTTACTATTACGTGAATTCTAAATAGGGGGGCGATGTAAAATCCCCCCAATTTCTTATCTCGATATAAGCATTTAGTGAGCGAACGTTTTTTTCTTTATTAAATTTCGAAATTAATATCATCAGTTAGCTGACGCAAAAAACGTTGAGTTAACTCGTTTTGTGGATGATCGATAAGAGTTTTAGCATAGCCTTCTTCTACAACAACGCCATTTGCCATAAAGATAATTCGGTCAGCAACATATTTAGCAAATTCCATTTCGTGAGTAACAATGATCATCGTGATATTTTCTTTAGCAAGCTGTAACATGACTTGCAGCACCTCGTGTACACGCTCTGGATCGAGTGCCGATGTCGGTTCATCAAATAATAGAACTTTAGGTCTAACCGCTAATGCTCTGGCAATAGCCACCCGTTGTTGTTGCCCGCCGGATAATGTTATTGGATATTGGTCTGCATAAGGTAACATGCCCACTCGCTTTAATAGCATTAATCCTTGTTGTTTGGCTTCGCTTTTATTGATTTTTTTACCCAGAATCAAAGGATAAGTAATGTTCTCTAACGCCGTTTTGTTTTTAAATAAATTATAGTGTTGAAATACCATCGCTGATTGTTTGCGTAATTGTACTTCTTCTTTATGACGATAATGTTCACTATCCAGAATGATATCGCCTATTCGAATTGTACCCGTATTGGGTTTTTCTAATAAATTCAAACAACGTAATAACGTGGATTTACCTGAGCCTGAAGGTCCAATAATGGCGACAACTTCACCTTGTTTTACATGAAGGTTTATCTCTTTTAATACTTGATGATGACCAAACCGTTTAGACAGATGTGATACAGAAATCATGAGCTTGCTCCTTAACGGTAATACGGTTTGCTTAATTTACGTTCTAACTGTTTTTGTAGCCATGAATAAGCAACAACCGTTAGCCAATAAACAATGCCGACCGCTAAATAGGTTTCAAAATAGAGAAAGGAGCTCGCCGTTAGCATTTTGCCTGCTGCTAGCAGTTCTTGTACGCCAACAAAAAAAGCGACAGACGAGTCTTTGAGTAATGAAATAAACATGTTACCGGTATTAGGCAAAGCATTGACCAATGCTTGTGGCAAAATAATGTTTCGGTAAACCTGAATCGTGCTTAGTCCCGAGGTTAGTCCTGCCTCTTTTTGTCCTGGGTCGACTGACGCCAGACCGGCACGGAAAATTTCGGCTAGATAAGCAGAATATTTTAAGCTAAAGCAGACAATAGCGGCGGTTGTTGCTCCCATGTGCTTTAATACAGGAAAGATCTGCGGTAAACCGTAATAAATAATAAAGAGTAATACGACTGAGGGAATCCCACGAAATAGCGAAATAAACAGCGAAAAAATTGCGTCAACAATGATGATTTTATTGTTACGTAACAATGCGATAGTCAAACCTAACACCATAGCAAATAAAATTGAGACAACAGCAATAAAAAGTGTGACCGGTAGATACGGTAATATCTGAGGAAACACACTTAAAAAATAGTTTACATTAAAGTTCATGAGGTAATATCTTCACCAAAATATTTAATCGAAAGATTTTTTAACGTGCCGTTGTTGCGTAACTTGTCCAAAGCTTGATTAAACTTTTCACGTAATGCTTGACCTTTTTCATCTTTACTAAATGGAAAAGCAACTTGCTCAATCGTTATTGGCTCGCCTACTAATTTAAATGGAAGATTTTTACGTTTGATTTCAGCCAGTAAGATGGGTTTTGAATTAACATAACCTTCAACCCGTTGATATTCGGTATCATACATGGCTCCGTCACGGGTTTCGTAAGTTTTAATCGTCACTTCATTATTTGGAAAGGCTTTTTTCAAATTATTGATATGATTTGAACCTAACACGCCAGCAATGGTTTTACCTTTAAAATCAGATAACGTATTAATATCGTTATTTTCTTGATGGGTAACGATCTGGCTACCGTAAAAACTATATGGCTGAGAAAAATCATACTTAGCTTGGCGAGCAGGTGTGATTGCAACGGCATTGGCAATGGTATCTAAACGTCCAGAATCAAACTGTCCCATTAATCCTCCAAATTCAGCGACCACCCATTCGACTTGATAACCCAGTTCATTGGCAATGGCTTCTGTCAGTTCAACATCAAATCCGATTAATTTATCTTGTTGTTTATATCCATTTGGATAACTTTGACCGGTTGAACCGACTCTTATGATCGGCTGCTTTGTGGTCGAATCTTGGCTATTTGTATCGCATCCGAATAATAATGTTAAACTGGCGAGTAGTATCGCAGAGAAAATAGTTCTGATTGTTTTCATTGTTTGTGATTCCTTTTTTTCCATTCAGTGTAGTTTTTATAATTAAAAATTTTTTCAAAATAGAGTGTGGTGTGATCAGGGGTTAAATCGGCTTGCCCAATAGGTTTATAACCTTTGTTGATGTAAAGTGTGGCTAACCATGGATGATTTGCGGCTGTTCCTAATGTCGCCGCAGGAAGTCTTAATTGTTTAATTAAGATTTGTTGTTCAACAAAATCCCATAACGCATGACCGTAGCCTTGACCTTTATATTGTGGGTCAGTGGCAAACCAACCTAAATGCGGTAATCCATAAGGCCCGGGATTATTGCCCCATGGAAAACGAATCGTTAATGTTGAAATTAATTTACCCTGTTTTTCATAGAGATAAACAGCATTTGATTCAATATGATCGGCAATTTGTTTTTGATTAACTGTCGCAGCAGCAAAATGGATACCAAGTTGTAGGGTTGCTTGATAAGCATTATGCAATAGCGTTTGATAAGCTGGGATATCATTTTGCGTCATTAGGCGGAACGTCATACTAAGACTCCACTTTGATCAGCATACCGGATTACTTGTTCCACTTTTTCAGGTGCTAAACCAACATAATTAACGGGTTCTAACCAACTATCGAGTTCATCTTCGGTAAACTCTTTATTCAAGATAGGATCAGCTAATAACACTGCTTTAAAGGTTTTATTTTGCTCAAAAGCTTGCATGGCGCTTTGATAAACCAAACGATGAGCGGTCTGTTTGCCTAATCGCTTGCCTATTTCAAACATCACTTTTTCAGACAGCAGTAAACCATTTTGTAAGGTTAAGTTAGTTAACATGCGTTCAGCATTGACTTTTAACCCTTGCAGTACAGCTAATGCCGTTTGTAGTTGTGAAGAAAGGTAGAGATTAATTTCAGGAAGCGCTATCCACTCGGCTCGCCAACTCATGGCGTCTCGCTCATGTTCAACTTTCATGGATTCATGAATTAAAGCGACACTTTTTAATAATGGTGCGGTTAAGCTAGCTAAGCCTTCTAATGCGGCTGGATTTCGTTTATGAGGCATAGTGGTTGAACCGATTTTTCCGTCAGAAAAGGGCTCTTCAACTTCGTTAATTTCAGTGCGCATTAAATTATAAAACTCATTACCCATTTTACCCAGCGTCCCACTGATTAATGCAATGACGGATGCATATTCGGAAAACCGATCACGTGCAGCTTGCCAACCAATGTTGGGTGTATTGAGGTCTAATAAAGTTAATGTTCTGGCTTCAACTTGTACCCCTAATTTGCCCATGGCGGCATAAGTACAAATTGCACCACTGATATTACCCACTAAAACCCGCTGTTTAATTTCACTTAGCCGTTGTAAATGGCGAACAAACTCATCTAACCAAACGGCAAGTTTAAACCCAAAAGTAGTAGGAAGTGCCTGCATACCATGAGTGCGTCCAACCATAGGTAAATATTGATACTGTTTGGCTAACTTTTTTAATTCACATGCCACCAGTTTGGTGTCACGTTCAATAATGGCAAATGATTGCTTAAGTTGTAAAACGGTTGCCGTATCGACAATATCTTGCGTGGTTGCTCCATAATGAATAAATTGACCGGCATCGCCAACTTGATCTTGTAGCGCATTGATCGTTGACATTAAAGAGTGCTTGGCTTTTGCAGCTTGTTTGGCAATTTGTTCAATGGACAGTTTCGAAGCATCGGCTTTAGCAACGATTGCATCAGCGGCATCGCAAGGAATGACACCTAGTTCACCTTGTGCTTTTGCTAGTGCGACTTCTACAGCAACTTGCTTTTCTAAGCGATTTTGTTCTGACCAAATCGCTCGCATTTCACTGGTACTAAAATTATTACCTAAAATCAAATAATCAATAACATGTGACGCCACCGAAATATCCTCAAAGATTAATTAATGTTTTATTATTCAATTATTAAAGATTATTCAAACAGCGTCTAATATCCTCTTGGACTATGGATATAACTAAAAAGAATTAAGGTTGTTGGGTTTTGATCACGGGTGATAGAGGAAGTTAATTGTTGAATGTTTATTTTGTTTTGATGAATAGACTTAAATAGGGGAATTTTTTCAAAATTTCTTATTTTTTATTCGTATTATGCACGATACTTCATCTCTTTGATGTTATCATCGTGGGGACAACGTGAGCCTGCTTAATAAAAAGGAATAAATAGTGATGAATAATAAATTATTTAAATTAGTCTGCTTAGGCTCTTTTTTAACCTCTTTTGCCTATGGCGTGATGTTAACGCTGCCGTTATTTTTAACCGACACTTTAAAGCTTTCGTTAGTGATGTCGAGTGAAATTATTTCAATGGGGATCATTGGGGTAGTGGCGTCGATTTTGTCGATTCCTTATGTGTTGAAATCTGTTTCTACTAATGTGATTGCTGCAATGGGGGCGTTAATTTATGCCTTTGCTATCGCATTGATTTTGTATACAGGTGGTGTTTTTCTTTATATTGCAGGTTTGTTGCTTGGTGCAGGGTGGGGGATTATTTATACGTTGGGGCCGATTATGGTGTCGTCAACCAGTAATACTGCCGAATTAAGTCGTCATTTTATGTTTATTTCGGCATTTAATATGTTAGGTGCCGGATTATCGCCAGTGATAGTCAAAACACTGCTCGATTATAATATTGCTATTGAATATATGTTTATGTTTGCTGTGTTGTTGAGTTTGTTAGCCGGTGGGTTATTTTTTAATGTAACCTTATCCAATAAGCAAAATAGCAGTAAATTATCGATTTTGCCAGTAATGAAAACCATTGTTACTTCAAATGCGGTCATTCCGTTAATAATGGTATTTTTAGGCGCCTGTATTTACATTTCAATGATGAACTTTCAATTTGTGTTTGCGAAAGAGAAGAATTTAAACTTTTCGATATTTTATATTTCTTATACTTTTTCATTATTATTTGCCCGATTCTATCTGGCTAAATTTATTTTAAAACTGTCACAGCAGTTAGCCATGATCGGCTTGTTATTCATTATGTTGATCGCTTTGTGTCTATTTTTGGTTACGACAAACAATATTTTTTATATTGTACCGTCGTCATTATTAGGCATAAGTTATGGTTTGGTTTATCCGTTAATTCAAACTCAAATGGTTAAAGACATCGATGCTGAAAAGCGAAGTATCTATTTAACTATTTTTAGTTTAAGCTACTTCATTGGCGTATTTGGCTATCCGTATCTGTTTAGTTTAGGATTAGATTCAAGCGGTGTTTTAGGCTCGTTTTTAGTGCTGATTTCACTGTGTGTGTTAGATATTGTATTTGCCTGTTTATTATTTAAAAAATTTACCAGATAAGTCGTGATATCCTTAATATGCAGAGGGATTGATAATCAATCCCTCATGCTGTCTTTATCAAACTAACACAACAGTTAATCAACAATAATGCCTAAAAATTGACTTCATAAAATAGGCTTATAACACTTCAACTATCGATTCACACAGGCGTGACATATTATCAAGGGTCATGCCAGCGACATTGATTCGTCCCGAATTCACGATGTAAATACCGTAGTCGTTACGCAGTTTCAGTACTTGTTGTTCTGTTAATCCACTGAAAGAGAACATGCCGTTTTGTTTAGCGATGAAGCTAAAATCTTGATTGGCACCTTTATCTTGTAATGTTTTGACAAATAATTGGCGCATACGATGAATACGTTGACGCATACTTGTCAATTCATCGATCCACTCTTCTTTTAATTCCTTGTTATTTAAAATATAAGATACAATTTTGGCGCCGTGAGCGGGTGGATTAGAATAATTGGCACGAATAATGGTTTTAACTTGGCTAAAAGCCCGATCCGCAATCTCCGTATCAGCAGCGATTAAGGTAAAAGCACCAACTCGTTCATTATATAGCCCAAAGTTTTTAGAGTATGAGCTAGCAATTAATAATTCTGGGTGATGATCGGTGAATAGTCGTAATCCATACACATCTTCTTCTATACCTTGTCCAAATCCTTGATAAGCTAAGTCAAACAACGGTAACCAACCATTTTTTAAGGCTAAATCTGAAATGGCTTGCCATTGTTCAGGAGTTGGATCGATACCGGTTGGATTGTGACAGCAACCGTGAAAAAGTACCGCCTCACCTGCTGCAATTTTACTTAAATCTTGCATCAATCCATCAAAGTCCAAGCTATGGGTTTGTGCATCATAATAACGGTATTCTCGCACTTCAAGACCAGCAGTTTGGAAGACACTTCGATGATTTGGCCATGAAGGATTACTGACCCAAATACGTTTTACTTTGGTTCGGCGAGCTAAAAAATCGGCCATGATTCGTAAAGCGCCTGTGCCTCCAGGTGCTTGTGCCGTTCTGGCTCGTTCATTTTCGTTACCGAATAATAAGATTTGTGTGGCGATATTAAATTCTTTGATTCCGTCAATGGATAAGTAACTTTTTGTGGTTTCGTTATTTAATAAAAATTGTTCGGCTTTTTTGACGCTTTCTAAAATAGGTGTTTGGGTGGTTTCATCTTTATAGACACCGACACTTAAATTAATCTTACTGGTGCGTTCATCTTTATTATAAAGATCGGCTAATCCAAGTATCGGGTCGGCCGGTGCTGCTGTTAAACTTTCAAACATAATTCACCTATTTCGTCTAATCACTTTCATCGCATTATATACATAATATTTTATAATACACAATTTCGATACAGACAATTTGTGAATAAATGTTTAGACGATAATCTTGTTAATTTTTATGAATTATTTTTTTTCATTAAATTGAAAGATTATTAAAAAATGATGTTAAATTTTCAGCTAATATCGTCAGTTCTCCACTAATGAGATCTTCTTTAACCACTTCGCCAGTTAAATTATTTATGGCGATAATTTCGGTACTTTCATTGGTAGAGGCAATAAAAATAGTTGGTATTCGTTTTAATCTTTTTTGTTGCGACAAATGGGCAATTAAGTTCTGCTCTAAATTTGAGAAATCGTCATCATTCCATGCTTGTAGTAATACTAAATGAGTATCAGCAAAGTTTGCGTTTATATTTCCGGCATATTGTGTGCCATAAAAAACATGAGCACTTTGACACAGATTGATGTTAACGACTTGTTCTACAATAGTTAGATCTCTTGCCGGCTCTAATAAAAAAGGTTGCCAATATACTGCAAGTTGCGCTGTTTTTAGTATACAAGGTGAAGTAATGGCATGTAATTCTTCACTTTTAGGGGCATAATCAAATTGAGTCATCCAACGAGAAGTAAAATCAAGTAAGGCTGTTTTTTCGGGTGATTTCATAAATAAGTTAAGTCTCTTTTTTGAATTTGTTTTATATTTTTCTTCTATTATACAAATTAAGTCTCTTTATGTTCTACTAAGTAAGTTCCAAATTTTTATTTTTCAAATAATGCGTAAAAAAATGTAAAGCAATTTTGGCTTTTTAGTGTGGTTAATATAAATTTTTAATATATCTAATATGATTTTATTGAAATGATAAATATTATTTGTAAATAACTCAAAATATTAATCTAACTATCGATGAAATATGAAGTTTAATTTTCTTGCTATCCTTTGCTGAAACGTGAATAATAAGGGGGGATATTTTTATCCTTGTAATGCAGCAATGGCGTTAGACATTACAGTTTGTCAAAACAAAATAGCGTAAGTAGAATCAAGATAATTAGATAATATGTTTATTTTAAACAATCATATAAAGATTTAGTTTATTTGCTAGAACCAATAAAATGAAGGTTTGCAAATTAACCATTGAAATAATATCAATAAATTATATATTTAGGAATAATTCGGCGTGTCATTTGTACTTTTGAATTTAGCGGTTATCCCCCTAAAATATTATTTTAATGTAGTCAATGTGAAATCGGTGTCACATAAAATAATAACAAAAATAACACAAATAAAATAATGAACACTGTATAGAAATATCGAATTAAGTACTTTTTTTATCATTGTTAAAATAAGCATTTATCAATAATACGATTCTACCTACAATTAATTAAGATTAATGAAGAGTGTAGAATAATGAAAAGAATGCTAATCAATGCAACCCAGCAAGAAGAGCTGCGAGTTGCGCTTGTTGATGGCCAACGCTTATATGATTTAGATATCGAAAGTCTTGGGCATGAGCAGAAAAAGGCCAATATCTATAAAGGTAAAATTACTAAAATCAATCCAAGTTTAGAGGCGGCTTTTGTTTCATATGGTGGAGAGCGAGATGGTTTTTTACCATTAAAAGAGATTGCCGATAGTTATTTTCCATCCAATATGACCGGTCGTCGCACCATTAAACATCTTGAAGAAGGTCAAGAAGTTCTCATTCAAATTGAAAAAGAGATTCGAGGCAAAAAAGGTGCTGCGTTAACGACTTATATTAGTCTTGCTGGTAGTTATTTAGTTTTAATGCCCAATGATCCACGTGCTGGTGGTGTGTCTCGCCGAATTGAAGGTGAAGATCGTGCAGATTTAAAACGTATTATTGACGCTATTGAAAAGCCTAAAGGCATGGGTGTAATTGCCAGAACGGCGGGTGTTGGTAAAAGCCAAGAAGAGTTACAACAAGATTTAGATGCGTTAGTCAATTATTGGGCAGCGATTCAAAATGAAGCTAAGAATCATCCAGCACCAAGTTTAATCCACAAGGAAAGTGATATTATTACCCGAGCATTTCGTGATTATTTACGTGATGATGTGGGTGATATATTAATCGATAATCCGAAAGTCCTTGAGATCGCTAAAAAACGATTAGTTGATTTGGGGCGTGTTGAATACGTTAATCGACTAAAACTTTATGAGGGGGATGTACCTCTATTCAACCATTTTCAAATTGAAGGTCAAATTGAATCTGCGTTTCAACGTGAAGTGCGTTTACCTTCCGGCGGTTCTATTGTAATTGATGCGACCGAAGCATTAACAGCAATCGATATTAACTCCGCTAAATCGATACGGGGCAGTGACATTGAAGAAACGGCCTTTAACACTAATCTTGAGGCAGCTGAAGAAATTGCTCGTCAACTACGTTTACGTGACTTAGGTGGTCTAATTGTTATCGATTTTATCGATATGACACCAATTCGTAACCAACGTGAAGTTGAAAATCGCTTAAAAGAGGCGATGAAAACAGACCGAGCACGTATTCAAACAACACGAATTTCTCGATTTGGTCTGCTTGAAATGTCACGCCAACGATTAAGTCCGTCTTTGCGTGAAGCGACTCATCACATTTGTCCACGTTGTCAAGGAACGGGAACGATTCGTGATAATAATTCATTATCGCTTTCTATTCTTCGATTAATTCAAGAAGAAGCGATGAAAGATAACACAGTCCAAATTGATGTTATCGTGCCAGTGCCAATTGCCAGCTATTTATTAAATGAAAAACGTCGCGCGATTAATAATATTGAAAGAATGCACCCTGATGTAAAAATTGTCATTGTGGGTGATGAAGAGATGGAAACGCCACTTTATAAAGTGATTCGTAAACGTGTTGGCGAAGAGACTGATGTACTGAGTTATAACTTACCGAAATTAATCCGAGAACTGGAAGAAGAGGAAGAAGACGCAGCGGCTGAAATCATCGTTGAACAAGCGGTATTATCAGGGCCAAAAGTCGAAGCGAACACGACATCGAAAGAAAAGAGCGAGCCTAAAGTTGAAAAATCTGGGGGCTTGTTCAGTGGATTATTCAGTAAGTTACGCAAATTATTTGTTGCTGAAAAAAGTGAACCTGAACCAGAAGTTAAACCAAAACCGACTAAAAGACGTGAAAATAATCGATCGAATAGTCGCCGTCAGCGTAATAGTCGTAATAGCAATGGTGCAAATGCTAATAGCAGCGCAGCAACAGAAGACGTGAAAGAGACAACTCGTAGTAACAGTCGTCGTACTAAGCAAAATAATAGTCATTCGGCGAATGCGGTAAATGCGACTAAAGCTGAAAAAACAGCGAATAATAATGAAGTGGTCACACCGAAACAAAAAGAAGTGAAACCAAGACGTCAACAACGTTCATTGACAAAAAGCGTACGTGTGAAAAATAGTGAAGCACCGATTCAAGTCAATGAAGAGCGTGTTGTTATTCCATCGTTATTATTACCGGTGATAGTGCCTGAACAGGCTGAGACAACACCTGTTTTAGAGTCACAACCAAAACGTCAACGACGCACTTCCAGACATCTACGTATGAATGGACAACGTAATAAACGACGGGTACGAAGTGGCGATCTTAAAAAATCACCTATGCCGTTACAATTTGCTGCTGCATCTCTTGAATTGGCATTAGGTCGGGTTGCGATTGATTATAGTCAAATCACACAAGATGAACCAAGTAATGTGGTTCCTGTTATTCCTTCACTTTTATTACCTGTTATCGTTAAAAATGAAGTGACAGAAGCCCGTTCTGAACCGACAATTGACACAGCTGATTTGAATGATGTATCCATCAATTCTGAATCAACTCAAGTTTATGATGCTGCAAAAGACAGTGAACAAGAAAGTCATGATAGTGATGTGAATACTGATGTGTCTCAAGCTATGGGTCACGCTTCGTCAGTGATGACTAAAGCCCCTGCACCAGAGTATGTAGATTCTGAAATTGGTTTCAAATTACGGGAAGAATCAGATTATCACTTTGAAGGGAAAGGAGAAGCGGGCGGTTTAAGCTCTCAAAACCATGCCTTTGCTAAAGCAAGTAAACCTTCCTATCCTTCAGAATAATAGTTTCAAAACTGATATTTATAAACAGAGTGGTCATCAGACCACTTCTGTTCCTACTTAGACAAATAAAAGCGATAAGATAAACATGATTATTTATATTTTGAAAAAAATAGTCACTTTTGTATTAATTATCTGCATTTTGGCTCAGATCAGCTTTTGCCTTGTCTATTTTTCGCCCCATTCTATGTTTAATCATCTTCATATTGTTGATGCTTACAGTTCTTTCTTTAGGCAATTATTGCAAGGACAATTTACATTAACCTCAGGAGAAAAGGTCTCGTTTCTTTATACTTTATCCGCGACGATTGAACTGTGTATTCTAGCCTTAGCGGTAGCACTAATTGTTGGTTTACCGTTGGGTATCTTTTTAGGTTTGAGTAATATTAATTGGCTAAATAGCACGATTCGGTTAGGGTGCTTATTACTATATTCATGTCCTATTGTGATGCTAATTGTGATTGTTATGTTTTGGGTCTCTCCAAATTGGTCTGTATCAATACATTTTGATACCTCTTCCTCCGCTATTGGTACATCGTTATTAGAGATTTTACTGTCTGACAAACAGAATAAAATAGATTTATTGATTGAGCAGTTTCAATATTTAAAACTTCCGATAATCATTCTTGCAATACAGCCTAGCATTATGACTATTCAGCTTATTAGCCAAAATGTCAAAAATACCTCACGCCAGAACTACATAAAAATGGCTGCAATTCGAGAAAGGTCACCTTTAAAAATTTTACGACGACATTTATTGCCCAATACCATTCCGGCAACTATTCCTCAATTGACTTATAATACGACTACATTGTTGTTTTCAACAATGATTGTCGGAATATTATTTAACCGTGTTGGATTAGGGCAATGGGTTATGGGTGCTTATCATCATCATAATTATTTTATTATCTCAATTGCTATTTTTGCTTGTGGAACGGTGATAAGCTTTTTAACACTATTGGGCGAAATTACCGCTGTGGCTATTTATCCATTACGTCATAAGGAACATCATGTCTAAGGTAACAAGGTTATTAAATAGCGTGGCATTGTGTTTTAATAAGCTACATAGTAATCTTTATTCAATTGTTGGCTTTTATGGCATTGTGGCAATTGTCTTTGTTGCTGTTTCAACAAAGTGGTTTTTTCATGCCCATTTAGATCCTATTTATGCAAGTTCCTTACCGCCAGCATGGTTTATGAATGGCGATATTAATCACATTTTAGGCACCAATGCTAAAGGACAAGATATTTTTGATTACTTATTAATTGGTTATCGCTCAACCTTATCGATGACACTAAAAGCGGTATTTTATGTTGTTGTGATTGCAGGATTAATTAATTATTTAATGTTCTTTATTCCATTTCTACGATCTTTTATTTTATTGATTTTCCGATTTTTTATGGTCGTACCACCTTTATTGGGGGTTATCGTTGTCAGTATGTTATTTGAAGATGACATAACCAATATGTTGTTAATCATTGGGTTATCTTATTCACCACGATTTATATACAATATCCATCAACGAGTGATTAAGGAGTGGAATAAAACTTATATCACGGCTTATCGGCTTGATGGTTTATCCAAAATAACGATTTTAAATCACTATATTTTGCCTAATATTCTGCCGGTCTATTTAACTGAAATTGTATCGTTATTTAGCTCAATTATCTTAGCCATTACCAGCATCACCTTTTTAGGTTTTGCTAACGATACCTCCAGACCCGATTTAGGGATGATGATGTTTAAAATGAAAGACATTATTGGTACCAATTACTTGGCCTTTTTATCCCCCGGAATTGCGGTTTCAGCTACCATTATCTTTGTTTATTTATTAAACTTTGGATTAAATGGTCGACGAGCAGGGCATTAATCATGGCATTGTTAGATATTCGTAATTTAACGATTGAGTTTATTACTCCTGACGGTCTGCTACGTGCTATCGACCGGGTTAACCTTAGATTATCAGAAGGTGAAATTCGAGGATTAGTAGGCGAATCCGGTTCTGGTAAAAGCTTAATTGCCAAAGCGATTTTAGGGATCACCAATCACAATTGGAAAATTTCGGCAGATCGCTTTCATTTTAATAATATTGATTTATTAAAACTTACGCCTAAACAACGCCGTAAAGTTATTAGTGCGAATATTTCCATGATATTCCAAGAACCACAATCATGTTTAGATCCATCCATGAAAATTGGGCAACAACTGATCGAGGCAATACCTAGACGCACCTTTAAGGGTCATTGGTGGCAACGGCTATTTTGGCGTAAAAATCGTGCGATTGAACTATTGCATCGGGTTGGAATCAAAGAGCATAAAGAAATATTAAAGTCTTATCCGTTTGAACTGACGGAAGGTGAATGTCAAAAAGTCATGATAGCCATTGCATTAGCCAATCAACCTAAATTACTCATTGCCGATGAGCCGACTAATGCTATGGAAGCCACGACAGAAGCCCAAATTTTTAGGCTACTGGCTAGCATGAATCAAAATATGGGCACCACGATTTTACTTATTAGCCATGATTTGCAAATGATTACAAGGTGGACAGATCGAATTAATGTATTGTATTGTGGACAGACGGTTGAAGTGGCGGATAGCGAAGATTTAATAAAATCGCCTTATCACCCTTATACACAGGCACTCATTTACGCCATTCCAGATTTTGGTAAGGCAATGCCACATAAAAGCCCGTTAAATACTTTACCGGGTGTTATTCCGTCACTTGAACATTTACCTATTGGCTGTCGATTGGGCCCACGTTGTCCTTATGCACAAAAAAAATGTATTCAAGCACCCGAATTAATCCAAATTAAAGATCACTTTGTTGCTTGTCATTTTCCTTTAAATACTGATGAGTAAAATTATCAATACCAGGACTAAACCATGAACCCAATTTTAAAAGTGCGTAATTTGTCAAAGCAATTTAAAATTCCTAAAGGATTTTTGGGGCATCTATACATTGATGCTGTTAAACCGATATCTTTCTCGATCAATGAAGGAAAAACCTTGGCAATTATTGGTCAGAATGGATCGGGCAAATCAACATTAGCTAAAATGTTAGTTGGAATGGTCAAACCGGATAGTGGTGATATTTGGATTGATGGCACAAAAGTCGAATACGGCGATTATAGTTACCGTTGTCAACTTATTCGCATGATTTTTCAACATGTTGAAAGCTCTTTTGATCCAAGACTTCGCATTGGTCAATTGCTTGAAATTCCACTCAAACACAATACACATTACGATGCGTTTGAACGTGAAAAAATGATAAGCGACGTATTAAAGCAAGTTGGGTTACTGCCTGAACATGCTTCTTATTATCCAGCGGTAATGGCATCGGGGCAAAAACAACGGGTCGCCCTAGCGAGAGCATTAATTCTAAAACCGAAAGTTATTATTTTAGACGAAGCGTTAGCCGCATTAGATATCTCGATGCGTTCACAGATTGTTAATTTGATGTTGTCATTACAAGCCGAGCATAACATCTCTTATATTTATGTGACTCAAGATATAGGGATGATGAAGCATATTAGTGATCAAATCTTAGTGATGCACAAAGGCGAACTTGTTGAATACGGGAATACCGCCGAAGTGTTAGCCTCGCCACTTAGTGATATCACCCAAAAACTCGTTAATAGCTATTTTGGCGAAGCGTTAACCGCTGACTCATGGCGCACCGATACACGGGCTTTTTAACTCTTTCCTTACTGTTGTCAATTATTCAATCTAAAAAAGACCAATGCGAATTTAATTTTATTCGTTTATAGTAGTTTCATGATTTTCTTTGAGATATTGGATTTGTCTGATCAAAATAAAAACCTCGACAAATAATCTAAAACATCTTATATTTAGCTATACAGATTTCTAGACGTCTATTTTAGGTTATAAAAGATTGTTGATTATTAGGAGTTTTTGCTATGCCTATTTGTATTCCTGATTCATTACCAGCCGTTGATGTACTTCGTAAAGAAAATATTTTTATCATGACATCTTCTCGTGCAAATACACAAGAAATTCGTCCGCTAAAGCTGCTTTTTCTTAATCTTATGCCTAAAAAAATAGAGACAGAAAACCAATTTTTACGACTGCTTTCCAACTCCTCATTACAAGTCGATATTCAACTATTACGTATTGATCAGCGTGAATCGAAAAATACACCAGTCGAGCATTTAAATAGTTTCTATTGTGATTTTGACGATATACGTGAACAAAATTTTGATGGGCTTATTATCACTGGCGCACCGTTAGGAAAAGTGGCCTTTACGGATGTAGTCTATTGGTCAAAATTAGTTGAAATTATCACATGGGCAAAAGAACATGTCACCTCAACCATGTTTGTGTGTTGGGCAGTACAAGCCGCTTTAAATGTACTTTATGATTTACCAAAATTTACACGTTCACAAAAATTATCTGGGGTTTATCAGCATCAAATTTTACAACCTAATGCCATTTTAACCCGAGGATTCGATGACTCTTTTTTAGCACCGCATTCACGGTATGCAGATTTTCCGATTGAAAAAATAAAAAATTATACCGATCTTTCAATACTGGCAGATTCAGATATCACTGGGCCTTATTTAATGGCAACAGCAGATAAACGGATGGCATTTGTTACCGGGCATCCTGAATATGACTCTTTTACTTTAGCCAATGAATATTTCCGTGATCTTAAAGTTGGCATTCAGCCAACTATCCCAGAAAATTATTTTCCTCATAATAATCCAGACTTAACCCCTAAAGCTACATGGCGTAGTCACGCTTATTTATTGTTCAGCAATTGGCTTAACTATTATGTCTATCAATTAACACCATTTGATTTAACGACACGCAATTTAACAATTGATGATTAAACCAAACATAAAGAAATTATACCTAGATTAAAAGAGCCAAAAATAAATTAATTATTCTAACTTTGATCGGCTATTGCTTGTGCAATACCATTTGATTAATGATTTATAATTAGAATTTGTTTGTTGAGATTAAAAAAATAACGGGTAATCATTTCCAATAAATTGCGTATTTATTTCTAAAAAAGAAAAAAAAGCTTGTCGCCTGTCAAAAAATAATCTATCCTAAAAAAATGGTTTTATATAAAAATGCAAAAT
>NZ_JBIDFJ010000014.1:0-60686 GCF_046635705.1 Gilliamella sp. CG25 | reverse complement strand
AGCCCTAATCGAAGGATGGCAACAATACTACTGTCAGGTCATTGCACCTCAAAATAACACACTGTTTATGTGTAATAAATAAATTACGCATCACCCTTTATGTAATATTAAATAATATATGGCGTTATGATGATTATATCCTAATGATTAACGCAGTTTTATAACGTTATATCAAACTAGTTTTATACAATCACAATTGTTTTTACTTCGATTGGGTTAAAAAATTTTTAACCTACTTAATCCCTGTTTATATGATTTAACAATGGATAATGTGAACAATCAATTCAACTAGATTTATCAATTTATTACAAATAATAAATCAACAACAGCATGGTTTTTATATTATCACCTTATCGTTAAACCCTATCTTCTTTTTTATGGAGTCATTATGCCAATCACGACTGTTTCTAAGCTTGAAATGACTGAAGTTAGACGTTTGATAGCGGAAATTCTGTCTTTACCTGAAACAATTATATTTGAGGAGGATAACATACCCGATGTCTCTCGTTTAGATAAATTCATCACTGTTCTTAATATGTCTCAAACCGAGATAGGCAAAGAAATTTTATATCACGGTGAAGATGAAGAAGAAGTGATATCGACACTAAAAGAAGCAACCATTACCGTCAAAGCATACGGTAAAGATGCCTATGAACAGCTATGCAAATTAACAGAATCAATGCAGTTCACGCCTGTTTGGCAAAAGTTAAAGAAATTAAGAATGGGGTATCTTCGATGCTCCGATATTGAAAACGTATCTACAACTTCTGCAGACAAAACCGTTCAACATGCACAAGTAGATCTTATTTTTTCCATCAATCCAATCGTTAAAACCAGCGTTAAACGCGGTGATAGCGTTAATTTTACATTCGAGGTTACTAAATGAGTTTACCATTAAGTCAAGTCGTAGATGCAACTCTACAACAATCGCCAAGAGGGGCACAAAAACGTGACCTAAGCGTTGTGGCTATTTTTACAAAAGATATGTGTGAAGAATTCAGCAATAAAGATATTCGTTATGTTGTTGTTTCAGATGCAACAACAGTTGCAAATTTATTTGGCACTGATTCTGATGCATATCAAGCTGCTTGCGCATTATTCTCTGCTCAACCTAAACCGAAAACGGCATTGATTGCTAAATATATGCAAGAGGGGGTTACCACTAAAGCGTTGAGTTCAAAAATTAATGGCTCTGCTTTAGCTGTCAGCTATATTCAATTTAAGAGTATTAAAGATGGTTATTTTTCTTTTTACTTTGGTGATGCTAAACATCAAATTACTGATTTGGATTTTAGCAATGTATCAAGTATGAATGATGTTGCAACTGTCATCAATACTAAATTAAAAGATAGTGGAGTTTTAGTTATTTATGATTCTGTTGGTAATAGATTTATTTTAGCTGCTCAAAAAGAAGGTAAGGGCGATAATTTTGGATATGTGTTTGATTCTCAATCAGAAGGCTCTTATATCGGTAATCTTTGTAATTTAATTGATGGTAAAGCATCATTAATTAAAGGAGAGGATGCGACAACTTATCGTAAAGAGTCGCCTGCTGAAGCATTAACTGCATTACAAAATCAATATCAAAATTGGTATGGTGTGTATTTTGCAAATACTATTACAGATAGTGAATTAGTGGAAGCGCATGATTGGGTTGTTGCTCAAGGGGTTGAAAATGCCAAAGTATTAGCCTATACCGAAACTCGAGAAAAAAATATTGAATACAGTGATGATAATGTTTTAAAAACATTGTCAAAACGAAACAGCGGACGTTTGATGGTTCAATATAACAACAAAGGTAATAGCCATGCAGCAGCTGAACTTATGGGCATTGCGTTAACCACCGTATGGACAGGTATTAATACCGCTAAAACAGTCAAATTTAAACAAGAAGCTAGTGTTACATCAGACGACAAAATCACTGTCAATGAAGCGATGAAATGTCGTCGTTTAGGTGTCAATTTTTATACAGATTATGCTGGTGTTAATATGCTTGCAGAAGGCGTTATGGTTGGTGGGACATTCATTGATGAAACCACAGGACTGGATGCATTCATCAATGCAATTCAAGTACAAGCATTTAATGCGTTACAAGGTGAACCGACTAAAATTCCACAAACCGATAAAGGACAACAACGTTTAATCAGCAAGTTAAAAATTATTGGTGAACAATTTGTCAATAACGGTTTTCTTGGCATGGGTAAATGGTCGCTTGGCGATATTGGTGAGCTGAAATTTGGCGATACGGTGAATGGATACTATTTCTATTCTGATTCTTTTGATACGCAAGACACGGCTGATCGTGAAGCGCGCAAAATGATGCCAATTAATTGCGCATTGAAACTTGCTGGTGCAGGTCACAGCGTTGATATTATTGTTCAATTTAATCGATAAGGATACACGATGTCTAATAAATCTTTTTCTTTAGAAGATGCTGTCTTAACAATAGATGGCTATGAAATAACTGGTTATGAAAATGCTCAAGATTCCATTAGTATTGCACCTATAGGGGATGACGGTGATATCACTTATGGTATCAATGGTGAAGGGGTGTTTGTTAACACTTGCAATAAAGGTGCTACTGTCACGATTAAAACATTACAGCACACTGAAACTAACGAAGTATTAAATCAATTACGACAAGCCCAAATTAATAATCCGACAAAAGCTAAAGGTAAATTAATTACCTATAAAGATTTGCGTAATGGTGATGAATTTTTATTGACTGGATGTTGGTTTACCACGCCACCAACTATTGCACGTGGTACAGCTCACAATGGTTTAACATGGACACTTAAAGCAACGAAAGCTGAATTTAACATCAAAGGAGGTCAATAATGGAAAACAAAGATTATATGATAGATAATGTTGTTTATACCTTTAAACAAGCAGATTTTTACAAAGCCAATAAATATCTCAAAAAACTCACAGCCCTCTTAAAGGGCTGTTTTTCTGTCGGTGATACTACATCAGGATTTGATATTGGACAGTTAGCTTCTAATATTGGAACTGAGCAATTTGAAGAAATTGAGCGATTTATTCTCGATTATGTCACTGCCACAGATGAAGCTGGAAAAAAGATACTATTCCAAAATCCAAGAGAAGTCAGTGAATTTTTTAATGCGCATAGAAGTCATTATTACCAAATCATCATTGAAGGATTGAAGTTCCATTTTTTGGCTTTTTTACCAAGTGGCCTATTATCCAATCTAAATACGCTCAGCTTGGAGGAGATAGCCAAGAAAGCGATATAGATTGGTTTATGTGGAGTGTTATTGTCAACAATTATGCAACACTCCACGAATTAAAAACTGTATATTCACTTGATGATGTTATCGATATGCACCATGTGATAGCAGAAGTTAGATTGGCTGAAAAGCCAAAGGAGAATTAAAGTGCATCTAGAGCAATATTTGATAAAAATTGGTGTTGATATCTCACAGGTAAACAATCTAACTAAAGTCACGGCTTTTTTAGAAATCAGTGCAATGAAGTTATCTAACATTGGTAAAGTTATAAATACTACACTTAATAATGCGATTAACGATGCGAGTCAATCTAATGAAAAAGTGGCTGAGTCATCTGAAAAAGCTAAATCTAAATTTGAGATTTTAAAACAAGCTTTAACAAGTATTACGGCTGCAGCCAAAAACTATGGGGAAAAATTGATTAGCGCTTTTAATAGCGCTATTGATAAAGCAGAAGAACTTGCTGGCAAAAAAAATCTCTTATTTTCGATTTCAAAAAGTGAACTGGCACAAGTAAAAAAATATAAGATCGAACTTGAGAAGTCCGGTCTTGCGATTGATAGCATAAAAACAAAAATTGCTTTAGGATTATTACCAAGGGTAACTGATCTTGTAATAAGCTTTAATAAATGGCTCAAAGCTAACAAGGAATTGATTGCCAAAGGTATCAACGTTGTAATTAGTGTTGTTTCGAATTTTATTCAAGTTATAAAACATGCTTTTGAATTTATCGATATGATAATTTCTAAGAGCATTGGTTGGGAAAATGCCATAATAGCCTTGAGTGTTGCTTGGGCAGTCTTAAATCGTGCTATGCTGTTTAGTCCGATTGGGCTAGTCATCGGTTTGATAGCTGGATTATTGTTGATCATTGATGATTTTATGGTTTTCTTAAAAGGTGGTAAGAGTCAATTTGCTCCATTTTGGCAAGCGTGTATCGACAACATCAAAAATGCAATAACTTGGTGGCAAAATTTAGATAAAAACTGGAAAAGTATTATTTTTGCCGTATTGGGCTATTTGCTTTTATTAGGCGGAAAAATAGCGTGGGTATCAGCTAAAGCTAAATTAATTACCTCAATCTCCAATGCTATTCTAAGTATTGGTAATGCTCTCAAAACGCTTGGAAATTTAGTTAAAATTATTAAAACAATTGGCAGTGCAATAAAAACACTGACGTCTATCATGATAGCTAATCCTATTCTGGCTATTATTACTGCTATCGCTTTGGCTGCTTATCTTATTTACGATAATTGGGATTTTCTTGTTTCCTTTTTTTCTGATTTTTGGAATAAAGTTACTAATTTCTTTAAAAATGGTATAAAAGATATACTCATGTACTTTGGTATGAGTGAAGAAAATGCCGAGAAAACGGTCAATGCAATAGGCGCTACCTTTGACGCAATTTTAGACTTAATTACGGCACCATTTAAGGCTGCTTGGGAATTGGTTAAAAGCTTATTTACAATTTGGACGGATGATAGCACTTCAACAACTGAGAAAATTGGTCAAACCTTTGAAGCAATAACTGATTTTATTACAGCGCCATTTAAAGCTGCTTGGGAATTCATAAAAGGATTATTTGAGATTTGGGGTGTTGATGTCACTTCTTTTATCGATAATTTAGGAAAGACGTTTTCTGGTATTCTTGACTGTATTACGCAACCTTTTAAAGATGGTTTGAAATGGATTGAAGACAAGTTTTTTGCTGTCATCGATAAGATGAAAAGTAAAATAAAAGGTGTACTTTCTTTTTTTGGTTTTGGTAATGATAAAGATGAACAAGCTCAAGAAGAAAATCTTAAAGCCACGAATTATTCCGCAACCCAAAATCTTGCACTCGTAAGTACAGATGTAGCAAAAGCTGGAGGTTTATCTGCATTAAATAAAAACGTCAATAATAACAGTGAAATAATAATTCATAATACAATGAATGTAACTACACCTCAGAATGGTCTCGATCAAGTTTGCAATCTTGTCGACAATGCTGCGAGACGAATCAATGATAATACAGTTACAGCGATGGGGTCTAACTGATGTTTCAATCTATTTTAAACAAATCATCAAAAAATAGTGGGTTAATTGTTACTGACAATTTTGTATTCAGTTTAGATATTAATACTGTCGAACAGCATACATCAAAATTGAAAGTCACGGAAAATCCCATTGAAAATGGGGCTAATATTGCCGATCATGCAGTTTTAGAACCAAAAGAGATTTCAATAAATGGTCTTATTGTGGGATATGAAAAAAATACTTTCTCGATTGACCATTTTTTGGGAATAGATTTATTCAATTACCCTTTGCCGATGCCAATCAAAACTTTTGCAGCACAAGCGGAAAACATGGTAAATCGATTTGCATCACATTTTCAAACAAGCGCTGAAAGGTTGAATCAAGTCGTGGCCGATTTTCTACCTGAATATCAGTCTCCTATTATAAATAGCTTATTTTCAGATCGTATTGCAGACGCTTACGAAAAATTGCTGGCAATTCAACGGAGTGGTGAACCTGTTATCCTGCAAACTAATGCTAAGCAATATAATAATATGGTTCTAAGTTCTGTGGGTTTGACTCAACAAAAAAATACTTATGATGAGTTTTCCTTAACGTTTCGAGAAATTTTTATCGTCGAAACGCAAATTGCAAGTGGTCTAAATCAAACGGTTAAAAAACAGAATCTTGGTAAAACACAACCACAGAAAATCGAAGAACTAAAATCTGTTCTTTATAAGATTTTTAGTTGGTTTATTAAGTAATGTAGATAACTTCAAAGCTAAAAAAGTGATTAGTTGTTGGTAAATAAAGAAAATTTGAGAGATTAAGTATGTATATAATTCAGACAACTTATGATGATGTGCTAGAACAAACCTTTACATTATACGATATGAATTTACGATTAACATTAAGATTCAATACGGTATTAGTCGGCTACCAATTTGATTTGTTTGATATTAACAATAATCAATATATTACAACCAATAAAGGACTGTCTGTAGGCAGTCCAGCGCTTATTGAATTTGACCTTCCTTTTGTTTTAGTCCTTTATGACAAATCAGGATTAGGAATTAATGCAATAACGAAAAATGACTTACATAATCGAATGCAATTATTAATTATGACAAAGGATGAATATCGTGAGACAATTCGGGCGAGTTTTAGAACTGAAAATAGGCAATCGTAAAGAAAGTATTGTATTGAACAATCTTAGAGTCACTTTCTCGGTCAACAAAACACTTACTTCCGATCCTAACACCGCTGAAATTTCAATATACAACCTCAACGATTCAAATCGTAATTTAATCAGCACAAAACAATATGATTATGTAGAATTATATGTAAGTTATCAGGATGATGTTTTACGGATGATTTTTTGTGGCGATATTTTAACGGTGGAAAATCAACTTTCTGAACTGGATATTATCACGACCCTAAGGTGTGCTGATGGTCATAAAGCTTTTACAGAAAAAGTTATTATCAAAACATTAGAAAAAGGACAAACTGACAATGATTTTTTTAATGAAGCGTTAAAAAGTTTTGGTTTAAAAAAAGGCAATGTTAATCTTCCTAATAATAAAGCACTTCCTCGCGGAAAAGTTTTCATGTGTGATACTCGCGAACTTATGCACCAAATAGCAAATAATAATGATGCCGATTGGTCTATTCAGGATGACGAACTGATTGTTATCCCCAAAAGTAAGGCTATTTCAAATCATGAAGGATTTGTTATTTCAAGAACGACGGGCATGATAGGAACGCCTAAAAAGACAGATAAAGGGTTAGAAATAACAACATTATGTAATCCGCATTATAAGATAGGTGCATTAATTCGAGTTGAATCTAAACTCACAGAACTCAATGGAGACTATAAAATTAAAGCGCTACAACATAGTGGGGATCTATATGGGAATAACTGGCAAAGCAAATTACAGTGTATTTTTGGTAATTTCGAAAAAATTTGATTTGTTATCAATTTAGATATAGGATGAGCATCCCAATATAATTTATAAAAGGATGGAAAAATGAAAAAATTACTTGTACTTTTAATGTCTATAACTTTATTAACTGCTTGTGGCGATAAAAAGATTGATGCTTCAACACCTGAAAAATATCAAGAATCATTAGCTGAAGTTGTAAAAGACCTTAACTTCAGTGAAGCGCAATCTTTTACAGCAGCTTTGAGTAAAATTAATATGCAAGCGGCTACTGAAGCAAATTACGATAATAAGAAAATGGAAGAAATCATGAAGCAAAAACTTGATGGTAAAACTGTTTCAGAAGTGATTAAACTTGCTGAGCAAATTAATTAACTCTATTAATGCAATCAAATGAATATTCATGATTAATATCTAAAAAAGATTGCAATTTTTGGAATCAGGTCAGTTTTATGGTTATTGTACCATTGTTTAGATGTCTTAAGTAAAGCTTTATTAAAACAAAGTTAAACGCTTAATCGAATCAAACATTTTACTGTAATATTAAAGTTAGCAGATATACACTAACGTTCCCGAAGCTAAAGATTGCAATCTCAACGTAATTTTTTTATTTCCATTCGTTTCAAATATTTTCTAATCTATCAAATCAAAATTAAATTTCTGATATCTTTTATAAAACAATAAGTTATTTTAATTAAAATAATCATTCTATCAGTCAATACAAGACAATTACTCTGTAACCAACAATAAATTAACCACCTGCTAAAGGTGGTTTTTTATTGGCTTAAATTCGTAGGTAAATTATGGTTGATACACTATACCAAGCAATTGAAAATCAAATTAAACGTGCCCAATCAAATATTTATACGGCATTGCCTGCAAAGGTGATCAGTTTTGATGGTCATACAGTGCAATGTAAACCGATGATTAATAGAGTATTAGCAAATGGGGAAGAGATATCGATTCCGCCATTGGTTGATGTTCCTGCACAATTTCCTCACGCCGGCGGTTTTTGTATGACGGTACCTATCAAAGCAGGTGATGAAGGTCTGGTGGTCTTTTCCAGCCGTTGTATTGATGGCTGGTTTGCATCGGGCGAAGCATCAAAACCGCTTGATAATCGCATGAATGACTTAAGCGATGGTTTTTTTATCGTAGGTTGTAACAGTGTGCCTAACAAAATTCCAGATTTTTATCATGATGGCGTATCGATGCAAACAGATGACGGTCAAACTCATATTCGATTAACGCAAGGAACAATCTATATCAAAGGCAATATTGTACATGAAGGAAATAAGCAACAGTTTGGAAACTATGACCAAATTGGTAGTTTCAATCAATCTAATGGCAATACAATTAGTTCCGGCATAATCACTGCACAAGATGTCATAACAAACAAAGGAATTAGTTTGAATACTCATAGACATACAGGTGTGAAAAGCGGCGATGACACGACAGGAGAGCCAACATGAAAGTAAGAGAGCTAGACAATAATCATGATTGGACATTTGGGCAAGGTTTGGCTAATTATTTACATCAGTCAGATGCAATAGCCCAGTGTGTAAAAACTAAATTATTATCCTTAAAAAAAGATTGGTTTTTGGATCGCAATGACGGTATTGCCTGGTTTGATTATCTTGCTAAAAACCCAAATACTAAACAGTTGGAAATTGATATAAAAAAACAAATTTTCAACATTGAAGGTGTGATTAGTATTGATGAGTTCGATATTTTATTGGATAGCGAGACGCGTGAGTTTCTCATTCAAATTACCTACACAGATAAATTCAACAATTCTAATGAGGCTTCATTTAATGTTACAGATAACAGATAAAGGAATTGTTATTGATGATTTTGACACAATTAAAAATCGTTTAATAACAAGTTTTAAATCGATTTATGGTGAAAATGTCAATTTAGATAGTGATACGCCAGATGGGCAATTGCTCGGTTTATTTTCTCAGGAATTATCGAACATACATCAAGCAGTATCATTTATTATTCAGATGTTAGACCCTTATCAAGCGACTGGGCAGTGGTTGGAACAACGGGCAATGTATGCAGGATTAACCAGAATAACCGCATCATATTCATACATCGATGAAGTCATTTTTAATGGAATGCCAAACACATTGATTCCTCAAAACGCTATTTATGTTGATAAAAACAAAAATAAATGGGTAACAACAGAGCCAATAAAATTAAATGATTTAGGTAGTGCTCGTTCAAAATTTAGGTCGCTAGAGTTAGGTCATTATACCGTTAACGCAATGGATGAATTTACACCGAGCACTATTATCATCGGCGTAGATAAAATTACTGCCAACACCCAAAGCTATGGCGGAGTTGACGAAGAAACTGATGCGCAACTATTAAAACGCTTTATGTTATCACACTCAATCAATAATCATGATGATCGCCAAGGCATACAGTCTGCATTAATGAATATAACCGGTGTGACTAAATGCGTAGTATATGAAAACTATACGAATAAAACGGATGAAAAGGGTGTGCCTGCTCATTCATTTAATGCCGTGATCCTTGGTGGCGATGATGAACAAATAGCAGAGGTGATCACTAAAAAGAAAATTGGCGGTTGTGGACTATTTGGAAAAATTGAGACGATGTATTTATTAGATGAAATACCTCGAAAAGTTCACTTTGATAGACCAAGAAAAGTCGATATCAATGTCTCAATGACAATTGGTCGTTACAAATCTTTTAATGATATCAATTCAGAACAGATTAAAGCTAATTTAAAAAGTCTTGATTTTGAAATTGGTGAAAATGTGTATGCATCTCGCATTATTTCAAGCATTAACTTAGTTGACGGATTTTATATTAAAGAACTCGCTGTAAACAGTGCCAACATTGTCAATATCGATTATCGAGAGTATGCACAGATAACGCATGTTGAGGTGCTAATAGATGAATAGAGAAAAATTCCTCATTTGGCAATATCGTACAAAACCCAAGGCATTAGGCACTATCAGAGCTATCAATAAAGAGACTGGTAACACATTTAACAATGTCATTCAAATTGCGGATGTTCTCAGCATCAACGACGCGACAGGTTATGCACTTGATTTGATTGGTCGTCATGTTGGCGTCTCGCGCGTATTACCTTCTGCTATCACCAAAGAATATTTTGGATGGTTAGAAGATAACACAGCATTATCATTTGATATTGGTGAATTTTATCGACATGGCGATGCTTTAACGGCATCTGTTGTATTAAATGATAGCGATTATCGTTTCTTTATTAAGGCAAAAATTACTAAAAATTATCAAAGTGGTGAAATATCAAACATTGTAAAATCAATTAAATTCGTGATTGGCAAACATGGAAATATTATTGATTCCCAAAATATGACAATGAACGTATTAGTTAACAGTGATCAACTCAATTCACTTACTTTGTATGCAATTAGTAAAATGGATATTTTAGCCCGACCTGTTGGTGTTATGTATCAATATATTGTTCTAATTAATAATGAACCGTTTGGATTTTCGCATGACAATGCATCATTCGGTTTTAATTTAGGCAAATTTGTTCGACTTCAAGAAATAGGAACTATTCAATGATTATACAAAAAAAACCAGATTATTTAATCTTTGCAGATTCAGCAAAAAAAGGGGAAGTTACGGATTTTCCTGATGTAAGTCGAGGCTGGGGAATCACCATCGATCAAACTGCTTCGAAACCACCAATGGAATGGATGAATGGCGCATTTAATCGAATTGATAAAAATATACTATATCTGTTACAACAAGGTGTGCCAGAATGGAGTGAGTTAGTTACTTATCCAGAAAATGCTATTATAAAATATAATGGTGCTTTATACATAGCCATAGTTAAAAATGACAATGCACAACCGTCGAGCGACACCTCTAAGTGGCAAAGATTACAGGCAGATTATTTTAATGCTTTACCCGCACAAAAAATAATGAATGGTAGTGATCCTATTTATGAGGTAGGTGAACATGTTGATTTTAAAGAACGGCCAACTGTTAATAACCGCGATTTAATTTGTAGCAACGATTACACCGGATCATTCAATAAAAATGGTTATATAAAACTACCCAGCGGATTAGTGATTCAATGGGGGGAATCAAGATATTCTCAAACTGCTGGGGTGAATGGCTATATACAATCGTTTCATACAGCGTTTCCGCATACGTGTTTTCTGGTTATGACAAGCGATAGGTATTACGGCGCAAATTCAACATCGGCACACCCAATTTCAGCATCACAATTTAGATGTTGGGGAAGATGTGGGCCTGGCGAATATGCTGACACCGATTTATTTTACATAGCATTAGGATTTTGAGTATGAAACATTTTTATAATTTTAAAACACAATCATTTTATATAGATGAAATCAATATTGATATACCACCAGATTCAATTGAAATCACAAAAGATCAACACATTGATTTATTTAACGCAATCAATGCGGGGTGTGTTATATTTAATGATTTAACGTATTCAGAGTCCCCACTGTCAGGTTTTCACAAATGGAACGGTGGACAATAGGTACTGGATATGGCTGCGGAAACTGATTTTAAAATCAGGAAAAACATAGCTCTCAGAGATAAATTAATAACTGACGCCAGTACGAAAAAAACATTATTACAATGCGCTATAAAACACAACGTAGCAACAGATAATGAAAAACGACTATTAGAGCGTTTAGAGTTATTTTCCATTGACGTTCCTCGTATTGACACGGCACATGTTAACGCTGTGTTTCCTGAAATACCCGAGTGATTACTCGGTTTCTTGGGACCAGTTAATATCTGATTGATTAATATCAATACGGGTCAATAAAATCATGTATGTTTTTACATTTCTGCCTCGTTTGATTCTAGCATATCTTAATCGATAATGTCTTGCAGGATTGTTATTTGTGTCCACATTATTAATTAATTGTTGTTGTTTTTATTTGTTGGTTTTTATTTTATCTATATTGCTGAGACTATCACTAATATTCTTTAGTTTTGATTGTCCGTTTGCATCAGCAACTATTTTTTTATTGTCGGGTATGTCCGACGTAAAAAACCAATGATTATTGTCTAATTCTATTACATCATAATTGATATCATATATACTGGGCATTACCTCTGCCGTTGTTATTTTATTGAAATATCTCATATTAATATCCCTCGGCTGAGTATGAACATGCAAATTCACTCATCGCAACCATTCCCGATGCACCGAACATTCCCGCTGTTAGCCCTATTTCATGCAAACTATTGATTTCATAATTTATGATTTCAACTGCAGGTGTAGATGTTTCAATTGAGACATTGACAGATATAACTGTCTGGGTAAACGGTATTGGGAATGGAACTTTTACACAACCTAACGGGTTTGGTGAATGAAGCGGGTTGGAGACAGGCCATTTGTTGCCAACTCGTTTAAAGCCATCACTGTATATTTCATACCAGCCGTTTATGTTTGAACCTTTAGCAATTATAAAACGGCTAATCTGCTGGCCGTTTATTGCTATTTTTTTAAAATCAACATGTTCACCTACCTCATAAATAGGATGCTTTATTAATCCTTAGTTTTTTATATTCCCTACCTCTATTGTCATTATATCTATCTGTCATTTGTTGGGATTTGTGTCCTAATAAAGTCATTGTATCGAGTCGTTGTTCTCGATATAAACGTTCTGCTAATGATCTTATTTCATGAAATGTGGTAGGTGTACCTGTCCAATAATTTTTTTTAAAAACTTTATCACGTAAACGTGCAAATTGTCTTGTTATTGCTTCTAACTTTATTTGTTTATTATTATTGCTTAGCAAATAATTATTTTTGGTTGAATCAATGATATCTTTTAAACTAATATTCAGTTTTTTACATTTCAATTTAACTGGTAATGCTATTTTCGCTCCAGTTTTATATTGTTCAATTAATAAGTAATTACGTTTAATGTTAGATTTTTTCATAGTTGCGATATCGGAACGACGTTGACCCGTTACTATGGCTAACATCATTGCATCATGTAACGTTTTATTTCCCGTTTTGTCAGCTTCATTTAATATTTTTTTAAACTCATTTAATGTCATTCGAGATCGTTTTACTGTAACTTTTGGGCATTTTATTGGATCAGTTGGATTTTTATCATTCCAGCCTTGAGCATAAGCTTCTCTAAATATATCTTTGAGTAAATGATACATACATTTCGCTGATGGTGCTTTATCTTGATCAGTATAAATCTTAATGAGTTGAGCAATATCTTGAGGTGTGATTTTTGCTAAAGGTCTTTTTCCAATGTTTTGTCTGATAACTTTGATTAAATATTTTTTTATTTCGATAGTTTTAGGTTTTAAATTACGTTTTAATAGAATATCTAGATAGTTATCAAGCCAGTTATTAACTAATTTTGAATTTGAAGATTGAAATAATTTAGATAGAAAAAGCATAGCATACCATTCTTTAAATGGAATATTCTGCGCTAAATACATTGAATTAGCTAGCAAATTGAGATATTAAATTTAGATACTCAATGTGAATTCAATAATTAATTTATACTACAATATTTAACAGTTGATATTTTTTTAATTTTTTGAATTTAAAACTTTATATCTATATTTTATTTTGAATAATTTTAGTTAAATAAAAACTTTGTGATGTGGAAATTCGAAAAAACGATTAGTTAAGGATATTGGAACTTATTGTTTTGATACGCATTCATTAAAATTATGATGGTACGCCCGGGTGGACTCGAACCACTGACCCCCACCATGTCAAGGTGATGCTCTAACCAACTGAGCTACGGGCGTAAATTTGAAACACGCAAATATTAGCTTTCAAATTGATTACAAGCAAGTAAAAAAATTATTTTTTGGTTGTTTTTTCAGCTGTTGAACATTTTTGACTATAAAAAACACAAAATTTGTTAGTTTTAAAACTATAACAAATCTAAATTGAAAACAAATATCAGTTCAAGGTGGTTTGTTGCTTTAAATTTAGCTATACTCGATAAATTAACAGCAGTGATTTATTTTTAGGTTAGCATGTCGATAAAAGATCAGATTGATACAGTTTTGCATAATGTTTTTGGTTATAAATCTTTCCGAAATCAACAAAAAGAAATTATCGAATCGATTATCGATGGGCGTGACACTTTAATTATTATTCCTACTGGTGGTGGAAAGTCGTTATGTTACCAAATCCCCGCTGTAATCCTACCCAAAACGGCAATCGTGATTTCACCCTTAATTTCATTGATGAAAGATCAGGTAGATCAATTAGCCGCAAATGGTATTCCTGCTGCTTATCTAAATGGTTCTCAATCGTCATCCGAACAGCAAAATGTCATTGAACAATACCTTAATCATTCTATTAAGCTTTTATATATCTCACCAGAAAGATTGGCATTAGCCTATTTTCAAAGTTTAATCGAACAAAATCCACCGTCTTTAATCGCAATTGATGAAGCACATTGTATTTCACAGTGGGGGCATGATTTTAGACCTGATTATCGGCAATTGGGACAACTTTCAGCACGTTTTCCTGGTGTGCCGATTGTTGCTTTAACGGCTACTGCCGATAAAATGACTCAAGCGGATATTATTACCCAATTAAATTTAGTGGATCCCTTAGTTGTCGTTCGTAGCTTTGATCGTCCAAATATCCGTTATACTGTTGTCGAAAAATATAATTTAACCGACCAAATTGTCTCATTCATTGAAACCCAAAAAGGGAATAGCGGCATTATTTATTGCGCTAGTCGTTCAAAAGTAGAAGATATGACTACCAGACTTGCTGCACGGGGATTTTCCGTTGCAGCTTATCATGCAGGACTGACTAATCAACAACGCCAACAAGCACAAGAAGCTTTTTTGAAAGATGATATTCAAATTATTGTTGCAACCGTTGCTTTTGGTATGGGGATCAATAAACCGAATGTCCGTTTTGTTGTTCATGCCGATTGTCCACGCAGTATCGAGGCTTACTATCAAGAGACCGGGCGAGCAGGGCGTGACGGTGTGCCGGCTGAAGTTATGCTACTGTTTAATGCCAATGATCTGAGCTGGTACCGACAACAGATTAGTGAAAAAATGGAAGGACAACACAAAGATGTTGAATTCCATAAAATCGATGCAATGCAATCATTTGCCCAAAGTTTAACTTGCCGTCGTATCGTTTTACTCAACTATTTTGGTGAACAACGACACGAACCTTGTAATAACTGCGATATATGCCTTTATCCTCCTGAACATTATGATGGTTTAGTTGATGCGCAAAAAGTATTATCTTGTATATATCGTGTTGAGCAGCGCTATGGTGCGCAATATATTGCAGAGGTTTTACGAGGATCAAACCGATCGAAGATAAAAGAAAACGGACATGATCGTTTATCTGTTTATGGTATTGGAAAAGAACACTCCATTGATTATTGGCTTCATGTGATAAGGCAATTAATTTATCATGGCTATCTAATACAAAATATTGCTGCGTATAATACCCTACAATTAACAGAGCGTGCACGCCAAATATTGAAAGGTGAAATTGCATTATCCTTGGCTAAACCACGACTTGAAATTGTGAAGAAAAGCCGTTTAAATCGTTATGCAAGAGCAATAAATTTAACCACTATTTTATCTTATGAAGAGCGTATTTTATTTGGTTATCTTAAAAAATTACGTAAAGACATTGCCGATAGTGAAGATGTTCCACCTTATATTATTTTTAGTGATGCAACCTTACTCGAAATGGTACAAACGATGCCTGAAAGCAAACAACAATTACTCAATATTACTGGTGTTGGTAAAATTAAATTAGAAAAATATGGCAATCTTTTTCTTGATAAAATTAAAGAATACATGATTAACAATATATAATATTAAAACTATTTAAAAATAAACTTAGCATAATAATTATTTGTATGATCCAACAGGAAAAGTTAAATAATTAACAACCAATAAAATGGAGCTTTTTATGTCAACAATGAATGATATGTCTCAAATGCTTGCATTAGTATTATTGCTACTAATTCTTTTTTTAGGCGATATCGTATCTACACGAACCAAAGCATGGGTGCCGTCAGTTTTTGTTTGTGCCGTGCTTTTCTTAGCAGGTTACTTCACTTTTTTCCCAAAAGATATTGTCGCTCGAGCTGGAATACCCAAAGTTGTTGCTGTCATGTTTATGTATCTGTTAGTCGTTAACATGGGAACTTTACTTTCAGTTAGAGAGTTACTGCGCCAATGGAAAACTATCGTTATTTCACTGTTAGGCATTGTTGGAATCATCATTGTGGTTGTGATCGTTGGATACTTATTTTTTGACTACAATACAGTTATTGTTGCGATTCCACCTTTAGTGGGTGGGATTGTTTCCGCTATCATAATGGCAGGCGGTGCAACAAAGGCCGGTTTGCAAGATCTTGCTGTGTTTGCCATTATTATTTATGTCATGCAAGGTTTTATTGGTTATCCTCTCACTTCAATCATGCTTAAACGTGAAGGGCGCAGAGTGCTTAAACAGTATCATGAGGGTACATGGAATGCTTTAAATGATCCTAAGTCTACATCGAATAAACAAGAAACCGAATCTAATGATGAACATCCAATGCCAAAAATGTTTGCGATGTTTTCAGCACGGTATAACACAACCTATTTTATTTTTTTACGAATTGCGATTATTGGCTTTTTTGCTTATTACGTGGCGAAAGTCTTGGATCCTATTATTAGTATAAGTCCATTTGTACTTTGTCTATTATTCGGTGTAATTGCCGCATCGTGTGGTTTTCTTGAACGCCATCCTTTAAAAAAGGCGGGTGGTTTTGGTTTAGCTGTCATGGGACTTATGCTGTTTATTTTTGACACATTAAGTCAAGCTACACCTGACATGCTAGTAAGATTAATCACGCCTTTGGTTGTCTTTATATTAGCAGCTGTACTTGGTATGTTTATCTTTTCACTTATTGCCGGAAAAATGCTAAACGTTAGTCGAGAAATGGCGTTTTCGATAGCACTAACAGCACTCTATGGGTTTCCTGCTGATTATATTATTACCAATGAAGTGATTAATAATTTGACCAAAAATGAAAAAGAAAAAGAGGTACTTACTCGTCATATGTTACCGCCTATGTTGATTGGTGGATTTATTTCAGTCACTATTGTGTCGGTTGTTTTAGCAGGCTTTATGGTCAATATGATAGTTGCACCGGCAATACAGTAAATGATAAATGTCTACAAGTTTGATGACAACTAATCGGATAACAAGATTTAAGAACAGTTTTTCTAACTATCTTCTTAATATGTTTTCAATATCAAACGCATTAATTTTGATGGACTAAATAACAAGAACAAAGGTAGTAAAATGATAAATCAAGATATTAAAAAGATAGTACAACAAAATATAAAAGAAATGGTCGCTTTTCGCCGTGATTTGCATCGTCACCCAGAATTACCGTGGGAAGAGTTCAGAACGACAGATAAAATTGCAGAGCAGCTTGATAAAATTGGCATCCCTTATCGTCGTACTGAGCCAACCGGTATTATTGCCGATATCCAAGGCGGAAAACCAGGTAAAAGAATTTTATTGAGAGCTGATATCGATGCATTACCGGTGCAAGAGTTAAACGACAATATTGATTACAAATCAACCATAAACGGTAAGATGCATGCTTGCGGACATGACACGCATGCAGCCATGCTACTGACTGCGGCAAAAGCGCTTTATGCAATACGTGATCAACTAAAAGGTAATGTGAGATTAGTTTTTCAGCCTGCTGAAGAGATCGCACAAGGTGCAAAAGGCATGATAAAACAAGGTGTATTAGATGATGTAGATACAGCCTTTGGTATGCATATCTGGTCACAAACACCTGTCGGAAAAGTATCCTGTGTGGTAGGTTCAAGTTTTGCTTCTGCCGATTTGCTCACTGTCAGATTTAAAGGAAAGGGCGGGCATGGCTCGATGCCTCACGACACGGTTGATGCTGTCATGGTGGCATCTTCATTTGTGATGAACATACAATCGATTGTCTCACGTGAAGTGTCTCCGCTTACCCCTGCCGTGGTCACCATAGGAAAAATGGATGTCGGCACTCGTTTCAATGTTATTGCGGAAAATGCGGTTTTAGAAGGTACTGTTCGCTGTTTTAGTGTTGAAGTGCGAAATAAAATTGAAGATGCTATTCGCCGTTACGCCAATCAAGTAGCCGCAATGTATCGTGCAACGGCTGAAGTAGAATACATTTATGGCACGTTACCCGTCATTAATGATGAACAATCTGCGCTATTAGCACAAAAAGTCATTGTTGAATCGTTTGGTGAACAAGCCCTTTATTTCGAGCCACCAACAACTGGCGGCGAAGACTTTAGTTTTTATACTGAAAACATTCCTGGTGCATTTGCATTAGTGGGTTCGGGTAATCCTGAAAAAGATACACAGTGGCCACATCACCATGGTTGTTTTAATGTTGATGAAGACGGCATGACTATGGGCGCAGAATTTTACGCACAATATGCTTGGTCATATTTGAATCAATAATAAATATGAATAATCCAACCATTATGGAATCGAAATAATGGTTGAGATTTATCTACTCTGGATTCAAATTTTCAACTACAATGAATCTGTATTAGTAAACACGCCCATATTTCTGAATAACTAACCACAACAAATTCAATTTATTCTTATTATTCATTTCTTATTAATAATCTATTTATTAAAAGCATTCATCAAAATAAACGTCAATAATAAAAATTGACTGGATTCTCATTCAATAAAGTATTGTAAATTGTTTACTGTCATCTTAAAGACTAATTTTACGCTTTATGATATTATTGATGCCAAATTGATTAGTTATACGCAATGGTGAATATGAGTTATCAAGTTCTGGCACGCAAATGGCGACCAAAATCATTTACTGAAGTCGTAGGGCAACAGCATGTCCTCAAGATTCTATCAAATGCACTTTCGCTAGGTCGAGTTCATCATGCTTATCTATTTTCAGGCACACGTGGTGTTGGAAAAACCTCCATTGCTCGCTTACTTGCTAAAGGCTTAAACTGCGAAACTGGGATTACTGCTACGCCTTGTGGGGTATGTGATAATTGTCGTGATATTGAGCAAGGCAGATTTGTCGATCTTTTAGAAATTGATGCCGCTTCACGAACTAAAGTTGAAGATACACGTGAAATATTAGATAACATTCAATACTTGCCAACTAAAGGGCGCTTTAAAGTCTATTTAATTGACGAAGTGCACATGTTATCTCGCAGCAGTTTTAATGCCTTGCTAAAAACATTAGAAGAACCACCAGAACATGTTAAATTTCTGTTGGCAACAACCGATCCACAAAAGTTACCGATTACCATATTATCACGCTGTCTACATTTACATTTAAATGTGCTTGATACTTCGCTTATATCGGAACAGCTTTCTCACATTTTACAACTTGAAAAAATTGAATCTGAACCGAAGGCGATTCAGTTATTAGCCAAAGCGGCTAATGGTAGTATGCGAGATGCCTTAAGTTTAACCGATCAGGCTATTGCCTTAGGTAATGGCGTTGTTGATGCGCAATCAGTCAGTGTTATGTTAGGGACACTGGATAAAACAATTCCTTTTTTATTGGTTGAGGCACTTTATCAAAATGATGGCAATGCTTTGATGCAACAGATTGAAGCAGCTGCAACACAAGGCGTGGATTGGGATAACTTATTGGCTGAAACCATTACGCTTTTGCATCAAATCGCTTTATTACAAATTGTACCAACAGCATTGGGTGATTATACCGATAATGAAGAACGAATACGCTTTTTAGCACAATACATTGCGCCAAATGATATTCAGTTATTTTATCAAATATTATTAATGGGGCGAAAAGAATTAGCCTATTCACCCGATAAAAAAATAGGTGTTGAAATGAGCTTTCTAAGAGCATTAGCATTTCAACCCAAAACTAATGATAACAATAAGTTAGTGTCAAATACAAAGCCAACGGTTCAGGCACCGCAGCCATCAAAGCCTATACCTATTCAAGCATCAGCTAGTAAGAGTGACATATCAAACGCCACATCTGACTCGATGAGTAATGTACCGCCCGTGACTGATATTCATCAAAAATCAGCATCTGGCTCACCACAATCAGTGCACAATTTTCAACAAGTTGAGTTAGAAAAGACATCACGTATTGAGAGTAACGCACAATCTGATATAAAACACTCTCAAAATAATCATCAACAACCGGCTAAACACGATATGCCGATCCCAGATGATGTCTCTTCAATGACGAAAAGTATTTTAGAAATGCGGATGCAATTAATACAAGAGGAACAAAATAAAAAAAAGTCTGAACTGGTTGAAAAAAATCAACCAATTCAGGCGAGTATCAATGCATCATTAGCGCATGGCACAGACAAACATTCACACGTAGAATCAAATGAAAATAACTTAAATAAGCCCGATGAGGATGAAGAGCAAATCACCGCAGAAAATTATCAATGGCAGGCGTGTGGGCTGATTGAAACCAAAGATGAATTAATCATTGATACGAAAAGTTTTCGCGAATCATTAAATGGTGATAAAACACCCGAAATGATGAAAAAATTAATTGATGAAATGGTGCAAAAAGACGCATGGTGTGCCGAAATTGAGCAACTCGATATTGCGCCTTTAATTAAGCAAATTGCGATAAATTGCTCTATTGAACAAATAGATGATGAAAATATCGTTTTACATTTGCGATCAGCGGTAAAACATCTCATTAATGCATCAGCAAATATTTCAAAATTAGAAAAAGCGATGTCGAATTATCGACAAAAGCCATTAAAAATTAACGTTATTATTGATGATAATCAAACGATAAAAACACCTTTGGAAATGCGTGAAGATCTTTATCAACAAAAACTTGCGCAAGCTAAAGTGACAATTAATCAAGATCCAAAAGTGGCAATGATCTGCCAATATTTTGAAGCCAAGATTGATGAAACAAGTATTCGTCCTGTATAATTATGGACTAAATATATTTAACGAGGAATAATTATGTTTTCAGGTGGAAAAGGCGGTTTGGGTAATTTAATGAAACAAGCCCAGCAAATGCAAGCAAAAATGCAGCAAGCGCAAGAAGAAATCGCCAAATTAGAAGTAACAGGAGAGTCGGGTGCAGGTATTGTTAAAGTCAGCATTAATGGCGCTCATAACTGTAAACGAGTTGAGTTAGATCCGTCATTATTGAATGAAGATGACAAAGAGATGTTAGAAGATCTTATTGCAGCAGCTTTTAATGATGCAACTCGCCGATTAGATGAAGCTCAAAAAGAGCGTATGGCTCAAGTTACAGGTGGAATGCAATTACCACCAGGTTTCAAAATGCCTTTTTAATTTAAGCAAATTATCAGCTGTTTCTACTCACTATTTTGCCGAATTGGTCGGCAAAATTTTTCCTTTTATTGCCTGTCTATTTATACAGTTTTTCTTTATTATTTCAATTTCATCAGGTAAACTAAACAACAATAGTTTATACACTCGATATCAATGACAACATACACTTTACTCATTAATACTGTATTTGATTGAGTAATTATTCTTTTTTCATTGTTACATGTCATTGATAAATCTGATAACACTCAATATTAAGGATTAATTGTGATAGGTCGTTTACGCGGAATCATTATAGAAAAACAGCCACCCAAAGTGCTTATTGATGTGGGCGGTGTCGGTTACAATGTTTTTATGCCCATGACCTGTTTTTATGAATTACCCAACAATGGTCAAGAAGTTATCGTTTTAACACATCTGATTGTTCGTGAAGATGCCCAATTATTATATGGATTTAATCATGAACAAGAACGCGAATTGTTTCGTGAACTGATCAAAGTGAATGGCGTTGGACCAAAATTAGCATTGGCAATATTATCAGGAATGTCGGCTCAACAATTTATCGTGGCGGTTGAACAAGGTGAAATCAAAACGCTGGTTAAATTACCGGGCGTGGGGACTAAAACGGCAGAACGATTAATTGTGGAAATGAAAGATCGTGTTAAACGCTTTGGTGAAGAATTATCTGACTCAATGACCATTGTTGAAACTGGCAATATCAAAAAATCCTCAAATCAAATTGAAAGTGAAGCTGTTTCCGCCCTTATTGCTTTAGGCTATAAGCCACAAGAGGCCAGCCGTATAATCAGTAAAGTTATCAAGCCTGAAATGGATTGTGAAACGCTTATACGTGAAGCATTAAAATCAGCGTTATAAAAAGGTAAGCATTATGATTGAAGCGGATCGTTTAATAGCTCCACAAGCTCAAAAAGAAGAAGAGTCTCTAGATCGTGCAATTCGTCCAAAGTATCTGGATGAATATATCGGGCAACCTCATGTGCGTGAGCAAATGAAAATTTTTATTCAAGCCGCAAAACAGCGTAGTGATGCACTCGATCATGTTCTTATCTTTGGCCCTCCCGGGCTGGGTAAAACAACCTTAGCAAATATTGTTGCTAATGAGATGAGTGTTAATTTGCGCACTACCTCTGGCCCAGTTTTAGAAAAAGCGGGTGATCTTGCTGCCATGTTAACTAATTTAGAGCCTAATGATGTCCTTTTTATCGATGAAATTCATCGATTATCGCCAGTCGTTGAAGAAATCTTATATCCGGCAATGGAAGATTATCAATTAGACATTATGATAGGTGAAGGCCCTGCTGCGCGTTCAATTAAAATCGATCTACCACCTTTTACCCTTATTGGTGCGACAACAAGAGCTGGTTCATTAACATCGCCATTACGTGATCGCTTTGGAATCGTACAACGCCTTGAATTTTATCGTGTTGAAGATCTGGAATATATCGTTAGTCGAAGTGCCAAATTTTTGGGTATGGATTTATCTTGTGAAGGGGCTCATTTAATTGCCAAACGTTCACGGGGTACTCCTCGAATAGCTAACCGTTTATTACGTCGGGTTAGAGATTATGCTGATGTAAAATCAAAAGGTATCATCGATGAAAAAATAGCGACCCAAGCACTCGATATGCTCGATGTCGATAATGAAGGCTTTGATTATATGGATCGTAAATTACTGCTAGCTATTATTGAAAAATTTATGGGTGGTCCGGTTGGTTTAGATAATATTGCTGCTGCAATTGGCGAAGAGCGAGAAACGATTGAAGATGTGCTTGAGCCTTTTTTAATTCAGCAAGGTTATATTCAAAGAACACCAAGGGGCAGAATTGCAACACCGCATGCTTATCGGCATTTTGGCATTATTCACGAATAACGATTTTAATCAGTTTAAATTATTAATAGATCTCTAAATTAAATGGATTAAATACCGTCAATTGACGGTATCTTTTATTTTAAGTCATCCTAATTCTTTTTCGGTAAAAATCCCGCTAAATAAGTCAGTACTTAAATAACGTTCACCCGATGAAGGTAATATTACCACAATGGTTTTATTGCTATTCTCCGGTAAGTTAGCCAATCTATCAGCGGCAAAAACTGCTGCTCCTGAAGAGATTCCCGCCAAAATTCCCTCCTTTTCCATTAAAATGCGCGCAGTTTCGATCGCTTCTTCATTCGATACTTTTTCCACTAAATCAATTAAACTCAAATCCAAATTAGCCGGAATAAAACCCGCTCCAATACCTTGAATTTTATGTGGCCCTGGTTTAAGCGGTTCGCCAGCAAGTGCTTGAGTGATTACAGGTGACTGGCTTGGTTCGACCGCAACCGCCGTAATATTTCGACCTTGGGTATTTTTAATGTAACGTGTTACGCCTGTGAATGTTCCGCCTGTTCCTACTCCTGCGACAAAAATATCTATCTTTCCATCAGTATCAAGCCAAATTTCAGGCCCGGTTGTTTTTTCATGAATTTCGGGATTGGCTGTATTGCTAAATTGTTGTAGCATAATATTACGTTTGGGATTACTTGCTACCATTTCCTCAGCCTTTTCAATGGCGCCTTTCATTCCTTTTGACGCTTCTGTTAGAACTAAATTTGCACCTAATGCTTTCAATAATTTTCGTCGCTCAATGCTCATGCTTTCAGGCATGGTTAACGTTAATTTATAACCACGCGCTGCGGCAACGGCTGCTAATGCGATACCTGTGTTACCGCTGGTGGGTTCAATCAATTCAACATCCGGCGTTAATAAACCACGCTTCTCCGCATCCCAAATCATATTTGAAGCTATACGACATTTAACACTAAAACTGGGATTGCGTGACTCCACTTTAGCTAAAATATTACCATGACCAAAATGCTTTAAACGAACAAGAGGTGTATAACCAATAGTTTGAGAATTATCATCAAATATCTTACCCATGAATAAATCCTTATTAAAATATTAGAAAGGGATAGCATTGGAACATTATCGCTAATCATAGCTAATATTATAAATAGAACTCAAAAAGATGATACTAATTATTCATTATAACATTATGCATTTTAGCTATATCTTTGATCTAAGGAGTAATGCAATAAATCTAGACGCTGATTTAGCGATTATTTAAATGTTCATCGAAGTCAACAATATTCATTCCGTGTGCATTGGCATTTTTTTAATAAACACCGCTTTCCGTATCTAATTCCTGTTCAATGTTTTTGATCGCTTGTTCACACCGTTGAATACGATTATCCAGTGTTGCAATCTTGATTGGATCGATTGACTCAGCAGAAAGTAATAACTCATATTTCATTTCTTGCAATCGACGCAAATAATCTAAATGGCGACAATGTTTTTCAGAGAGTGTTTCTTGAATTGAAAGTTTAGATTCTTCTTTTTTACGAAGTTGATGCGTCGCTAATTCACGGGTGAGGGCGGTGATTTGATTAACTAACATTTCAGACAAATAGACAATTTGTTCATCTTTTTGATTCATCGCATTATTGACTAAAGCTTGAAAAGTTTGTTTGATTTTTTCTAAATAAAAAGCGTTATCCGTATTGATTTTGGTGGTATTAAATAAGTGTTCATCAAAATAGTGTTCTTGATAATTTTGTTGTTCAGATATATTGACTTGTTGTTCAAGTATATCAATTTGTTTTTTTAGTGATGCCAGCCGTTTCTGCATTTATTTTGATCTTAATAATGAGTTTCTGAACTATCATCTTGAGCAAAGTAATTGCCAAAATGCTTTTTTGATAAAGTTATCAGTTTCATAAATGATTCGAAGGTTAATTTTTCGTTCGTTTCTTTATTTTCTACCAAAATTTTTTTTTCAATTAGTTTTGATTGAATATGATTATAGCAATCGACTAAATTGAGTGGTAACGGAGATTGTGAACGCTTGCCTAACCAATAGATACCCTGAACAGGTAAACTTAACGCAAACAAGATTGCGATAATCGTCACCGCTAATTGTGCTGGCATATAATATTGCCAAACAGCTAACGCAATAATTATTGGGGGTAAATACTTCTTCGCGGTTTTTATGTGGTTTATGATTTTTAATTCGGGAAATGAATACGAAAGTGCTTTATCTTTTGGACAAAGTTCCATATATCGTTGACCAGTCTTAAATGCCTTAACTAAATTCATAAATTTGTGATTCCTCGACATTCACCTATTATTGTCTTAAAATAGTGCCATCCAATTAGGGGCTTTCTTTATTTTATCTTAAAATGCAGAATATCAGAAGTCACCTTGTATATTCACATCGATTATTAAATCATGTGTAGAGTTACCAATTTTGATTGGTATATATCTTTTTATTCAATTTATAGGAATTACTATGTCGTCAAGTAACAATGTTCTTGTTCTAAATTGCGGAAGCTCATCTTTAAAATTTGCTATTATCAATCCTGAAAATGGCGATGAATTTTTATCTGGGTTAGCTGAATGTTTTAATCTTCCTGATGCACGCATTAAGTGGAAACTTGATGGAAGTAAAAACGAAGCATCTTTAGGCGCAGGAGCTGCACATAGCGAAGCAATTAAATTTATTGTTAATAGCATCTTCCCACAAAAACCAGAATTATTAGATAGTATTAAATCTATTGGGCATCGAATCGTTCACGGTGGCGAAAAATACACGCAATCAGTTGTAATTGATGATTCTGTTCTAAAAGGAATTGAAGAAGCATCAGCATTTGCACCATTACATAATCCAGCGCATTTAATCGGTATTCGTGAAGCATTTGCAGCATTTCCTCATTTGAAAAATAAAAATGTGGCTGTGTTTGATACGGCATTCCATACAACCATGCCGAAAGAAGCATATTTATATGCAATTCCTAACGAATTATACACCAAATATGGTGTTCGCCGTTACGGTGCTCATGGTACAAGTCATTACTATGTTAGCCGTGAAGCGGCAAAATTATTAAATAAACCAGTTGATCAAACCAATGTGATCACTTGTCACTTAGGTAACGGTGCGTCAATCACAGCAGTTAAAAATGGTAAATGTGTTGAAACCTCAATGGGTCTAACTCCATTAGAAGGTTTAGTCATGGGAACTCGCAGTGGCGATATCGACCCTGCAATTATGTTCTTCTTACACGACAACTTAAAAATGTCTGTTGCTGATATCAATAACTTGTTAAATAAAAAATCAGGTTTATTAGGTTTAACTGGTGTAAGTAGCGATTGCCGTTATGTGACAGATCACTATGACACTGATGAAAATGCGAAAAATGCCCTAGATGTATTTGTACATCGTTTAGTCAAATACATTGGTGGATATGCAATGTTATTAGATGGTCGTTTAGATGCGATTATCTTTACAGGTGGTATCGGTGAAAATGCAGAAGAAGTTCGTCGCATGGCGCTTCAAAAATTATCAATTTTAGGATTTGAACTTGACCAAGAACGCAATTTAGCTGCTCGTTTTGGTAAAGGCGGCACAATCACTAAAGATGGTTCAGCAATTGCAATGGTTATTCCTACAAATGAAGAACTCGTCATTGCTCAAGATGCTGCGCGTCTAACTGCTTAAAAGACAAATAAAACCGCCTTTATGGCGGTTTGTTTTTATATTTAATAAAGAATTAAGAGGAAATTGATTATGTCTCGTACTATTATGCTAATCCCAACCGGAACCAACGTCGGGTTAACAGGTGTGAGTCTTGGTGTTATTCGAGCAATGGAGCGTCAAGGAATTAACTTAAATGTATTCAAACCTGTTGCTCAACCAAGAGCAGGTGGGGATGCGCCCGATAACACCACCACTTTAGTAAGCAGAAACACATCTATACCAGCTTTAAAACCACTAAAAATGAGCCATGTTGAAAATCTATTAGGTTTAAATCAACAAGATGTGTTAATGGAAGAAATTGTCGCGCTTTATGCTGAAAATACCAAAGGTGCAGATGTTGTTTTAGTTGAAGGGATTGTGCCTACCAGTGATTATCCTTTTGCTAACGAACTAAATAATAATATTGCTAAAACATTAGGTGCTGAGATTATTTTTGTTGTTAATATGGGTAAAGATACTCCAGAACAATTAAAAGAACGAATCGAAATTGCTCGTTCTAATTTTGGCGGTATTAAAAATGAAAAAATCGTAGGTGTTATTGTCAATAAAGTGAATGCCCCCGTTGAAGAACAAAGCCTTGCACGTCCAGATGTGGCAGAAATTTATCATACACCAAAATTTGATGATAAAAAAATCACAATCGACGATTTAAATGCGCACAGTCCTTTACCGGTACTTGGCTGCATTCCTTGGAATATGGATTTAAGTGCATGTCGTGCAATTGATATTGCCAAACATTTTGATGCAAAAATCATTAATGAAGGTGAGATCAAAAACCGTCGTATAAAACACATCTCATTTTGTTCTCGCAGTGTGCCAAATATTGTTAATCATTTACAACCAAATGCATTACTTGTCACATCAGCTGACCGTGTTGATGTTTTAGTTGCAATCAGTTTAGCCGCAATGAATGGTGTGGCAATTGGAGGGGTATTATTAACAGGTGGTTATGATATAGATGAAAAAATCTATAAATTATGCCAACCTGCATTTGATACAGGTTTACCGGTATTTACGGTAAAAACCAATACATTCCAAACTTCAATCTGTTTACAACAGTTTAATTTAGAAATTCCTGTTGATGATAAAGAGCGCATGGAAAACACACAAAACTTTGTTGCTGACCATATTGATAGCAATTGGATCAAGTCGCTAAACCAAGTAGTGAATTCTGTTCGTCGCTTATCTCCTCCTGCATTCCGTTATCAATTAACTGAACTTGCACGGAATGCGAAAAAAGTGGTGGTATTACCTGAAGGTGATGAACCAAGAACAGTTAAAGCAGCCGTTATTTGTGCAGAGCGTGGAATTGCAAAATGTGTGTTAATTGGTAATCCAGATGATGTGCGTAAAGTTGCTGCTTCACAGGGAGTGACATTGGGTGAAGGCGTTGAAATCGTCGATCCTGAAAATATTCGTGAAAAATATGTACCGCGTTTAGTTGAGTTACGTAAAAACAAAGGCATGACCGAAGTAATTGCGCGAGAACAATTGGCTGATAACGTTGTGCTTGGAACCATGATGCTTGAAGCAAACGAAGTTGACGGTTTAGTGTCTGGTGCAGTGCATACCACGGCAAATACAATTCGCCCACCATTGCAATTAATTAAAACGGCACCGGGTAGTTCTTTAGTTTCCTCAGTATTCTTTATGTTAATGCCTGACCAAGTATACATTTACGGTGACTGTGCAATTAATCCAGATCCGAATGCGCAAGAACTGGCTGAAATTGCGATTCAATCTGCTGATACTGCTATTGCCTTTGGTATTGAACCAAGAGTTGCAATGATCTCTTATTCAACCGGTAGTTCAGGTCAAGGTGCTGATGTTGAAAAAGTGAAAGAAGCAACCCGAATTGCTCAAGAAAAACGTCCAGATCTCATGATCGACGGGCCTTTACAGTATGATGCTGCTGTCATGCCTGATGTGGCTAAATCGAAAGCACCTAATTCTCAAGTTGCAGGTAAAGCAACCGTATTTATCTTCCCAGATCTTAATACGGGTAACACGACTTATAAAGCCGTACAACGTTCTGCTGATCTTGTTTCAATTGGTCCTATGCTTCAAGGTATGCGTAAACCAGTTAATGACTTGTCTCGTGGTGCATTAGTGGATGATATTGTTTATACCATTGCATTAACGGCGATCCAATCAGCGCAAGAACAAAATGCAAATAACTAATTTATATCGGTTATTTCAATATAAAAAAGAGGTGAGTAACATCACCTTTTTTTATATGCATTGATTTTTACCACACGCTTTTTTATCGACTCCATTAACGCTATTTCATTAATGTTATTTGATTGGTCAAAAAAAGTGTTTTAATTGACTATAATAAGAGTCAATACTCAGTTTTTTTAAATTAAATTTTACAATATAAAGGGGAGTAGAGACACAAGAATAAAATATAAAAATAATTCTAAGATAATTCATACTGTTTTAACAAAAAAATTTCAATTCACTCTTCATCTCATAACTGATTAAAAATTAATTAATGCCTTGAATTGATTATCAATCTTAATTATTTTTTTATAAAAAATAAATTGATGAATTTTTATCTTTTATGTAATACAATTGTATGTAAATGTTAACAAAGGTAAAGCTATATGAAAAGTCTTGAGCAAGACTTGATTAGAATTATTGCACCGAGTTTATATCATGACACCTCATGGAATGAAGCTGAGGTATTAGGGGCTATGATCTGGTTATGGAATCGAAACCCTGAATACAAAAAAGCGGAATTAAACTCCGCTTTAACCGTTTTGTTACCTATTATTCAGTCTAAAAATTTTGCTCTATTTATTCACAACAACCAACCGCTAGGTTATTTAAATTGGGCTTATCTCAATCGAGAACAAGAGCAACTCTATTTAAACAAAAAAAAGCCTTATATCAATTTTGTTCAATGCAATCAGCCAATGGAATCTACACGCTTGTGGATATTATCTTTTTTTTGCCCATTTGGACTGCATGAAGTGTTACTAACCAAATCGTTAGGAAAAAAAGTCCTAAAAAATAATCTTTGCTTTTTTGGCTATCACAAGTCAAAAACAGAAACAGTCGTTAAAAAAGTTCAGTGCTAATCATTAATATGCAGTTTAGATCTGTTTTTTCTCTATAGTTTCAGATGGTTCTTAATTAAATCGTTGTCATTCTCGATAGTAATTTGTTGTCGTACTTATTTTTTATCGTTAATTTGAAGGAAATTAATATGAACCAAATTTATCAAACGAAATTTAATGTTATCACGGGTACTACTATAGTGTGTTCTGAATTAGTACGACGAGCAAGTAAAGCAATGATAACATTAAGTGTTTTAGTTACCTCTGCTTCTTCGTTTGCTTTAGACTGTACCGCCAGTGCCGATGGCTCTTACTTGGTCGGTCAAAATAGCCCAAGCTGTAATAATATTAACGCAGCGACCGTTAACCAATCGGGTAATGCCAGTTTTTATATTCTTACTCGAAGCCGATTACATGAACAACTCAATGTCGGTGATACAACGCTTACCGCCAATGTAAACGGTGATTACACTGGTCTGGCTAATCAATATACCTATGGCGTGTCGGGCGGATCAATTAATGCAGGTAATTTAAATTTTACCTTGAATAACAACGGTAACATGCTAGGTCTTGCCACTTATCACAATGTTAATCTGACTGCAAAAAATGTGGAATTAAATATCAATGATAACTATACGCGTGGTGGCAATTCAAGTGGTACGGTTGCTTCTTATGGTTTATTAGCTGGTTCGTCAGTTAATGCCGGTGAGAGAGATACATATAATGGTAAATACAGTACCATCACAGTGGATAGTTTGAAAATTAATCAAACAGCAAAGGGGGGCAAAACCCAGCCAATTTTAAATAACGGTATTCGAGCAATTCAAGGAGCCTATGATAATTCAGGCGATGGTTCTGCAGGACAAGTTATTATCAATGATAATTTAGATATGACATTAACGGGAAATCGCTCAATCGGTATTTATGTTTCGGGCAATCCAACCAATCATGGGGGTGCAGAAAATAAAGGCCGAAACGGTCAGTTAACCCCAAAAGTAATTTTGAAAGGAGAGAAAAACACTATCATCATTAATAAAGGTAATGATAACTCAAGGTTAAACTGGGATAGTGTGGGGATTAAACTGGGTAAAACCCGTAATACAGGTGAGGGGCCAGGTATTTTAGAATCACATGGGGAGTTGACTATTGATACCACTAACGCTTTAAATGGTAGTGGTATCAAAATGGTTAGGAATTCTTCATTAACAGCAAATTTTGATAATAGTAAAACGATCATTAAAACCAATGGTTATGCATTGGAAATTGGAACCCATGATGATGCGACTTCAAGTGGACAATTTGAACAAGCTGCATCACACAATATGAGTATCAGTTTAAATAATGCAATATTTACCACAACAGGAACAAGTGCTGATCCCGTAATTGAAGGTTCTGTTGCACGCAAAGATTTAATTTTTGTTGATCAAGGTCAACAAAATGTTAATTTTACAATTATGGGTGATGAAACCGATCTCCATGCTAATCAAGACGGCTATATTCTCAACGTCAGCGGTAATTACACTGCACCTAATTATCAATTTTTTTCTAATACGTATGATGCTAACGGTGTTGAACAAGGACATGATGACTATGAAGTTTCCTCTGTCAGCTTTTATGCTTATGGTAAAGGAAGTATGACTGGGTTAATTTCCAAAGGGCAAGTAAAAGAAAAGGAGGGTCAAATTCTTGATATAAATAAAGAACCAGGAGTTTGGTTAGATTTAGCTAATGACTTTCGTTGGAATTTGCAAAAAAAAGGTAATGATAATATATCAAAATTAAATACGATTCTAATTGAATCTGGTGGAACAATCAATGCAGCTTATAATGATGATGGTGGTAATGATTTTATCGTACAAGCTGATGTTTATAGCAATTCAGGCATTATTAATTTAGATAATTCCTCTCATCAAAAATATAATGATATATTAACTATCGATGGTAACTATACCGGATCTAATGATGCTCAAATAAGATTGAACACATCGTGGAATAATGCCAGCGATACTTATGCGATGAATTCACAATCTGATGTGTTAAAAATCACAGGTACTGCATCTGGTTGGACTAAAGTGATACCGATAGATGCGAATGGCACAGAAAACGTGATTGATGGTAATATAAGTCAAATTGACGCAGTGATAAATACTGTTCCCGTGATTTATGTAGGACAAAGTAAAAATGAACTTAATTTTCATGGTGAAGCGCACACAAACGGCGCGACTGAAATTCAACTAGCAAAACGTCAAACAGCTGATGGTGACGAATATTTCTGGACTATGCAAGCAGGTACGACACCACCACCACCGCCGCCGCCACCACCACCGCCGCCACCGCCGCCGCCGCCGCCACCACCACCATCGCCGACGCCAGAACCGCCGACGCCAGAGCCACCGACGCCAGAGCCACCGACGCCACCGACGCCGACGCCGACAATTAAACCTAAACCCATTTTTGCCAGTCCGGTAGCAGGATATGTTGCTATGGCGAGAGTCAATCAGGAACAAGGATTTTTAAGTATTGGTTCTTTACATGAACGTCGGGGAGAATACACCAATTTTGATTTAGCAAATTGTAATACTTGTGAAGAGTTTTTAAGTGAAACTTGGGGTAGGATTTTAGGCAAACACATAAAACAAGATGGTAAAGATCGATTAAATTTAGAGAGCGATATATATGGATTCCAATTTGGTCATGATTTGCTGAATAATGTAAGTGATGATGGAAGTCATAATTATACAGGTATCTATTTAACCTATAGCAAAGCGCATACCGACTTTTCCGATAAATATCGAGCTGTACATGGGATAATTGACCATAATAAACGAACAGGAAAAGGCAAATCAGAATCATTGAGCTTGGGATTAACCAATACTTATTTTTCAGTAGAGAATAACTATTTAGATTTAGTTGGACAGTTTTCCTATTTACGTAATAAATATGAAGCTCGTAATGGTAATAATCCACATACTCAAAATGGGTGGGCATTTGCCATTTCGGCTGAAGCTGGGCACACCTTTAAACTAAATCAGAATGATCTTGATAAAGACTATTGGATAGTTGAGCCTCAAGTTCAATTAGTGTACCAATATGTTGATTTAGATAGTTTTAAAGATAAATATCGTCGTGTTGATCAAAATAATCAGGATCTATTACGGGGTAGAATCGGTATTCGTTTGGGTAATAATAACCAAGCAACAGTTGAGCAGCATACCACATTCTATGCAATTGGTAATATTCTGCATGACTTTATCAAGCCAAGCCAAGTTACCATAGGTAGAGATAAACTGCGTGAAAATTATGCTCGTACATGGGGAGAATTGGGCGTTGGGTTAAAAACGCCTTTATTTGAAAAGACTTATCTTTATGGCGATGCTCGCTACGAACACGATTTTGGAAATACCAAACGGCAAGGTTATCGAGGAAATATCGGTATTGAACATAAATGGTAAGTGTAAATTAATAATGTAAATTATGATTTAGTTTCAAAGTGTTATCTATGTTACACTCATCTTATACGTAATGGCTTGTTTAGCATTACGTATATTTTTTATCTAACATAATAGTAAGTTACATAATAAAAAATATTGATTTTTTTAGACTTATTAATCAACTAAGTTTGCAGCAAGATAACTCAATAATCATAATGAATAGCTAAAAACAGCAAATACTTAAATTTTTAACTCAAGCTATTCTTTAATCAGTTCGGTTTTTTAAGAGTGTTAAAAGCATCGTCATAAAGTGCTTTTTATCCTCTTTTAATATTGAAAAAAATTCTTGATCCATTTGTTCAACTAAAGGAACGGTTTCATTTGCCTTATCAAGCCCTTTTTGCGTTAATACAATTGATTTTGCACGACTATCTTTGATTGAACAAGTGCGTTTAATGTAATCTTTTTTCTCTAAATTCTCTAATATTTGAGAAATAGTCATGACATCAATATTCGTTTTATTGGATAGAATAACTTGTGTTATCTCATCAGGATATTGAGATAAATAAGCTAGGGTCGCTAGCACAATAAATTGGGGATGTGTGATAGACTGTTTTTTTAAACAATTTTTTATATTTGTATGCCAGGACGAATAAGTTTTCATAAAAAGAAAACCAACAGAGTCTGAATCAGATTGGAATTGCGTCAAAAACTTATTGTCCTTTGCCATAACTTACCCTTCAACTAAACTATTTAATTTGTATGTTTTATCAATAATATCATCCGAAATCTGTTTAATAAAATTATAAGATGCATGAGTATCCATTTTCGGATCCGGTTTTAATGAAATTTCTGACTTCAATGCATATTGATTATGCGATAATTCAATAATTTGATGTGAAAAATAGAGTAAACCTATGTCAGGCATATCAAATTGTTCGGTAAATTCTTGTTCATTAATTATTTTAGATAACGTCACGTCCATTTCTGGCATATTTTGTAATTTAAAAATACCTTTAGAACCGGTTTTTAACTCGCCCGTGATACGAAAATCTTCAAGATCGGTTTCCCATAATTTTCTGAAATTAAGATCAGTATAGTATGGCCATATTTTAGATGGTGTAGCCTTTGTTGGTAGTACAAAAGAAATTGAAATAGTATTCATCGTTTTTTCCTCGTTTTGATAAGTCTGCATATTATAAGTATACTTATTAAATAAGTAAAGAAATTTTATTGTATTAAAAAAAATTATATTCATTATTAAAATCAGTTGGTTAATTCAAAAAGAAAATAATTAAGATCTGACTAATTCATATAAGGATTGTCGTTTTATTAACAAAATAAAATACCGTATCAGGATATATTGAAACTTGCAAAGGTAAAATATTTACAATTGTTTTTTTATTTAATCCGTTCAATTTAGTCGGTAAATGATACAATACCACCTTGATTTTGTAATAGACCATAGTTTAGGAACAAATTTGATGAAAAATGACATCCACCAGCAACGTATTTTAATTCTTGATTTTGGTTCACAAGTTACCCAATTAATTGCACGTCGGATTCGTGAAATTGGTGTTTATTGTGAGCTTTGGCCGTGGGATGTATCGGAAGAAAAAATTAAACAATTCAATCCTAAAGGGATTATTTTATCGGGTGGTCCAGAAAGTACGACAGCACAAAATAGCCCAAGAGCCCCCGAATATGTTTTTAACGCAGGTGTGCCTGTTTTAGGTATCTGTTATGGTATGCAAACTATGGCAATTCAAGTTGGTCAAGGTGGACAAGTCACCGGTTCAAATCAACGTGAGTTTGGTTATGCTAAAGTCGACATTATCGGACGCTCAAAATTAACTGACGGCATTTTAGATAGTACTAACAACGATGGTATAGATCAACTTGATGTCTGGATGAGTCATGGTGATAAAGTCACAACTTTACCGGATAGTTTTACGGTCATTGGTCGAACAGAAACCTGCCCATTTGCCATCATGGCTAATGATGAAAAGCAATTTTATGGCGTTCAGTTTCATCCCGAAGTCACTCATACAATAAAAGGGTTTGAATTGCTCCAACGGTTTGTAATCAATATTTGTCATTGTGAAAAACTATGGACACCATCTTCTATTATTACCGATGCAATTACCCGAATAAAAGAAAAAGTCGGCAAAGATAAAGTATTACTAGGGTTATCGGGTGGCGTTGACTCTTCTGTTACGGCATTATTACTCCATCAAGCCATTGGTGATCAGCTGACCTGTGTTTTTGTCGATCATGGTTTATTACGTTTGAACGAAGCGCAACAAGTTATGGACATGTTCGGCAATAAATTTGGGTTAAATATTATAGCCGTGAATGCCGAAGACCGCTTTTTAGCAGCCCTAAAAGGGGAGGCCGATCCCGAAGCTAAACGCAAGATTATAGGGCGTGAATTTGTCGCTGTGTTTGATGAAGAAGCGGCAAAACTCAAAGATGTGAAATGGTTAGCACAAGGTACTATTTATCCTGATGTGATCGAATCTGCGGCAGCTGATACCGGTAAAGCACATGTGATTAAATCGCATCATAATGTCGGTGGTTTGCCAGAAGAGATGAAAATGGGGTTAGTGGAACCACTACGAGAACTTTTTAAAGATGAAGTACGTAAAGTTGGGTTAGAGTTAGGTTTACCATATGACATGTTATATCGTCATCCATTCCCTGGACCGGGTTTAGGCGTTCGAGTACTTGGCGAAGTGAAAAAAGAGTATTGTGACTTACTCCGTCAAGCTGATGCGATCTTTATCGAAGAACTTTATAAAGCCGACCTATACCACAAAGTCAGCCAAGCTTTCACCGTATTTTTACCGGTACGTTCAGTCGGCGTAATGGGGGATGGGCGTAAATACGACTGGGTTGTCTCGTTACGTGCAGTTGAGACTATCGACTTTATGACCGCTCACTGGGCACATCTGCCATATGACTTCTTAGGACGAGTATCAAATCGGATCATTAATGAAGTAAACGGAATATCTCGCGTTGTCTATGACATCAGCGGTAAACCGCCAGCGACGATTGAGTGGGAATAAAAAATAACTTAATAATCCAGCATAATCGAAATATCAGCGCTGATAAAGCGCTGTTTTTTGCTGTAGTATTTTCCAATCTGCTGATTACAAACAGTATAACAGTCATTTGGGTAGAGAAATTGTCTTATTATCGTTGATGATTAAAAATGCGTGCTTAATGTCTAATTACAACCTTATCCTTTAAACCCAATCAAGATAAGGTTGTCATGTTTATTCCATAAAATGATCTAAAATAAACTATTTTTATTAACCGATTTTACTTTTTCTACATGGGACTCAATGACATCCCAATGTTCAACGATCTTATTGCCTTCGACACGATAAATATCACATACCTTATTCACGGTACCGTCTGGTAGGGAACATTTATAAAATACGTAAACCATATTCGCTTCACAACTGATGTTGACAATATCGAGTTTGGGTTTAGTTTTAATAAACTCTTTGAAAAATTTAATAAATCCTGCTTGACCATCTTCAACCTGAGGATTATGTTGAATATAGTTTTCTGATACATAATGAGGAATTTTATCCACATTACCGTTAATAAAAACATCTTGGTAGTAATTTTCGATCAATTCTTTATTTTTCATCATAGTTACCTTTTGTTAGAAAGACATACATTCTATTGAAATCAATGATTTATTAAGAAAAGAAGAAGATCTGAATAGCTATTGTGTATTAAAAAATGGATATGATAATGATAAAGACTGTAAATAATAAATGGCTGTTAGTGTTATACCACCTCCTTAATCAAATGTCACGATTTCTGTTTAAACTCGATTAGTCTAAAGTCGACCATATTAGGTCATTTTAATCTTACTGCGATAACTTAACACAATAACTAATTATTTTATCAAAATAAAGCATTCGTCATAGGCATCAAAAAAGTCTAAAGGCTATCATAGTCTATCTATTAAAATGTATTGGATAAGTATATACTTAAACAAATGCTGTGTATTTGTGATATCAGTAATGTTTCATTTATGAAGGATTATCAAATATGATTTTAGGTAATATTAACCATTTAAATTTAGTCCCTTATTTGCCTGCCAAAATAAAGCAATCGATTGAATATATCAAAGATAATGTCAATCAAAATACGCCTATAGGGCGTTATGACATTGACGGTGATAAGATATTTTTTATGCTATCTGATAGTTCAACTCGTCACATTGACAAGGCTAACCCTGAATATCATCAAAAATATATTGATGTGCAAATTGTATTAGACGGTCAAGAGGGAATGGCGATTAATACTTTACCACCTTACACTAACAGGCTCGATGATCAACTTACTACTAACGATATTGCATTTGTTGAAACCTCGAAGGAAGAAACATTACTGGTTTTGCATTCAAACGATTTCATTGTTTTTTTTCCTAATGAAGTCCATAAACCTTTGTGTGCAATAAACAATAACATTAATACTGTTCGTAAAGTGGTCATTAAAATAGCCTTAGATCATCTTTAATTTAGGAATCATTGCGCTAAATTGAGATGAATTTAGCGCATATACTATGACATACTTGCCAAAATTGCATCCAAGCAAATGAGTTTAATAAATAGTGAACATCTATTTTCAATGCTTACTTCGAAAAGTCGGTTAACTGGCACATTATGCTTAAATGTTCTGGCATTAACGGAGTACGATAAAACTCATTATGATATTTTGCTCATTGAATTTTATTGATAAATTTGTTAGCGTTAATAAAAAAACCGTAAAACCCATAAACTCATCAACGGTGAATTAGTACTATATTTCATCACTCATCACTGGTATAATATACAGTTAAATTTTCATTTGAATTGTACAAAAAACATACTTAAGAAGAGATCTATGTCAATTAAAGATATCGATATTCGAGGTGCGAGAACGCACAACTTAAAAAATATTAATGTCATTATTCCACGCGATAAACTTGTCGTTATTACTGGGCTTTCAGGTTCTGGTAAATCTTCATTAGCATTTGATACGCTTTATGCAGAAGGGCAACGGCGTTATGTCGAGTCATTATCCGCCTATGCACGACAGTTTTTATCATTAATGGAAAAACCCGATGTTGATCACATTGAAGGATTATCGCCAGCGATTTCAATTGAACAAAAATCTACATCGCATAATCCACGTTCAACGGTCGGCACGATTACTGAAATTTATGATTACCTCAGGTTGCTTTTTGCCCGAATAGGAGAGCCTCGTTGTCCAAATCATAATTTACCGTTAGCAGCGCAAACCGTGTCGCAAATGGTCGATAGCATTATGGCATTACCGGCTGAAAATCGATATATGCTACTTGCACCAGTGGTGACCGAACGTAAAGGGGAGTTTGTTAAGCTTTTTGAACAGCTTTCTGCAAGCGGTTATATACGGGTAAGGGTAGACGGTGATGTCTATGATTTATCTGATCCACCACAACTTGAATTACAAAAGAAACATACTATTGAAGTTGTTGTCGATCGTTTTCGTATTCGTGATGATTTAAAACTACGTCTGGCAGAATCGATTGAAACAGCACTATCCATTACCAATGGTATAGTTAAAGTAGCTAATTTGGATGATCCAAAAGCTGAAGAAAAAATATTTTCGGCTAATTTTGCCTGCCCAATTTGTGGTTACAGCATTTCTGAGTTGGAACCTCGTTTATTTTCATTTAATAATCCAGCGGGTGCTTGTCCCGAATGTGATGGTTTAGGTGTTCAACAGTACTTTGATCCTAAACGCATTGTACAAATGCCTGAAGTTTCGTTAGCTGCGGGCGCAATAAAAGGCTGGGATCGTCGTAATTTTTACTATTTTCAGATGTTAAAATCTTTGGCGGATCACTATAAATTTGATATTGATAAGCCTTACGAAAAATTACCTGAAAAAATAAAAGATATTTTATTAAATGGTTCGGGTAGTACCGAAATTACCTTTGTTTATACTAATGATCGTGGTGATGTGGTTAAACGAAAACATACTTTTGAAGGTATCATTAATAACTTAACGCGTCGCTATAAAGAAACCGAATCACAAACGATTCGTGAAGAATTAGCTAAATACATCAGTAACCGCCCATGTCCATGTTGTCATGGATCAAGGTTATGTACAACAGCAAGACATGTATTTATTAACGATACAAATTTACCAACGATTAGTGATTTAAGTACTCAACAAGCAAAAGAATTTTTTGACAACTTAGTATTAACCGGCCAACGTGCCCAAATTGCAGAAAAAATTCTGAAAGAAATTAATGACCGATTACAGTTTTTAATTAATGTTGGACTTAATTATTTAACGTTATCACGTTCGGCAGAAACCTTATCCGGCGGTGAAGCGCAACGTATTCGCTTAGCCAGTCAAATCGGTGCCGGTTTAGTTGGCGTAATGTATGTACTTGATGAGCCTTCTATCGGTCTACATCAGCGTGATAATACTCGCTTAATTGATACATTGACTCATTTACGTGATTTAGGTAATACCGTCATTGTGGTTGAACACGATGAAGAAGCGATTATGGCTGCCGATTACGTGATTGATATTGGTCCGGGGGCAGGGGTTCACGGGGGCGAAGTTGTGGCTCAAGGAACACCTAAACAAATCATGGAAAATAATGCATCGCTTACAGGAAAATATTTATCCGGTAAAGAAAAAATCGAAATCCCCGCAACACGTACTAAAGTTGATAAAAAACGGATGTTATCGCTAATCGGGGCAACGGGTAATAATCTTAAAGATGTCACGTTAAATATTCCGGTCGGACTGTTTACCTGTATCACTGGGGTATCGGGATCGGGCAAATCCACTTTAATTAATGATACTTTATACCCACTCGCTCAAAATGAACTCAATGGCGCTGAAAAAAGTGATATTGCACCTTATAAATCCATTAAAGGTCTTAACTTTTTTGATAAAGTTATCGCGATAGATCAAAGTCCGATTGGACGAACACCACGTTCAAATCCTGCTACTTATACAGGATTTTTTACATCGATTCGTGAGCTTTATGCAGGAGTACCTGAAGCACGAGCCAGAGGGTACAATCCGGGGCGATTTAGCTTTAATGTAAAAGGTGGACGTTGTGAGGCTTGTCAAGGCGATGGCTTAATTAAAGTTGAAATGCACTTTTTACCTGATATTTATGTGCCATGTGATCAATGTCATGGTGCACGCTATAATCGTGAAACGCTTGAGATCAAATACAAAGGTAAATCTATTAACGAAATTTTAAATATGACCGTTGAAGAAGGGCGTGAATTTTTTGATGCGGTTCCAATGATCTCTCGAAAATTACAAACCCTGATTGATGTTGGTTTGGCTTACATTACCATTGGTCAATCGGCAACGACATTATCGGGTGGGGAAGCTCAGCGAGTTAAATTAGCCAAAGAACTATCAAAACGTGACACAGGTAGTACGCTCTATATTTTAGATGAGCCGACGACTGGCTTGCACTTTGCCGATGTTAAACAATTACTTGCGCAATTGCATACTTTACGTGATAAAGGTAATACTATTGTCGTCATTGAACATAATTTAGATGTCGTTAAAACCGCTGATTGGATTGTGGATCTTGGGCCAGAAGGGGGAAATGGTGGCGGTGAAATTATTGCCGAAGGTACACCAGAAGAGGTTGCAAAATCGAAAATATCTTACACGGGTCAATATTTAAAACCACTATTAGATAAACAAAAAAGAAAGTAAAATAGAGTCAATTTTGATTAAAGGATTAAAAAGGACGGGAGGCAACTCCCCACTTTTATTTATTTCTCTATTAATAAACATCGATAAAAAGTTCATTAATTGAATTAGTTTAACTTTTTATCGATATAATAATCAGAAAATAGGTACATCTAGGGAGGGGCTTTTGTCATTAGAAATCTTAGCGATGATCATCATCGCCTATCTTTGTGGTTCATTGTCAGGTGCTATGATAGTTAGTCATGCTATGAAATTGCCCAACCCCTTAACGCATGGCTCTCACAATCCTGGGGCAACCAATATTCTACGAATTAATGGTAAACTACCTGCTATTGTTGTCTTAATTTTTGATATGTTTAAAGGTACGCTACCTGTGTATCTGGCGTATCGAATAGGAATATCGCCCTTCTTTTTAGGTATTATTGGCATTTCTGCTTGTCTTGGGCATATTTTCCCCTGTTTTTTTCATTTTAAAGGCGGTAAAGGGGTTGCGACAGCATTAGGGATGATGGCACCGATTGGACTTGATTTTACAGGATGTTTTATACTGACTTGGCTAATAACCTTATTGATAACGGGCTACTCATCAGTTGCTGCTATTATCGGGTTTCTTATGGCACCATTTTATGTTTGGTTGTTTAAACCTGAGTTGACCTTACCGGTAACTATGCTTTCTTGCCTCATTATTGTTCGCCATAGTAGTAATATTATGCGTTTATTAAAAGGTGAAGAACCAAAAAGCTTAAAGCGATTAAAACTGTAATTTAATGGCATCAGTCGGATTCAGATCGGTTAACATAACAGTATTGACATGACGATAGCGATGAAAAATGAGTTGTTAACTTCACAAATTATTACTTGATGATTATCAGTTAGATAATTAGCCTAAAAAAGTATCAATCTCAATAAAATTCTCGAAAAAAGAACACGTACATTGATGATGATTGATTCTTCATCGAATTAATTGGTGTTATCACTTTCTTTTTAACTTAACTTATCCAAAAATAATCATCTTTTCAGTTTAATGGTATTGAGTATATTGCTCTTTGGATTCATCATTGACCAAAAATAACGTTGTATCACTGGCTAACACCGCGTTATGCAAACGTATTTTATCTTGTTCATTAAGCTGCTTAATACAAGCAACGACATAACTACACGTTTTATTTTGTAAGGCTTTTTCAATCGTTGATACCAGATTTTCATTTTTTATATTGGTGATATGGATTACTTTTTGCTTATCTAAACCGGCAAAGTTAACCCAAGATCGCTTTAACATCGGTCTATCGGATAACCAAAGCTGCCATTTTTTTGCTTTATTAAATGAACGTAATAACGGTCGCTGTTGTTGTAATACTTGCTGAAAAGGAGATTCAAACTCAAACGCCATAATTTGTTGTGATGATTGTTCAATAAGCATAATGACCTCTAACTGTATTAATATACAGTGTATATTAATACAGTATTTAAAGGTTGTAAATATTTTTTATGTTATGTTAGGCTAATCAATTATTAGGCTAACAAAGCGATCAAGAACGAAAATATTGATAAGTCCAAATGCCTAAAAAAGTCATCAATACCGAGCCAACAACATGGATACCTATTGTCGCTAATGCCCATGTTACTCTGCCTTCCTGCAATAAATTAACAATTTCAGCCGAAAAAGTAGAAAAAGTTGATAAACCACCACAAAAACCCGTGACGATTAATAAACGCCATTCAGGGGAAAGATTAGAATGATTAAAAAAAGCGATGGCAAAACCAATAATATAGCCAGCAATTAAATTAGATAATAGTGTTCCGATTGGAATAGTAAAGGCAACCACATTGAATTTAAGTGATAAAAACCAGCGAAGTAAACCACCCGCTACAGAACCGAATGAAATGGCTAAAATAAGTTTTAGCATCAACAATCCTTAATAAAATTTGAGAAATGATTTTTACTCAGTGAATGAGAATGTCATTATAAAATGACTTAATGAATATTGACTAGTTTTTGTATAACAAATTCTAATAACGCTGCTTAAACACTGAGTTTCAATAGGGTATCAAAAAAATAGAGTTCTTAAGGTATATCTAATAGTACTTAACATAAGTTATTCAAATCAATCTTAACCGATTAAATTGATTTGTTAAGGAATGAATGATAAACATAGAAATTTATTATTAGATTACGATAAAATGGAGATCTCAAAAGATTCAAACGGAAATTATATGTTTACGGGTATTGTACAGGGTGTTGGTCAAATAATTGATATTAACGATCAAGATAAATTACGAACTTATAAAGTTAAACTTCCAAGTCAGCTAACGCAAAATATTGAAATTGGTGCGTCAATTGCGAATGATGGATGTTGTTTAACGGTAACAGGTTTTGCAGATGATTGGGTCTCATTTGATATCATGCAAGAAACGCTAGCTTTAACCACATTAGGTGATAAAAAACTGAATGATTACGTTAATATTGAACGCAGTGCAAAATATGGCGATGAAGTCGGTGGACATATCATGTCTGGACACATCTCTTGTACAGCAACGATTGTTGATATTCAAAAAACGGCAACCAATTGCCAGATGCAACTTACACTACCCAAACAGTTTATAAAGTATGTTTTATATAAAGGTTTTATCGGCATTGATGGCGCTAGTTTAACGGTGGGCGAAGTAGATGAAAATCGTTTTAAAATTCACCTTATTCCCGAAACATTAGCGATAACAACGCTTAAAAATAAAAAAGTTGGTGATAAAGTCAATATAGAAATTGATTCACAAACTCAAGCGATAGTTGATACGGTTGAGCGAGTATTAGCAACTAAATTTAAATGAGGTTGAAATAGAACATTGGGATGTAAACTGCCGATTAGTCAATAAGTTAGTTATTTATTTTATTCATTTAAAATATAAGGAGTAAACATGCGTCATTCTACCAAATTGAAACCCTTGTTTTGCGGAGTATTATTGTTATTCACTAGTTACAGTTATGCATCTGAAATGCAGCTATCCAGTCCTGATTTAAATAAAAATGGTTTTACAGATCAATTTATTTATAATCAATTTGGTTGTCAGGGTAAAAACCTATCGCCTAGCATTGAATGGAATAATGTACCTAAAGAAGCAAAAAGTTTGGCATTAACCATGTATGATCCAGATGCGCCAACCGGATCAGGATGGTGGCATTGGACGGTTGTCAATATTCCGGTCGATACGACAGCGTTAAAGCAATCAGCTGGTAATAATATTGATTTATTGCCTAAAGGAAGTCAGCAAGTTCGTAATGATTTTGGTACGGCAAATTATGGCGGACCTTGCCCACCAGAAAACTCTAATCACCGTTATCAATTTACACTCTATGCACTTGATATAGACAATATCAATGTTGATGATAAAACAACGCCAGCTTTAGTTGGTTTTATCATCAATTCGCATCAAATCGCTAAAGCATCCATTACCTTCAATTACGGTCGTTGATGAGAAAGTTACTCTTCAATATGAAGTCTTTAATTAGTGATTGAATATAAAAGCTTGATAATATCGAAATCAAATAATCAAACCCAAAGTATACAAAATCAACATTATTTGATTTTGTATACTTACTCAACGGAAAGTTTTATTTATCTTGCAGGAATTTAGCGATATTAGCAATATCGTTAGGTGTGGTTTGACAACAACCGCCAATTAATTTAGCACCAGATTCTATCCAGTTTGTTAACTGATTAGCAAATGTACAATTATGTTGCGGGTTAGGGTGCCATTGTTTGATTAAAGGATCATATACTTCGCCAGAATTTGGGTAAACGATTAATGGTTTTGATGTGAGTTTGTTTAATACATTTAGTGACCTTGTCACTTTTTCTAATGCAATGCAATTGATGCCTACACTGGCAATTTGCTCAATATTATTTAAATATTCGACAACTAAAGATAACGGTGTTCCATCACTCAGATGCTGATCATCTTTCAGTGTAAATGAAAACCAGCAACTTATTTTAGGAAATTGTTTAATCACCTTTGTTAATGCTTTTATTTCAGTAAAAGAAGGCAAGGTTTCACAAGCGAGTAAATCCACATTGGCATCGATAAGTGCTTTTATGCGGACATAATGAAAGTCCATAAAGGCTTCTTCAGTCAGTTGATAGGCTCCTGTATATTCGGAACCGTCAGCTAAATAGGCGCCATAAGGCCCAACAGACCCGGCAATAAGTAAAGGTTTAGGTTGGTCTAATTCGCTTAAATACTGTTGTTTAGCTTGTTGTGCAAGTTCAACACTTTTTTGTATTAACGCAATAGAATCGTTGAGATTAATGCCTTTTTTAGCAAATCCTAAAGGTGTTGCTTGATAACTTGCTGTAATGGCACAGTCTGCGCCAGCTTTAAAATAGTCATAATGAACTTGCCGAATTAATTCAGGTTGCTCAAATAATACTTTTGCTGACCATAAACTATCATTTAAATCGCTTCCACGACGTTGTAACTCGCTGGCAAGTGCACCGTCAACAATGATAAAGTTTTTTTGGTTTAATAAATTCTTAATCGGATTATTATTAATCATTTTGAGTAACTCGAGTTTTGTACTTATGCGTCAAATGGTAAACCATAAAACAAACGATGACAAAAGGGATGCCACAATATAGCGCTATTCGTTGTTCTGAATCAAAAGCCAGTCCAATACAGGCAATCACGCACAAAATTGTGCCTAGAATCGGGACTAAAGGGTAGTAGGGCGCTTTATATTTTAAATTAATAATTTGTTCTTGAGAAAGCTTTTGCCTAAAAAAGTAATGTGATACACAAATACTTAACCAAACAGCAACCACGGCAAAACCTGAAATAGCTGTTAACGCAACAAAGACTGTATCGGGTGCAATCACACTAGAAAACAACGCCAGTAATCCCCCTAACATACTCACCGTTATAGCGGTGGTTGGAATCCCTTTAGTGGTTAATCTTGAAAAGCATTTAGGCAAAGTACCTTGATTTGATAACGACCATAACATTCGACCTGATGCATAAAGTCCTGAATTAGCCGCCGATAAAATGGCAGTTAAAATTACAAAATTAAAGATATCGGCAGCATAAGGGATACCAATATTTTCAAAAACCATCACAAAAGGACTTTTAATGACGCCTGCTTGTTCCATGGGCAATAAAGCCGCCAGTACAAAAATAGTGCCAACAAAAAAATGATTAACCGTAAAATGGTTGTTTTTATGGCTAAAGGAATACTTTTTTCAGGCTGCTTAGTTTCACCCGCAGCAATACCAATTAGTTCTGTACCAGAAAAGGCAAAATTAACCGATACCATTGTCATGATGATAGGTGTCAATCCATGTGGAAACCAACCATTATCTGTAATATTGTGTAGAAATGGGGCTGGCATATCGTTTTTCATCGGTATAAAACCAAAAATAGCTGCGCTGCCCGCAATAATAAAAACTATAATCGTAATGACTTTAATTATTGAAAACCAAAATTCACTTTCCGCAAAAAATTGTGCAGTCACAATATTCAAAACAAATATAACTGCACAAAAAATTAAACACCAAACCCAAACAGAAATATCCGGAAACCAATACTGCATACACATACCCGCAGCGGTTAGACTTGAACCCAATGCAACTGTCCAGGTTAGCCAATATAACCAAGCAACGGTATAGCCAGTAGCAGGGCTAATGAAACGGGAAGCATACGTATGAAAAGCACCGGTTTCGGGCATAGCAACCGCAAGTTCGCCAAGGCACAACATAACTAAAAAAACGACCAAAGCACCAATTAAATAGGCAATAATCGCTCCCACGGCTCCTGCGGTTGCAATAATATAACCGGTATTAAAAAATAATCCTGTGCCAATCACGCCACCTAACGATAACATAATTAAATGCCGAGTTTGCATAGTACGTTTAAATTGATTCTCAGGTGATTTAGATAGATGATTGTTCATAACATGGTATGTCCGCTAGCGTATTAAAAAATTATTTATTGTCTCAATTCACATCAAAAATGAGTGAAAAAATCGTCTTCACTATAAAATTTACCATTCACTTCTGCTTGATGTGTATCACTTGAATAGTTGGCATCTGAATATATCCCTTCCATTCCATTTTTTTCAAAAGTGAAAAGAATTGATTCATCTAACCACGATTTTATATCATTTCCTAATACTATTTTATCAATTTGTTCTTGTGTAACAACATTTTGTTGATAATTTTCAAATTGAGCTGCAATATAATTTATAACGTTAAATGGCATATCAAGTTTAAGTATGAATAGATTGATATTATCGTCCAAAGATAATCCACGAAAATCCTCATGACTAGTATAATCAACTAGCGAATCAACATTAATATCGCCGACATCAGTATGCCAATTAAATTTATAGGACATGCTCCTATTATCTTTATCAGGATTAACATCATAAGGATCGCTAAATTCTATTCCAAATCCAAATTCGCCTAATACAAACGACAGCATACTGATTCCATCCATGTTTATAAATTCATTATTCGAGGAGATAGAACCAAGGTTTTGGTTTCCATACGTTAATGAGCCTATTTTAAAGTCTATTGAATCATAATAATTCTCATCAGTTTGATTTACTGATTGATTAATTAATATTTGGTTTAATATGGCGGTTGCGTTGTCATTGAAAAAATTCTGGGATATAACTTTATTTATGGTTAAATTGTTATGTAATATTCCTTTTTTAAAATCACCATTTCTAACAGCTTTCACATCCTGAAAATTTAGCTCTTTTTTATATGTCGTAACATATTGATAATTTCTGTCAATAAAATCATAATTTTCTTCTGAATAATAAAGATTTTTCAACTCCAATACATAATTTAAAGAGCTATGACTGCTTTCGGGCTCGGTTTTGATAGAAACTTGATCAAGTTTCAAGGATAGGTTTCTGAATTCCGATGTTAATTCTAATTTGTCCCAGTGTGAATTTACGCTGACAGTTGAAAAATCTTTAGAAACATTGAAAAAGCACTCACCTTCAGTTAAGTACAAATTGTTTTCGCCAAACACATGATTGACTAGATTTATCTTAATAGGGTTATTTTTCAAATAAATACTGAACTCTTTTTGAAAACTTAAATTGGCATGACCAGTGATGAATGATTGGTTATTTGACCATTTCCAAAGCTCTGGAAATGCTTTTTCAGTCATTTGATAATCTATCATTGCGACTTGAGGTGTAAAATCACCTTTAGCGATATTGACGATAGGAAAAGGACCGTGATAAATTGTAATATCATCACTAAAGAGGATATTTTTATCATTCTCAAGATCCGTTTGATTATCTACTGATTCGGTGATAGTCAGGTGTAATTTCGTTGAGAATAGACCTTTATCATAATGGCTTTTGGTTATATTGATCTTACTCATATCCTTGCTGCCATTAATTTTTTCACTGATTAATGACAGGGTATTATCAATTTCATTTTCAATTTTATTGCCAATGTACCAAGTTGAACCTAAATATCCTATGCTTAAGACTGCAACTATTCCTATTGTAAATTTAATTTTTTTCATTGTTTTCCCGTTATTTTTTATAATTATTAATTTGATTTTGATAAACCTAAAGCAACGCCTAGTTAGCCTATCAAGCTAATTAGGCGTAACTAAAAAGAGTCTTAAAGAGAAAGAATTAGACGATTAAAATCATTTTTATTCATTTTTTGTCCATTGATTATCACGTCAGAATCACTCTGTTTTGTTTTCAAATCCAGATAGATACCTTGCTTATCTTCATCAATAGAAATAAGAGGATGATCTTTAATCTTAGATTTCGCGACTAAATTAATCATATATAATTTTCCAGCAATCATATCATCAGTCACATCCGTTTCATTGTAATTTTCCGTTTGTGCCCACATACGTGCTAATACTTTAAATGGAATCTGAATGTTATAACTTAACATGCGATCGGGGGTAATATCATTATTATTGTCATCCGTTGATAAGTTGTTATCGACTATCGCTGATGTGTTGGCAATAATATCGCCTGAAGCATTATGCCAATTTAACAAACCATCCCATTGAATTTTTGAAAAGTCAGATGCATTTTTTTCAATGAATAAACTTTCAAACGGATTCTTTGTGTTAAATCCTTCAAAATTAAACTTAAATTCACCATGACCTAAATTTTGTTTGCCAAAATTGAACGATTCAATACTAGCCTCATAACTGCCCTCTGAGCTATTATTTGGATTAGATCGAACATCTTGCTTAAAGAATATATTATTAAAAACAAATGGCGCTTGTGGATTGAAACTTAAGACAGTTGTTTTCAATTTTTCTATGTTCATCTTGGATTGATAATTAGGTATATTAGCTCCATTGATCGGATCAAATGTTATTGTGTACTGAGCTGAACTACTTATATTATCAATATCTATTTGGACTGGAAGACTTGATCGAGCGTTTATCGTTAAAGTATCAACGTTTGAGTTTAGATCAACGATATCATCTCCTTTATTTTCTAAGTTAACCTTAAGATTGCTCAATGAGATTGAACTAACCTGATCAATTTTATATCTTAATTTATCAAGCTTTATAGACATCGATGAGGTCAATTCATTTAAATCACTGGTGATGGTGATGTTGCCTTCTGAAATATCAATTCCTTCTTTAAACTGAGGCATGTCAATAGTATTCAAGGCTTTTGTGGTAATTTTTGTGACGACATAATCACTAAATTTAATCCCCATAGTGGCGGTAATAAAAGGTTTATCTCCTGCAAGTTTCCAAAGAGTTGGATTGTCTTTTTCAGTCATTTCATATTCAATCCATGCCAATTGGGGGACAAAGTTACCTTTAATTAATGCGGCCATAGGGAATGGACCATGATGGATAGTTATATCGTCATCAAAAACGGTTTTTGGTTCATTGACATCATATTCAATGCGGGGTTTTTCGGTTATAGTAAGGTGAAATTTGGATGTAAAAATATTTTTTTGATAATTGCTTGTTTTGATTGATATATCATATTGATTTTGGTAGCCATTAATCGTTTCATTAATGTTGATTAATTTACTATCTAATTCTTTCTCAATTTTATTGCCAATATACCATGAACTACCTACATATCCGATTGCTAATAGCGCTACAAAGCCGATAGCTAATTTACTTTTTTTCATTGGTTTTCTCTTTTAATTCATTGTTATTACATAAATTATGTGCTCATAATTCAGAGACGAGTAAAACTAAATTATTATCAATAAACTATCTTATTATGAATAAATAGTTTTATGCGATTCTGACCTTTCAATTCTAATGGATTTCAGAACGATAAGCGAGTTTTTAAGTGATTTTATAACATCACAATTTATTAGAGAAAATATTGATTCTAATTTCATCGCACACTTAGCGATACAGATAAAAAAGCATAGCTAATGGTCAAAATGAGTATGACCTTACTCATTAAGAAGGATAAAGAAAATGTTTGGTAGATAGGAATCAAAACATGATAGTTATTCAACTAACAAATAATGTTTTATATTAACTTCAAATTAACCGGCAATATTAATTTAGCTCTGCTCATTGCTATGTGGGTGGCATCTATACAGAGCAATGAGCTATTTATTAAAGAATTTTCAAGATGTTGTGTGTTATGCTTGATGTGTGGAAAATTCAGTTAACAAGTTTTTGATATATTCAATACGCTCTACACGTTGTAAATCAGTTTTTTGTAATCTTAATCTATTATTGCCTTCTAAACGATAATTTTTAGGTTCTTTTTGAATGATTTCAATTAAATAATCAACTGAAATTTTATTATTACTACCAAATTCGATAAATCCACCTTTTTCACCAAATTCAATTTTAGTAATGCCTAATTGATTAGCATGAAAACGAATTTTAGTTGTTTCTAACAAAAAGAGAACTGCATCAGGTAATTGCCCAAAACGATCACGCATTTCAACTTGTATATCGGTCAATTCATCTAAATTATTGATACTCGCAATACGTTTATACAAAGATAAACGAGTATTAACATCCGGAATAAAATCGTCTGGAATCAATGTAGGTAAACGTAACTCAATTTCCGTTTGTTGACTGGTCAATAGTGATTCAAGCGTAGGTTCTTTTCCTTCTTTTAAGGATTTTACGGCATCTTCTAGTAGTTCAATATATAAATTAAACCCAATAGTTTCAATTTGACCACTTTGATCGCTTCCTAACAACTCGCCTGCACCTCGAATTTCCAGATCATGCGTTGCTAAAGCAAAACCTGCACCCAAATCTTCTAAGGTTGCGATAGCATCAAGACGTTTTTTTGCATCTTTACTCAATAATTTAGGATGTGGTGTTAATAAATAAGCATAAGCTTGATGATACGAACGACCAACCCGACCACGCAACTGATGCAATTGCGCTAAACCAAATTTATCGGCACGCTCAATAATAATTGTATTAGCATTAGGAATATCGATACCGGTTTCAACAATGGTGGTACAAACTAAAATATTAAAACGTTGATGATGAAAATCATTCATCACTCGCTCTAAATCTCGTTCATGCATTTGACCATGACCAACGCCAATACGTGCTTCTGGCACTAATTTGGCTAGCTTTTCACTCACATTATTAATATCCGAGACATCATTATGTAAATAATAGATTTGACCACCACGCAAAATTTCACGCAGAATAGCTTCTCGAATCACTAAATCATCGTATTCTCTGACAAAGGTTTTCACTGCTAATCGGCGAGCAGGAGGCGTGGCAATGATAGAAAGATCACGCATGCCACTCATCGCCATATTCAATGTTCGAGGAATAGGGGTAGCAGTTAGGGTCAATATATCGATATTGGCTCGCATAGCTTTGATACGTTCTTTTTGACGAACACCAAAGCGATGCTCTTCATCAACAATCAATAGACCAAGATCCTTCCATTTTACATCTTCCTGCAATAATTTATGCGTGCCAATGACAATATCGACTTTACCTTCTGCAAGTGCATCAATGACGGCTCGTTGCTGTTTTGCGGTTTTAAAACGAGACAAACTTTCAATACGTATTGGCCAATTAGCAAAACGATTACAAAAACTTTCATAATGTTGTTGAGCAAGTAAGGTGGTTGGCACCAAAACTGCGGCTTGCTTTTGATTGACGACAGCTAAAAAAGCAGCGCGAATTGCAACTTCAGTTTTGCCAAAGCCGACATCCCCACAAACCAATCGATCCATAGCATAAGGTGAACACATATCCCCGATAACGGCGCCAATGGCATTTTGTTGATCTTCCGTTTCTTGATAAGGAAAGGCTTGGCAAAACAGTTCGTATTGTTCACGATCTTGCTTAAATTCAAATCCTGGTTTACTTTCACGCTCCGCATAAATATCTAACAATTCGGCGGCAACATCACGGACTTTTTCTGCTGCTTTTTGTCTGGCTTTGCTCCAAGCATCTGTTCCTAATTTATTTAAAGGCGCATTTTCTTCATCACCGCCAGAATAACGGCTGATCAGGTTAAGCGATGAAACAGGTACATAAAGTTTGGTATCATTTGCATAAAGCAAAATAAGATATTCAGCCGTAATACCGCCTGTTTCTAACGTCGTTAACCCAGCATAACGTCCTACACCGTGCTCTAAATGCACGACTGGTTTACCAGGGGTTAATTCGGCTAAACTACGAACTAAACTATCGGTATTAATAGCTTGTCTGTTCTCATTTTTACGACGAATAACACGTCGTCCTAACAGTTCATTTTCAGTAATAAAAGCAAAATGCTGTTGCTCATCAATGAAACCTTGTTCACCCGCACCGACCATGACACAAAAGCGGTTATCAACCGTTGCTTGCTGATCAAGCTGATTAATGCTGGTTGGATAAATACGAATTCGACCTAAAATCTCTTGTAATGCTTCTTTACGACCTTCTGATTCAACCGAAAAAATAATCTTGCCATTAAAGTTTTCAGTGAATTGATTAAATTGATGATAAGGGTCTTTCAATTGAATCTGAAAACCAATATCAGGCAAACTCATAAAAGGTAAATTGATATTTTTAGATGACTCATCCACCGTGTTATTCGATACAATCATCCTTGGATAATGTTTAAAATTAGCAAAGATTTCATCCGTTTTAGACCAAATAACTGCGGGTTCAAGTAAAGGACGCATAGGATCAACTTTGCGACTTTCATAACGTTGATTAATATCTTGCCAATATTTATTGGCAAACTGCTCGATATTGACCGTATTAATAATTAGCGTATTATCTAAAAAATAAGAAAAAAGTGTCGTTAACGGCTCACTAAAAAACAAGGCTTGCCAGTATTCAATCCCTGTTGGTAAGATATTTTTACTGACTTGCTGATAAATACTTTCAGGCTCTAATCTGACTTCAAATTTTGCACGCCATTGGCTACGAAACAATTCAATAGCCGCTTTATCAAAAGGAAACTCATGAGCTGGTAATAACTCAATTTCTACAATTTCTTCAAGCGTTCGTTGTGTTTCAGCATCAAACGTTCGGATACTATCAATTTCATCATCAAAAAAATCAATACGATAAGGTTTATCGCTACCCATAGGAAAAATATCAAAAAGTGCTCCTCGTGTAGCATACTCGCCATGTTCCATGACTTGGCTAACAGCGCGATAACCGGCATTTTCTAATTGCATTCGCAAATGTTCACGGCTAATTTGTAAGCCTTTCTTCATAATGAACACATGCCCACCTAAATAACTTTTTGGGCAAACTTTTTGCATTAACGTATTGATCGGTAAAATTAACGCGCCTTTGGTTAAATGTGCAAGATGATAAAGGCAAGATAAGCGTTCAGATACAATATCTTGATGAGGTGAAAAACTATCATAAGGCAAGGTTTCCCAATCAGGAAACGAAATAGCCGGAAAATGGCTAAATTGCTTCAGCTCTTCATAAATGCGGGTTGTTTGCTGCATATCATCGGTGACAATCACCACTAAACCGTTATGCGCAGCAATTGCATCGGCACACAGTTTCGATAATGAGGATCCCACCAGTTGTCCAAACTGTTTTACTTCACCGGGTTTTTGTGGAATAAGTGTTGAAATATTGAGTTTTTTAGACATGATAAATTTAATTGATATTGGTGCAAAAAGTATTAATACATTATAACGTAATTACTTGGATGTTTTCTATAACTGTTTAATCCTGTATGATAAACGTCTTCTATTTAACTTGCAAAACTTTGTCAAAAAGTTTCGGAAATGATAAACATTTATGTCAAAAATATTTCGTCCATTAGTGCTTTATATTGGGTTACGTTATGTATACGGTCAAAAGACTGATGGCTTTGGTCGCTTTGTTTCATGGTTATCGATGATAGGGATCATGCTTGGATCATTGGGATTAATTCTGGTGTTATCGGTCATGAATGGACTAGAAGATCAGATGCAAAATAGTGTGTTAAAGTTCTTACCGCAAGCACAAATCACCACACCACAAGGCAAAATCGTCATAGATAACACGGCATATGAACAATTTGGACAGATTAATGGCGTAAGTCGCATTACGCCGTTAGTCACTAGCGACGTGGTATTGCAAAGTGAACAAAGTATCAATGTAAGTACCTTGATGGGCATCAATCCAGAAGATGATGATCCCATTCAAGATTATATTTATACCGGATCGATATCCGATCTACAGGCTGGGCAATATAATGTAATCTTAGGACAAACATTAGCCAATCAACTCGGCGTGACAGTAGGTAATAAAATACGTTTAATGGTTACCGATGCCAGTCAGGTCACACCAGTGGGGCGTATACCATCACAACGTTTATTTACTGTTGTTGGACTATTTTCGGTTAACCATGACATTAACCAAACCTTAATTTACGTCAACCAAACCGATGCTCAAAAATTACTCCGTTACCCAGCTAATACAATTACCGGTTGGCGATTATTTTTGAAACACCCTCTACAAATTGCTGAAATTACGAATACTCCACTACCGGAAGGACTTGAATTTAAAGATTGGCGAGCAAAACGGGGCGAATTATTTCAAGCAATAAAAATGGAAAAAAACGTCATGGGCTTACTGATTAGCCTTATCGTGATCGTTGCAGCATTTAATATTATTACGTCTTTAAGTTTATTGGTGATGGAAAAACAAGGTGAGGTTGCCATTTTAAAAACTCAAGGATTATCACGTTTTAAAATAATGCTAATTTTTATCATACAAGGCGCAAGTTCAGGGGTAATAGGTACACTACTAGGAAGCACTTTAGGACTTGTACTTGCTTGTAACTTAAATAACATCATGGAAACCTTAGATTTATCGCTTGCAGGTATAGAATTACCGACATTAATCGAACCTTCACAAATTGTTTTTATTATTATCGGATTACTCATGTTATCGCTAATATCAACCTTATATCCTGCTTATCGTGCTGCAACCATTCAACCTGCCGAGGCGCTACGTTATGAATAATACTCAGCCATTACTGACTGCTAACAATCTCTATAAAACCTATAAAGAAGGGAAAATGGTGACTGAAGTCTTAAAAAATGTTTCATTTGATCTTCATCCTCAATCATTACTCGCTATTATAGGAAGTTCAGGTTCGGGTAAAAGTACACTATTACATCTACTGGGTGGATTGGACAAACCGACATCAGGTGAAATCATATTCAAATCACAACAGCTTAATCAATTATCAGAACAAGCAAAAGCAAAATTACGCAATCAAGACATCGGTTTTGTCTACCAGTTTCATCACCTTTTACCCGATTTTACCGCACTTGAAAATATCGCTATGCCACTCTTAATTGGTGGTGTATCGCCCAACGAAGCCAAAAAACGGGCAAAAGACATGTTAGCATCGGTTAATTTAACAAACCGAGCCGAACATCGTCCGTCCGAACTATCGGGCGGAGAACGTCAACGTGTGGCAATAGGACGGGCATTAATTAATAACCCGTCTTTAGTCATGGCGGATGAACCCACCGGAAACTTGGATAAAACAACAGCGGATGCCATATTTGATTTGCTTATCAAACTCAATAAAGAACAAGGAACAGCTTTTTTGGTTGTTACTCATGATCTTGAATTGGCTAAAAAATTAGATAAACAATTGGTTATGAGTGACGGGCAGCTTTCTGAAAGCGGACATTAAAAAAACGATTTAGTGGAAAACAAAATGAATCTATCCTTAATGACGGCAATAAAATTTCGTCAAGGTCGCCGTAAAAGTGGCATGGTATCACTTATCTCGATTATCTCAACTTTAAGCATTGCAATTGGAATTGCCGCACTCATTATTGGCTTAAGTGCCATGAATGGCTTTGAATATGAATTAAAAAACCGAGTGTTATCGGTTGTTCCGCATGGACAGATATATTCTCAATATGGCAATTTAAATGACTGGCAGCATATCCAACAAGAGTTAGAAGAAGATAAAAATATTGTTTCAGCAGCACCATTTATCAGCTTTACAGGGCTTATCGAAAATGGAAGCAAACTTGGTGCCGTTGAGGTACAAGGGGTTGATCCACAGCGCGAAAAAGCCATAAGTGCGTTGCCAAAATATGTGTTGGATGATCGTTGGCAATATTTTAAAAACGATAGTCAGCAAATTATTATCGGATCGGGACTGGCAAAAAAACTGTCGGTAAAACAGGGTGCATGGATAACATTGTTAATTCCGGTATCAAGTGATAATAACCAACTCAAACCACCTAAACGTGTGCGTTTACAAGTGGTGGGAATTTTAGATTTAAGTGGTAGCTTAAGTAACAATGTTGCGTTAATCCCCTTATCAGACGCTCAAAAACTTTTGAATATTGGTGACAGCGTCACAGGTATAATGGTCAATGTTAATCAAGTTTATTTGGCTAAAAGCCTGTTAGGCAGGGCGATACTAAATCTTGACGAAAACGTCACGTACACCAGTTGGGAAAACTCGTACGGTTTTATGTATCGAGACATTCAAATGATACGACAAATCATGTATTTAGCAATGATTGTGGTGATTGGTGTTGCCTGTTTCAATATTGTCTCGACATTAGTGATCGCTGTAAAAGATAAACAACGAGATATTGCAATTCTTAAAACACTGGGCGCAAATAATCGCCTAATTAAACATATCTTTATTTGGTATGGGGTCATTTCGGGCTTAATAGGTAGTTTACTTGGCGTTGTTTTAGGCGTTCTATCCGCTTGGCAGCTGTCAAATATAATGAAAGTAATTGAATCGCTGATCGGGCATAAAGTATTAAATGGAAATGTCTATTTTATTGACTTTTTACCTTCAAAAATTCATGCAACTGATGTGCTAATTGTATTTATTACTGCCATGCTATTAAGTTTAATTGCCAGTTATTATCCGGCTAAGCGGGCATGTAAAATTGATCCGGCAAAAATATTAAACAGTTTTTAATATGATATAGCAGGCGCTGATAGCACTAGTTATCAGCGCAACATAATGTGATTAATAATGATATTTTAAATTATCCGGTAATTCATAATGCACATACCCCATATAAATACACCAGATAGTCACGATAAATAATAAACAAATAAACAGTACTGTAAATTTACTTAAATACCCAAACCATTTTATCAATAACGACACGACTAAACCCAAACCAAAACCGGCAACAGCCCCCCCTAAATGCGCCATATTATTAATACCAGGAAGCAAGCCTAAGCCAGCGGTAAGCACTAAACTAATGATAATAGCATTGATGGGCATTTCTTTAAGATTGGCTCGATTAACCAAACTATAAGATAATAACGCGGTAATAATCCCTAAAATTGCACCGGATGCCCCACAACTAATCACGGTACGATCAAGATTAGCAATATCACTGATTAAATTACTGATTAATCCAGAAAGAAAATAAATACCAATAAAGGCAAATTTTGGAAGGCGTTTTTCTAAAATGATGCCCACACTCCATAAGGCGATCATATTCATTAACAAGTGTGACAGGCTGACATGCATAAATAAGCTAGTGAACATGCGCCAATATTGCCCCGAAAAAGTCAATTGCGATACATCGGCGCCCCAATCAACCAAAAACAAGTTTTTTAAAGAATCAACAAAACTACGGCTATCACAAAGACGGGATATAACAAACCAAGCAATATTAATCACAATCAGTGAACTGGTTATTTTGGCTTGGCGTCCTAGATAAATTAAATTTTGTGAAATGGTCATGTAAACTTGTATCCTTATAAATAAATTGCATAAGTTATTTGATATTGACAACGTTTAAATAAGTGATTTTCCAAAAATAATTAAATCACGCTTTACACCGTCCAGTTCGGCAATCTTTGGACATAATCCCCATTGCTGATACTGCATTTTACTAAAAAGACTGATACTGGGAATATTATGACCAAATACATAACTTAATATGCTATCGATACCGACTTTACGGGCATATTCTTCAATTTGAGCAAGCATATATTGCCCAATTTTTTTACCTCGAAACTGTTCATGAAGATATAAACTCACTTCGACCGTTTTAGAATAAGCAGGTCGCCCATAAAACGAAGATAAACTAATCCAACCACAAGGTTGATTTTGATGCTGAATTAACCAAAGAGGGCGATTATCCTCATTATGTTGTTCAAACCAATCACGCTTACTGTCGATTGAAACAGGTGATGTATCAGCTGTAACCATACGGCTGGCAATGGTCGAATTATAAACCTCAACAATAAAAGGCAAATCATTGAGTTTGGCATGACGAAACGTGATCATAAAATAGAGTCTGTCAATGGATAAGGGAAGGTATTGTAATGAGATTATTTAAATCAGACAACCAATTAATTACCGAAACCGAGTTAACCATTATCAATAAATACAGGACGAAAAATAGTCAATAAACGTAGTTGCAATCATGCTTGAAGGACAATCATTATCACCACGGTTATAAATTAACTCTATGATAAACAAATAATTATTTTGCAATGTGTGTTAGGCTCTTTTATAATGGCAAAGTGATTATCACTAAAATGAATAGGAATAGCAGAATGAATGGAGCCGTTAACCAACCTTATATCGCCTTTGATCCTGAAGAGGCAGAATTTTTGTGTGATTACGATGTCAAATTAGAGTCTAAAAAAATTATTCTTTCCAATATCCACAATATAGTTCTTCGATTTCACCTTCCTAAAAAAAGAATACTAACCTTTATCGCATTAATTACGTCTTGGGTACTGCTTACTGTGCTATACCTAAATTATAATCCGACAGATAAACTATTTTTTAATCTTCTATTAGTCATGTTGCTAGGTGCTATCATGATAGTATTTTGGATCCTTCAACATTATATTGCAGTTTCATTTGAAATCAGGCGACTAAAAAAACTTTACAACAGCTTAAAATGGCCTGTCACCAGTTATTTTGCCTTTTTTGAAGAAGGAATTTTAGTCAAATCTTATGATATAGAAGGAATATTTTATTGGGACGACTTTAAAAACATCATAGCCAGTTCTAACGTTATTACTTTTCAATTTTATCCTAAAGGTACTCCAAAAGGTGACTTACTAAAAAATCACTATCCAAAATTACGCCCATTTTATTTAATTATTGATGATGACAAAAAAATCCAGTCAATTTTGGCAAAAGTCAATCATCAACATGATGATTTAGTTGAATTTAAATGATGTATTTAAGCAAGTCAAAATTTTATTATAATGAAGATCACCGTAGGATTATTGGGTTGATATTAGGGTATAAGTAGGATAATTAATTCCACGATCTTCATCATAATCTCCATATAGTCAACACCGTTTTATAGTCAACTATCACTTTTGAAAAATTATCTTTATTCCATATTTTTGAAATAATTAAAATACAACGTTAATAAAAAGCTTACTTCGATATTTGAATTTACACGTTTTGTAATTTATTGTTAATTTTACATAACTTATCAAAAATTATATTGCAAATTTTTGCAAAGTAATATAATTTTATTATAAATAAGATTATCGTAATTGATAATACAAAATAAATAAAAGTTAATTAATAGGGATAAGTATGGATATTAAGGAGTAGTTGTGGTTCGTTGTTTAGTGCTATCAGAAAACCGATTACCTATTTACAGTCATTTCTGTCATTTTTATGATGATTTGTATCTCAATTTACAATCATTATCTCATCAATTTCTTGATTCTTTTCTGATTATCGATTCCCCTAATTACTCCAACTTAAGCAACCGAAATCATTATTACCTAAATAACGTTGGAAAGCAGATTAACCAGTCCGACACATCAGCAAAGGAGTAACCCATGGCGAACAAAATAACCAGCCTTATCAATCAAGTCGGTGAAAGTTTACTGAATGAACTAACG
>NZ_JBIDFJ010000013.1:0-65657 GCF_046635705.1 Gilliamella sp. CG25 | reverse complement strand
AAAATTTTTGATCCTGCTCACTAACCTCTTGTTCCGCCTGCTTTCGCTGACGCCGTGTCAGTGGATGCGCATTATAGGCACTTCATTTTTTTTTACAAGCAAAAAAAGCAGATCTTTGCTCTGTTTGAGTAAGGTTTAAACACGCTAAATATTAATGTATTGATATTTATTAAGTTTATATTTAGTTAATTTGTCAGTTAATTTTTCAACATATTGGTTATAGTTGGTACTCATTACAATATTTTCCTTAGCACTCTTGTTTTCTGCATTTAAATCAAATTGTTCGTTGAGTAAATTATAGACACGAGTAGCAATAGCATTTCCTGAATCAATAAATGTCGCATTAGGAAAAATTACTTGTAACTCTTCTTTGATAAATGGATAGTGAGTACAACCTAATACAATAGTATCTGGTATAACAGGTTCAGAAAGCCACGGCGCAAGTAAAGTTTGTAATTGATTTATATCGACAGTAACACCTTGCAATTTATTTTCTGCAATAAATGCAAGCTCAGATAAGCCAAGTAGTTTAACTGTACAGTCCGTTGCAAATTCTTGAATGAGATTTGTTGTATAAGCGCGTTCAATGGTTGCCTTTGTTGCCAGCAGTCCGATACATTTGTTTTGGGTAATTTGGCAAGCTGGTTTAATAGCAGGAACAACACCTACAATAGGAAAAGAAAATTTGGATCTTAAACTCGGTAAACAGATAGTACTTGCTGTATTACATGCAATAACAGCTATGTCAATAAAATAATGTTTCGAAATATGTCCAATAATTGACGTGACCCTATCAATAAGAAATTCGGATGACTTATCGCCGTAAGGAAACATTTCATTATCAAATGCATAAATGTAATGTAGATTAGGCATCTTCTTGTAAATGGCGTCATATACCGATAATCCACCAATACCGGAATCAAAGACTAGCACTGTAGGAGTTGTATTTTTTATTTTCATATTTCTGTAGATGTTTAGCTAATTGATAGGTAAAAACGCAAACTATCGTAAATTGATTAAAAATTAATGCAAGTTATTTTATTACCTGTCATTGATGAAAAGACACTATTAGAAAAATTTTTTAACTAGACGTCTAGATGGTAAAACTGCTAAAATGAGCGCTATTTTGAATTTATATGTTATTCGTACGAATAAATTTAAGAAGGTATTGAATGTCAGAATTTCTATTCACTTCTGAATCAGTTTCAGAAGGTCATCCAGATAAAATTGCCGATCAAATCTCAGATGCGGTACTTGATGCTATTTTAAAGCAAGATCCTAAAGCTCGTGTTGCATGTGAAACCTATGTAAAAACAGGTATGGCACTTGTTGGTGGCGAGATTACAACCTCAGCATGGGTAGATATAGAAGAGTTAACCCGAAAAACAATTAGTGATATTGGATATACCAGTTCAGAAATGGGATTTGATGCTAATTCTTGTGCTGTTTTAAATGCAATTGGAAAACAATCACCCGATATTAACCAAGGTGTAGATCGTGAAGATCCTTTACAGCAAGGAGCAGGTGATCAGGGGATAATGTTTGGCTACGCAACCAATGAAATGCCAAACTTTATGCCAGCAGCAATCAGTTATGCTCATGAGCTTATGCATCGCCAAGCTGAAGTTAGAAAGAAAGGAATACTTCCATGGTTAAGACCTGATGCCAAAAGCCAAGTAACATTAATTTATGAAAATGGCATAATTAAAGGTGTTGATACGATTGTTTTATCCACCCAACACGCAGAAGATATTGAACAAAATGCATTACATGAAGCGGTAATGGAGGAGATCATCAAACCAACCTTACCAGCTGAGTGGTTAACTTCCCGAACTAAATATTTCATCAATCCAACTGGGCGTTTTGTTATTGGCGGACCTATGGGGGATTGTGGGTTAACCGGACGTAAAATAATTGTGGATACTTATGGTGGAGCAGCTCGTCATGGTGGTGGGGCTTTTTCTGGTAAAGATCCATCAAAAGTTGACCGTTCGGCTGCTTATGCTGCTCGTTATGTTGCAAAAAATATTGTTGCTGCTGGATTAGCTGATAGATGTGAGTTACAACTATCTTATGCAATTGGTATTGCTAATCCGACTTCAATTTATGTTAATACATTTGGCACGGAAAAAATTGCGCATGATAAAATTGTTGCATTAGTTAAGGAATTTTTTGATTTAAGACCTTATGGACTGATTAAAATGCTAAATTTAATTCAACCAATTTATCAAAAAACAGCAAGTTATGGTCACTTTGGACGAGATATTTTTCCTTGGGAACAAACAGATAAAGCGGCTCAATTACGAGATGCAGCCGGACTTTAAACGTATCCCCATAAATTTGCACAACCAAGTTATAGCTTGCCTAAGAAAATACTTAGCGCAAGCTAATCAATTGCTAAATATGCAATTTACCGAACCTAAAATAATTTATAAACCTAAAGGAAGTGTGGCAGGAAGTGCTTTTCTAATGCGTTGGGAAATCCAATTGAATTCAATAATGCTTGCCGACAATGGACAAGTATTTATTGAAGAAGTTGTGCCCCATGAGTTAGCTCACCTAATTGTTTTTAAAAAATTTGGCAACGTAAAGCCTCATGGCAAAGAATGGCAATATGTTATGTCAAATATCCTAGGTAAAATGCCTAAAACAACTCATAATTTCAATGTTAAACGAGACTTTTATTTATACTATTGTGAGTGTCAGGAGCATCAATTAACAAAGATTAGACACAATAAAGTTCAGCACAATAATATAAATTATTTATGTCGCAAATGTGGTACACCACTTAAACAGAAAATGTTGTCCTAAATGTGAGATGAGGAGCACACGTTACCTATAATCTCTTGCCATATACACTTTAAGGCTACAAAGTTGAAAAAATCCCTTTCTGACTTATAATACTCATTCTCCTTATATTTAGGTTACACCGATATCGCAAAATATAGTTTATATGGCTATCAATTTCTGATGATAACATCAGTATTCAACTTTAATTGAAAATTAATGAAAATGACTTGCCTACTTTATTAAGCTTTATCTATTTCACATGCAAAATAATAAACAAATGAGGCTAAATTTTTAATGTTAAGTTATCGTCATAGCTACCATGCAGGTAATCATGCAGATGTTTTAAAACATATTGTATTAACACTATGTATTGAATCGTTAAAGGAAAAAGAAAAACCTTTTTTATATCTGGATACTCACAGTGGTGCGGGGCGATATTTATTAAAAAGTGAACATGCTGAGAAAACGGGAGAATATTTATCTGGGATTAATTTATTATGGCAACAACCGGATCTTCCAAAACAACTTGATACTTATCTATCAATTCTTAAGCGCTACAATCCATTTGATACTTTAAAGTATTATCCTGGTTCACCGCTCATTGCTAAACAGCTACTTCGGGAACAAGATAAACTTAATCTTACCGAATTACATCCAACCGACTATCCTTTGTTAAGGCAGGAATTTAATAAGGATAAACGCGCAAGAGTATTACGTGAAGATGGCTTTGCACAATTAAAATCAAAATTACCTCCCGAATCACGCCGAGGACTGATATTAATTGATCCTTCATATGAGATCAAAGATGATTATCAAAAAATTCCAACGGCGATAAATGAAGCGTATAAACGTTTTGCGACTGGTGTTTATCTTATCTGGTATCCTGTCGTATCACGAACACAGACCCAAAGGATGATTGATGGAATTGTAAATTTAGGAATTAAGCGAATTTCACAGTTTGAGCTTGCTCTAAAACCTGACAATAATCAGAAAGGAATGACAGCATCCGGTATGATTGTAATTAATCCGCCTTGGAAGCTACATGAGCAAATGCAATCGATCATGCCTTGGTTAAAAGAGAAGCTGGATACAGAAAAAACAGGCAACTTCACCATTAAAGAGCTAGTATCGGAATAAAAAAGAATGAAATGCGAGTATTTCACTCGCACTATTATCATTCAAATTGTCAATGAGTTAGAAAGAATTTAGGGAAAAAAGTGGCAGGAAAATAAGTAAATCCATAAAATTACCGTTAATAATAACGATAAAAACACGGCTGCAGATCCATAATCCTTAGCACGACCCGATAACTCGTGTCTTTCACTACCGATTCTATCTACCACACATTCAATGGCACTGTTGATAAGCTCGACAATCATCACAACACCAATAGAACCTAATAATAAAATACGTTCATATATCGTGAAATCAATTAGCATGACCACAATATAAGCCACAATCAACAACAATAATTCTTGACGAAATGCGGTTTCATATTTGATCGCTGATTTAAACCCTTTAAAAGAGTACTTTGTTGCATTAATTATACGTTTTAAACCCGTCTTTTTTTCCATAATAATAGTATTCCAATAAGGCTATCTTGCATAACCATAGTTCATAAGGCGTTGAAATCTTCTTTCAAGCAGTACGGATAAATCCATTTCTTCAAGTTCATTAAGATCATTAATTAACTGTTTTTTCAAAGAATCGGATACCGCAAAATAATCACGATGAGCACCACCTAGTGGTTCAGGAATTATTGAATCAATTAGATCTAATTTAAGTAATTTATCAGCTGTCATATTCATTGCTTCAGCAGCAACAGGAGCTTTATCAGCACTTTTCCACAAAATAGATGCACACCCTTCAGGAGAAATAACCGAATAAGTACTGTACTGCAACATGTTCACTTTATCAGCAACACCAATCGCGAGTGCTCCACCAGAACCGCCTTCACCAATAACAGTACAAATAGTTGGAACGTTAAGACGAGACATTTCGCGTAAATTTCTAGCTATTGCTTCAGCTTGTCCTCGCTCTTCGGCACCAATACCAGGATATGCTCCCGGCGTATCAATAAAAGTAATAATAGGTAATTTAAAACGTTCAGCTAATTGCATTAAACGTAATGCTTTTCGATAACCTTCAGGTGCAGGCATACCAAAGTTACGATATATTTTCTGTTTTGTTTCACGACCTTTTTGATGACCAATTACCATAACTGGTCGATCATCAATACGAGCAATACCACCGACGATTGCTTTATCATCAGCATAAGCACGATCACCTGCTAACTCATCAAAATCAGTAAACATTTCTTTGATATAATCAAGTGTATAGGGTCTATTTGGATGTCTGGCTAATTGTGCGATTTCCCATGGAGATAAATTTGCAAATATTTTTTTTGTTAACTCTCGACTTTTTTTATTTAGTTGTTTAATCTCTTTGTCTAAATTGATATCTAATTCAACTTGTTGTGAATCAATATTCTTTAAGGAATTAATTTTTGCTTCTAATTCCGCTATCGGCTTTTCAAATTCCAAAAAATTGTTCATAACGCTTATGATTGCCTCTTAATTTATTTTGTATTTGTAATAAATACATTATTTAATATAGTATAAAGACTAATTCTTAAAATAAAATTAAGTCAATTTTACTATGTAATACTAATTAAAGTCATCTACATTTATCAGTTATCGACTGGGATATAAAAAAGAACAACTTATTTTTATCCTTAAATGTAGATTTGCTATATTCCTTTATTTTACTTAATAGGAATAATTTTATACTAATTTACTAAAATTCAAATTCAATACGATCATTACCTAGCAAGGTTTTAAGCTCTACAATCAAAGCATCCTCAGGAATAACTCGCCAAGTTGTACCGAATTGTATTCTAACGATCGAGTCATCCCTATGATAGTAAAGATTTACAGGTACACTACCATGTCGATAGGGTTCAAATAGTTGTTGTAGACGCTGCAACATTGCTCTATCAGCTTCACTGTCAGTTAATGTCACCGCCAAACCTTTAACATACTTCGCTCGGGCATCCTTCAAGTCGACCATATCACGTACCGTCATTTTGAATCCACCATTAAAATCATCATGACTGACTTGACCGGTGACTATCAAAATTTTATCTTTAACCAATAAATGCTCAAATTTTTCCAGTGCATCAGTAAAAAGCATACCGTCAATACGACCTGAGCGATCATCCAACGTAAATAAACCGATTTTGTTTCCTTTTTTAGTAATGCGAACTCTAGCATCAACAACAATACCAGCAAAAGTGGCCATTTTTCCCCAACCCGTTGGAGAAGCTTCACTTATCCGTAAACCTCCAGCATAACGATTTAGCTCCTTCAGGTATTGTGTAACCGGATGCCCCGTTAAATAAAGCCCTAAAGTATCACGTTCACCATCAAGCAAAACTTGTTCTGGCAATTCTGGAACAGCTGCATAAGCATGTTCAACTTGTTCTGGTTCTTCAGCTAATACACCAAACATATCTTCTTGACCAATATCTTGTGCTTTAGCATATTGATCCGCCGCTTGCATAGCGTCGTTAATACTATTTAAAATCGCTGCTCGATGTGGACCTAATTTATCAAAAGCGCCAGCCATGGTGAGTTTTTCTAAAACACGACGGTTAATTTTTTTCATATCTGTTCGCGCACATAATTCAAAAATATTTTTGAAATATCCACCACTATTGCGCGCTTCAACTATCGCCTCAATCGGACCTTCGCCCACACCTTTTATTGCACCAATACCGTAAACAATTTCACCTTTTTCATTCACATGAAAATGATACAACCCACTGTTAATATCAGGCGGATTAATTTTGAGTCCCATACGTAGGCATTCATCGACCAGACCAACGATTTTATCGGTATTGTCCATATCAGCCGTCATAACTGCCGCCATAAACTCTGCAGGATAGTGTGTTTTTAGCCAGAGAGTTTGATAAGAAACAAGTGCATAAGCAGCCGAATGCGATTTGTTAAAACCATAACCTGCGAATTTTTCAACTAAATCAAAAATCCGCATAGCCAGTTCTCCATCTACGCCCTGCTTTTCAGCGCCTTCTTTAAATACAGAACGTTGCTTAGCCATTTCTTCTGGCTTTTTCTTACCCATAGCTCGACGTAATAAATCCGCACCACCTAAGGTATAACCAGATAACGTTTGTGCTATTTGCATGACCTGTTCTTGATAGAGAATAATGCCATAAGTTGGTTCTAATATAGGCTTCAAGGATTCGTGCTGATGATTAATATCGGGATAAGACACCTCTTCACGACCATGTTTACGATCGATAAAATTATCCACCATTCCTGATTGTAGAGGCCCTGGTCGGAATAATGCGACTAATGCAATCATATCTTCAAAGCAGTCGGGCTTTAAACGTCTTATGAGATCTTTCATACCACGCGATTCAAGCTGGAAAACAGCAGTCGTTTCTGCATTTAATAGTAAATCAAACGATTTTTGATCATCAAGCGGAATGCGTGTAATATCAACCGTTTCCAGACCTTCTCTTGCCTGACGCTCATTAATCATTTTGATTGCCCAATCAATAATGGTTAACGTACGTAATCCTAAAAAGTCGAATTTGACCAGTCCTGCATATTCAACATCATTTTTATCAAATTGTGTAACGGGATGATGACCTTCAGAATCACAATAGATAGGCGAAAAATCTGTAATTTTAGTTGGTGAAATCACGACCCCACCGGCGTGTTTACCGGCGTTTCGAGTCACCCCTTCTAATTGTCTGGCAATATCAATTAATGATTTTACATCTTCATTATTGTCATAAATTTCTTGCAATTGAGGCTCGAGTTCAAACGCTTTTGCAAGGGTCATTCCGGGGTCAAGAGGTATGAGCTTTGCGATACGATCAACAAATCCATAAGGGTGTCCCAGCACTCGTCCCACATCGCGTATAACGGCTTTAGCAGCCATTGTACCAAATGTAATAATTTGTGAAACTGCATCTCGACCGTACATGTCAGCAACATGATCAATCACTAAATCACGTTTTTCCATACAGAAATCAACATCAAAATCTGGCATTGATACCCGTTCAGGATTTAAAAAACGTTCAAAAAGTAAGTCAAAGGCTAACGGATCCAAATCCGTAATTTTCAGTGCATAAGCAACAAGAGAACCAGCCCCTGAACCACGACCCGGACCGACAGGAATATCATTATCTTTAGACCATTGAATAAATTCCATAACGATCAGGAAATAGCCAGGAAACCCCATTTGGTTGATTACGTTTAATTCGGTTTCTAAACGTTCATCATATTCTGGTCGTTTTTGTTGTCTAACGTTAGGATCAGGAAATAAAAGTTCTAATCTTTCTTCCAAACCTTCACGTGATTTGTGAACTAAAAAATCTTCTGTAGACATATTCCCTGTTGGGAACTTAGGTAAAAAATACTCCCCTAATCGAATCGACACATTACAACGTTTGGCTATTTCAACACTATTTTCTAATGCTTCTGGAATGTCAGAAAACAGTTCGCACATTTCTTGTTCTGAACGTAAATATTGTTCAGCTGAGTAGTGTTTGGGTCTATTAGGATCTTCAAGGGTATTACCATCGTGAATAGCAACCCGAATTTCGTGAGCTTCAAAATCAGAAGGAACCAAAAATCTTACATCATTAGTTGCCACAACAGGTAATGCATATTGTTCTGCAAGTTTAACCGCACTATGAATAAATAGTTCTTCATTAACACGTTTGGTACGTACTAATTCAAAGTAAAAATGATCTGGAAAGTTTTCACAATAAAATTGAATAGCATTATCAATAATTGATTGATTATTGCGAATGATTCCGATACCAATATCACTTTCACGACCCGCTAAAACAATTAATCCAGATCGATACTCTGTTAACCATTCTTGATCAACAACCGGAATATCACCGATGTAACCTCTTTCATAAGCTTTGGAAATCAGTAAGGTAAGATTTTTATATCCATCATTATTGGCTGCAAGTAAAGTTAACCGAAAAATATCATCTGGCATTTGTGGATTTTTTATAGCAAGATCAGCACCAATAATAGGTTTGATGCCTTTTGACATTGCTGTGCCATAAAATTTTACAAGACCACATAAATTAGTAAAATCGGTAATCGCAAAGGCTGGCATCTGTAACTTGCTCACCTCATTTACTAATGTGCCTACTTTCGCAATTCCGTCAACCATAGAAAAATCGCTATGCAAATGGAGATGAATAAATTGTGGTTCTGCCATAATTTCCAGTAATGATAATGCTTTAAAATTTATATAAGATTATAACACAAGCTATATAAATATTCTTATTCTCTTTGTCGATAAGATTTAACACATCTAAAATAATTTTCAGGAAGGCTTTCGTCGATAATAAAAATTACCGACGAATAATTTAGAATAAGAAATTAGATTTTTTTGAATAACACTGAACCATTCGTTCCACCGAAACCAAACGAGTTACACAGTGCATACTCTAAATTCTTAACTTGACGAGCTGTATGAGGAACATAATCGAGATCACATCCTTCATCAGGATTATCTAAATTAATTGTTGGCGGTACAGCTTGATCACGTAATGCAAGTACAGTAAAGATTGATTCAACAGCACCAGCTGCACCGAGTAAATGACCAATCATTGATTTTGTTGAACTGACCATAACTTTGCTTGAATTTTCTTTAAAAATACTTTTTACTGCTTGAGTTTCAGCTTTATCACCTGCAGGAGTCGATGTCCCATGCGCATTGATATAACCAACTTGATTAGGTGTAATACCTGCATCACGAATTGCACATTTCATCGCTAAAGCTGCACCACTACCATCTTCTGGAGGTGAAGTCATATGGTAAGCATCGCCGCTCATTCCAAAACCGACAACTTCAGCATAAATTTTAGCACCACGTTTTTTAGCATGCTCATACTCTTCTAAAAACATGATTCCTGCACCGTCGCCAAGTACAAAACCATCACGGTCTTTATCCCAAGGTCGACTCGCCGCTTTAGGATTGTCATTATTGGTTGATAATGCACGTGCTGCACCAAAACCACCAATACCAAGCGGTGTACTCGCTTTTTCGCCACCACCGGCAAGCATGCCGTCTGCATCACCATAAGCAATCATTCTTGCTGCATGTCCGATATTATGAACGCCAGAAGAACAAGCGGTAGCTATAGTAATACTCGGTCCTTTTAATCCATAAATAATAGATAAATGACCAGCAATCATATTAACGATGGTTGATGGAACAAAAAATGGGCTAATTTTACGTGGTCCGCCATTAATTAGCGCACTGTGATTTTCCTCAATTAATCCAAGTCCACCAATACCTGAACCAATAGCGCAGCCAATACGTTCTGAATTTTCTTCCGTAATTTCGATGCCAGCATCTTGCATTGCTTGAATACCAGCGGCTATGCCATATTGGATAAAATAATCCATTTTACGTGCATCTTTACGTGAAATATTATAATCTTCGCCATTAAAGTTTTTAACCATCGCTGCGAAGCGCGTTGCAAAAGGGGCTGTATCAAAATGTTCGATGAGTTCAACACCACTTTGACCTGCTAATAAAGCTTGCCATGTGGATTCAACTGTATTACCAACTGGAGATATCATGCCCATTCCAGTAACAACAACTCTGCGTTTAGACACATTGTCCTCCAGAAAAGGATTGAGATGAAATTTGAATCAATGAAATTTTTACTTTGAGTTTTCTAATAATAAACATCAAGTTGATATACTTCAACAAGTTAAAGACATAAATATAAACTAGGCGATCAGTTGACCGCCTATTATGAAAACTCAGCTAAAATTATTGATTTGCAGTAATATAATCAATTGCTGATTGAACAGTTGTGATTTTTTCAGCTTCTTCGTCAGGAATTTCTGTATCGAATTCTTCTTCTAAAGCCATAACTAGTTCAACAGTATCAAGAGAGTCAGCGCCAAGATCTTCTACAAAAGAAGATTCATTTTTTACTTCGTCTTCTTTCACACCAAGTTGCTCAACAATAATACTTTTAACTCGCTCTTCAATAGTGCTCATACTCTTTTTTTTCCTATAAAAATCGCCGAAAGTGGCGGTGAATGTAAGTTTATAAAATGTTGAAAAAGATGCAAATCATTTTTCAACCCAATTGCTTAATTTTTGTTCGAATCGTCAAAATATTAACTTATTTTACACTATTCCAATCAATTACACCATATACATGCCACCATTGACATGCAAAGTTTCACCCGTGATGTAAGAAGCTTCATCAGATGCCAAAAATGCCACAGCACTTGCAATTTCAGCGGGTTCACCTAAACGCCCTGTAGGGACTTGTGCTAATGTTAACGCTTTCTGATCATCAGTAAGTGCTTCTGTCATATCTGTTGCGATAAAGCCTGGCGCAACAACATTGACTGTAATTCCTCGTGATGCGACTTCACGAGCTAATGATTTACTAAAACCAATTAAACCTGCTTTTGCTGCCGCATAATTCGCTTGACCGGCGTTACCCATCGTTCCCACAACTGAACCGATAGTAATAATTCTGCCATAACGCTTTTTCATCATAGTTCGCATTAAGGCTTTTGAGAGACGAAACACAGAAGTTAAATTGGTATTCAAAATATCTTGCCATTCATCTTCTTTCATTCTCATTAATAAATTATCACGGGTAATACCTGCATTATTAACCAAAATATCGATATCACCAAATTCCGTTTTAATTGCACCAATAACCGATTCAATTGATGCTTCATCTGTCACATTCAAAGCATAACCTTTACCGTGTGAGCCTAAATATTGGCTTATTGCTTCAGCACCTTTTTCCGTTGTTGCTGTACCAATAACTGTTGCACCACATGCAACTAATTTTTCTGCAATCGCTTTACCTATTCCGCGGCTGGCACCTGTAACTAAAGCAATTTTTCCTGATAGGTTCATAACTACCTCTTTTAAATTTTTATTTAGTATTTTCTAACGCAACATCTAATGAAGCTTTATCATTGACTGCACAAGCAGACAATGAATCATCAATACGTTTAGTCAATCCTGTTAATACTTTACCTGGTCCCATTTCAACTAAAATGGTTATACCTTGTTTTGCCATTTCTTCAACTGTTTCAGTCCATCGAACAGGACTATAAAGCTGAGCAATAAGCGCTGCTTTAATTTGATCTGCAGATGATTCAACTTTAACATCGACATTATTAATTACTGCAAATTTTGGCGTATTAAAAGTAATGTTTTCTAATGCTATTGCTAATTTATCTGCTGCCGGTTTCATCAATGCACAATGTGAAGGAACACTCACGGCAAGAGGTAATGCGCGTTTAGCACCTGCTTCTTTACATAAAGCACCAGCACGTTCAACCGCTTCTTTATTACCAGCAATAACAACTTGACCCGGTGAGTTGAAATTAACAGGTGCAACAATTTGACCTTGAGCGGCTTGTTCACATGCTTTACGAATTGATTCATTATCAAGTCCAATGATTGCATACATTGCGCCTGTACCTGTTGGTACGGCTTCTTGCATAAGTTGTCCGCGTAGTTCGACTAATTTGATAGCATCTTTAAAATCAATAACACCTGCACAAACTAATGCTGAATATTCACCTAAACTATGGCCTGCCATAAAATCTGGTTGTGCACCATTTACATTCTGCCATACCCGATAAATTGCTACAGATGCAGCAAGTAACGCAGGTTGTGTTTGCCAAGTTTTATTTAATTCTTCTACTGGACCATCTTGTACAAGTGTCCATAAGTCATAGCCTAATACCTGTGAAGCTTCATCAAAAGTTGATTTCACAATTGGATAATTATCAGCAAGATCTTTTAGCATACCTACCGCTTGTGAACCTTGTCCTGGAAATACCATTGCAAATTTGGTCATTTTAAAATCCTTGATCACATAAAAATAATTGATTAGTTAAAATCTAATGAGCGCAGAGCCCCATACAAAACCGCCACCAAATGCCTCTAATAGAATTAATTGGCCACGTTGAATGCGTCCATCTCGGACACCTGCATCTAATGCACAAGGTACCGATGCAGCTGAAGTATTTCCTTGTTTATCCAACGTTACAATGACTTTACTCATATCCATATCTAATCGTTTAGCTGTCGCTGAAATAATTCTTAAATTTGCTTGGTGAGGCACCAACCAATCTAAATCGGCTTTATTAAAAGCATTTTCAGTTAAAAGCTCATCAACTAAATTTGAGAGTTCTTTAACTGCTATTTTAAACACCTCATTACCATGCATCGTCATATAAACAGGATCATTCATATCACGGCGATCAACATAAGGATATTTTAATAGATCCCCGTAACGTCCATCGGCATGTAAATGTGAAGCAATAATACCAGGCTCTTCAGATGCGCCTACAACAACAGCACCTGCTCCATCACCAAAAATAATAATAGTGCCACGATCATCCGGATCAACACCACGTGTTAACATGTCAGACCCCACTACTAAAGCATATTTGATCGCACCACTTTTTACATATTTATCCGCAATATCTAACGCATAAACAAATCCTGAACATGCAGCCGAAACATCAAAGGCAATCACATCACCTATTTCAAGTTTAGCTTGTAGTTCAGTTGCAGAACTTGGAAAAGCATTCACTGAAGTTGCTGTTGCAACAATGATCAAACCGATATCATTTTTATCGATACCTGCCATGTCAATAGCATTAATTGCAGCTTCATAGGCCATTGTTGTTACAGTTTCATCTGGAGCGGCAATACGCCTTTCTTTGATGCCAGTGCGTGTCGTAATCCATTCATCACTAGTATCAACCATTTTTTCAAGATCTGCGTTGGTTCGTATCTGTTTTGGAAGATAACTTCCTGTTCCTAATATCTTTGTATACATCTAATTATTCGCTCTTAGGTAGTGCGGAAGAAAGACTGGTTGCAATCTTCTCTGGTATATTTGTTTGTATAGCCAAAATAGCTTGTTCTATTGCTGCAAAAAAAGATTTTTGATTGGCACTACCGTGACTTTTAATCACAATACTTTGAAGTCCAAGTAAACAGGCTCCATTATATCGCCCAGGATCCAAATAACAAAAATTTTTTGCAATCTTTCTTTGTATCCATTTGCTCAGTAATTTCATTAAAAATGAATTATGATTTAAGGATAATTTGAGCGAAGACATAAAAATTTTGATTAAGCCTTCTACCGTTTTTAATGTTACATTACCCACAAATCCATCACAGACTAATACATCGGTTTTACCAGTTAAAAGATCATTGCCTTCTAAATAACCGATATAATTAATTTGTTCATTCGATTTTAAAACTGCCGCTGCTGCACGAATTTTATCTAATCCTTTAATATCCTCTTCACCAATGTTAAGTAATGCAACTCGTGGAGTTTCGATCTTAAGTACGGTTTTGGCAAGAATCTCACCCATTATCGCAAATTGTACTAACATATCACTATCACATTCAGCGTTAGCGCCAAGATCCAAAACGACTGTATCATGATTATTTAATGCTGGTATAGTCGCAACCAGAGCGGGACGGTCAATACCGGTTAGAGAATGTAATAATAGTTTAGACAACCCCATCAAAGCGCCCGTATTACCCGCACTAACACATGCCTGAGCAGAGTTATCTTTGACAAGTTCCAATGCGATTCTCATTGAAGAGCCTTGACTATGACGAATTGCGTAAGAGGGTTTCATGTCATTCGTAATCACAGTGGTTGATTCTATCAATACCAATCGACCATCATTTTGATACTGTGCAATAAGTTTGGTGTTTTCTTTAGACAAAAAGGAGCTTATTTCTGTTAGATTACCTACCAGAAAAATAGAAAGATTTGGATAACGATTTAATGCTTGTATTGCAGCAGGAACAACAATACGAGGACCGAAGTCCCCGCTCATAGCATCTAACGCGATGGTTAGATTATCCAAAATGTCACCTGAGGATTTCTAAATTCGCAGTAATTATTTAGAAATCACTTTACGACCACGATAATAACCATCAGCGGTTACGTGATGACGTAAATGTGTTTTACCTGATTCATCAACTGAGATATTAGCAACAGTTAATGCATCATGTGAACGACGCATACCACGTTTTGCACGAGTTTTACGATTCTGTTGAACAGCCATGGATTTACCCCTTATTCTTTAAACTAACTAAAATTGCAAATGGATTTGGCTTTTCATTCTCTTTTGGAATATCACCAAATACCATATCTGCCTCTGACACTTCGCAGTGTTTACTATCATGTACCGGCGCAATTGGTAACGAGAGAATAATTTCGTCCTCAAGTAACGCTAATATATCCACTTCACCGAACTCGTTCATCAGAACAGGTTCATAATGTTCCGGTAGTGTCTCTGCTTGAGCATCGCTCTTTACAGGACTAAATTTATTCATCACATGAATTTCAGTGATAAAAGGTTTAAAACAACGTTGGCAAATCAGTTCCAACATTATCTTCGCATCAATGTTGATAACACAGAGTTTTTGCTCATCATAATCAAAAGATAAGCGGCACTCGATATCACTTTTTGGACTTTCAATCCTTGTTGCACTTTTTGCTGGATAATATCCAACATAATCAAGTCGTTTCTGTGCAGCTTTAATAGGATCGATCGTTAATGGCAATTTATTTTGCATAAAATATGCACATCTACCTTAAAAAATTATTCAGTGTAGCTAAAAACTACACGATGCCGTAAGGCGCGCATATTACCTTTAAATCAAGGTTTCGTCAATGGGATCGTAGAAGATAATTTGTTTTAGTCGTTGATTATTGGCTTGATATTTTTATTACTCCATTATTTCAATAATATAAAAAACATCAAATTTGAAATTTTTATTTGATAATTATAAGCCAATTTTAACAAACTAATTAAAACGATTTCTAATCAATCTACCAGCTACCAGAAGCGCCACCACCACCACTACGACCACCTCCGCCACCGCTAAATCCTCCTGAGCCGCCTCCAAACCCACCACCGCCAAAACCTCCTCCACGGAATCCGCCGCCACCTGAACCACTGCTACCATTTATTCGTAAAAATCCACTCGCAATCGTACTCATGACAAACGCCAAGAATAGTAAGATAAAAGCAATGGATATAGAATGACCATTCCATAAGGTAAACCCACCTACTGATAATCCATTAAGTAGCCCAGTACCCAAATTTCGACTGGCAGAGCGTTTAGACGATCCTAGCGGAATAATACTATTGATAACAAAGCAAATGAAAAAAGAGACCAAACCATAATTAAATAATTTAGCACCAAATTCACCAGCAAGAAGCGTACCAATATCGGATTCATTGCTATTTTCATTACCTAGAGGTTCTGAGTTATCTATTTTTTGTTTCAAGACGGATATAGCATTTTTGATACCTTGATAATAGTTATTTTGTTTGAATTCCGGTGTTAATTGTTCACGAATAATATGACTAGCAATTAAATCGGTTATGGTTCCCTCTAACCCATAACCGACTTCAATATGCATACGTCTATCGTCTTTAGCAATTAATAATAAAATACCATTATCTTGTCCTTTTTTTCCTATTCCCCATTGAGCAAAAACTCGAGTCGCGCATTGTTCAATGGTTTCATCTTCAAGTTTTGCAATCATTAATATGATAATTTGAGCACCGTCAGTTCTTGGTTTTTCAAATTCAATTAGGCTCGATTCTAAATCATCAATTTGTGATGGCGTCAGTGTATTTGTCGTATCAATCACCCGCTGGGTAAATTGTGGAATTTCAGTCAGCCCAAAACAAAACCAACTGAATATTAACAATAAGCTAACTGGAAAGTATCTCTTCATTATATTCACTACCCAAAATTAACTGCAGGTGCATTAGAAATCTGTTTTTCATTTTCAACACTAAACTGTTGTTTTGGTTTCACACCTAAAACATCTGCTACCCATTTTGTGGGTAATTGACGGATATAAATATTGAAATTTTGCACTGCTTCAATATAGCGTCCTCGAGCAACAGCAATACGGTTCTCAGTACCTTCAAGTTGGCTCATTAAATCTTGATATAGTGTATTAGCTTTAAGCTCTGGATAATTTTCACTGACTGCTATCAAACGACTTAATGCAGAACTCAATTCAGATTGAGCTTGTTGAAATTTAGAAAATAAAGTAGGATCGGTAAGTTGATCTGCGTTTAATTGTATTGAACCAACTTTGGCTCGGGCGTCAGTGACTTGTGTAAACACCTCTTTCTCGTGTGTCGCATACCCTTTAACAGTATTAACCAAATTAGGGACTAAATCTGCTCGACGTTTATACTGGTTAATAACTTCTGACCATGAAGCTGCCACTTTTTCATCTTGGGTTTGGATACTATTGTAGTTTTTAAAAAAAATGAATCCAGCAACAATAAGTAACGCAATAATGAGTAACACAAGTTTTGATTTCATCGTAAACCCCTTATAAAATTGTCTAATTAATAGGTAATTTAGAAAAACACAACTAATCGAAACTAATAACAATTAAACTAAGGACATCAAAATATAGATCAATATATGAAATGAGCACTGAATATCATCAATACATAAACATGATTTGAATCAGAACTAAAAAGAACACTATAAGTAATAAAGAAAAGATAGTCAGGAAAAAAGTAATTCAATGTGGATTAGCTTAATTTTTCATTGGTTTTGTATTTTTTAGAATAAATAACGCTAATCACACCAATATTTTTATAATAGTTAGATTGTATTATAGCCATTTTTATAAACTTTGCGAAGTATAATCATAACTTATTATTTAATTCCTTATGTCACTATTAGATTATTGCTCACATAACCTTAATGAATTAATGATGAATCGGAATATTAGATTTTTGTTTGTTTCATCAAATTTATTATTTTAGTAAAACATCAAAACATTCTAATTGTGCCGGTTCAAAATAGATATCACTATTATTCGGTCGATTATTCGTATTACGATGAGTGTGTTTGAAGTGATCTGAGTTTACCCAAGCTTCAAAATCAGCCTTAGATTCCCACTCGGCAAATGAAGAAAATAAAGTATAATCCTGCTCAGTTTTTCCTTGTAGAAAGTAAAAGCGATTAAATCCTTTCATCTCTTTCAAATGACTATCACGATTACGCCATATGTCAATAAAAGTCTCTTCACTACCTCGTTTTATTTTAAAACGGTTCATAACAATATACATATAAAACTCCTTTCATTTCATTTGAGATAAAAAAATAGCACGTGCAATCACGTGCTATTTTAATAACTCGTCCTACTGACTATTGGTTTTCTTCTGCAGAATTAAGTAACTCAGCTAAGTTAGCTGTTGCTTCTTCAGCAGAAATTGTTGTTTGAATATCATCACTTGATGGCATTGCACGTTTACGTAAACGCTCTTTATGGTAAGCATAACCAGTACCAGCCGGAATCAATCGACCAACAATGACATTTTCTTTTAAGCCACGTAATTCGTCGTTTTTACCAGCAACAGCTGCTTCGGTTAATACGCGAGTCGTTTCTTGGAACGATGCCGCAGAAATAAACGATTCAGTTGTTAATGATGCTTTAGTAATACCAAGTAGATCGTGTAAATAAACAATTGGTTCTTTACCTTGTGCTTCAAGTTCACGATTAATAATCTTCAAGCGTGAAACTTCAAGTTGTTCACCGTCAAGTAGACGAGAACCACCCGGATGAATAACCGTTGCTTTACGCAGCATCTGACGAACGATAACTTCAATGTGTTTATCATTGATTTTTACACCTTGCAGGCGATAAACTTCTTGAACTTCGTTAACAATGTAACGTGTTACCGCATTTACACCACGTAGACGTAAGATATCATGTGCTGATTCAGGACCATCCGAAATCACATCACCACGTCCAACTTGTTCGCCTTCAAATACGTTAAGTTGACGCCATTTAGGAATCATCTCTTCATATGGTTCACTGCCATCTAATGGCGTGATGATCAAGCGACGTTTACCTTTGGTCTCTTTACCAAACGAAATAATACCATCAATTTCAGCAAGAATAGCTGATTCTTTCGGTTTACGAGCTTCAAATAAGTCAGCTACGCGTGGTAAACCACCGGTAATATCTTTAGTCCCTACAGAGGCTTGTGGAATACGTGCAAGCGTATCACCCACATTGATTTCTGCACCATCTTCTAATTGAACTAATGCTTTACCTGGTAAGAAGTATTGTGCAAGCATTTCAGTACCCGCAACATAGATATCTTTACCTTTAGCATCAACAATCTTGATTGCCGGACGTAAATCTTTACCTACACCTGTTCGCTCCGCGACATCTAAAATAACAATCGATGATAAACCTGTTAATTCGTCGGTTTGACGGGTAATAGTTTGACCATCAACCATATCAACAAATTTAACAAAGCCTTTCGCTTCAGAGATAACTGGCATTGTATGCGGATCCCAGTTAGCAACTGTTTCACCAGCATCGACTGCTGCACCATTACCTTTTGTTAAAATCGAACCATAAGGAACTTTGTAAGTCTCTTTCATTCGACCTAAATCATCGATAATCGTTAACTCAGCATTACGTGATGTAATAACCAATTTCTTGTCTGGGTTAGTCACAAATTTAGCATTAGTTAATTTAATACTACCTTTGTTTTTAACTTGAACACTTGATTCTGCTGCCGCTCTTGATGCCGCACCACCGATATGGAACGTACGCATGGTTAACTGTGTACCCGGCTCACCGATTGATTGAGCTGCGATAACACCGATTGCTTCACCTTTATTCACCAAGTGACCACGTGCTAAGTCACGACCATAACATTTCGCACAAACACCAAAATCAGTATCACACGAAACGACAGAACGGACTTTAACACTATCAACCGATTCAGCTTCTAGTAAATCACAATAGCTTTCATCAAGTAATGTGTTACGTGGAATCAAGATATCGGCACTGCCTGGTTTTAACACATCTTCAGCCGTTACACGACCTAATACACGTTCACGAAGTGGCTCTTTAACATCTCCACCTTCGATAACCGGTGTCATCACTACGCCTTCTAATGTGCCACAATCGTCTTCAATAACAACTAAATCTTGTGCAACATCAACTAAACGACGAGTCAAATAACCAGAGTTCGCCGTTTTTAACGCTGTATCAGCAAGACCTTTACGAGCACCATGGGTAGAAATAAAGTACTGAAGTACGTTTAATCCTTCACGGAAGTTTGCTGTAATTGGTGTTTCGATAATAGAGCCGTCCGGTTTTGCCATCAAACCACGCATACCTGCTAACTGACGAATCTGTGCTGCAGAACCCCGCGCACCTGAGTCGGCCATCATATAAATACTGTTGAAAGAAGATTGTACTTCTTCTTTACCTTCACGATTAATCACTTTTTCAGTTGATAAGTTATCCATCATGGCTTTTGCAACACGTTCATTGGCTGCTGCCCAGATATCGATAACTTTATTATAACGTTCACCTGCTGTGACTAAACCTGATTGGAATTGCTCTTGAATTTCAGCAACTTCAATTTCAGCTTCGTTGATAATTTGTAATTTCTTAGCCGGAATTTCCATATCATCAATACCAACTGAAACACCAGAACGTGCAGCATAAGCAAAACCGGTATACATCACTTGGTCAGCCAAAATTACGGTTTCTTTCATACCTAGTTGACGATAGCAAATATTCAAAATACGTGAAATTGCTTTTTTGCCAAGTGGTTGGTTGATCACTGAGTAACTCATCCCTTTTGGCATAATCAACCATAAAATAGCACGCCCAACAGTAGTATCAATAACTGACGTGGTTTCTTCCCACTCACCAACACTATTACGTTGGCTTTCAGTAATACGCACTTTAACTTTAGCATGTAGCTCAACAAGACCTAAACGATACAGTTTTTCTGCTTCTTTAGGACCGGTTAAAATCATGCCTTCACCTTTCGCATTGACTTTATCACGAGTCATATAGTAAAGACCTAATACCACGTCCTGTGAAGGAACAATAATAGGCTCACCACTCGCAGGCGAAAGAATGTTGTTGGTTGACATCATTAACGCACGCGCTTCTAATTGCGCTTCTAACGTTAATGGTACGTGAACCGCCATTTGGTCACCATCGAAGTCAGCATTGAATGCCGCACAAACTAATGGATGTAACTGAATCGCTTTACCTTCAATTAAGATAGGTTCAAATGCTTGAATACCCAATCTGTGAAGTGTTGGTGCACGGTTCAGTAATACGGGATGTTCACGGATAACTTCATCTAAGATATCCCAAACAATCGCATCTTCACGTTCAACCATTTTCTTCGCAGCTTTGATGGTTGTTGCATAGCCACGACGCTCTAATTTACCGTAGATAAATGGTTTAAAAAGCTCAAGTGCCATTTTTTTCGGTAAACCACATTGGTGTAAACGCAAGTATGGTCCCACTGTAATTACAGAACGACCTGAGTAGTCAACACGTTTACCTAATAGGTTTTGACGGAAACGACCTTGCTTACCTTTAATCATATCGGCAAGTGATTTTAATGGACGTTTGTTTGAACCGGTAATAGCACGACCACGGCGACCATTATCTAATAATGCGTCGACAGATTCTTGTAACATACGTTTTTCATTACGTACAATAATATCTGGCGCAGCTAAGTCTAATAAACGTTTTAAACGGTTATTACGGTTGATCACTCGACGATAAAGATCATTCAAATCTGATGTTGCAAAACGTCCGCCATCAAGTGGTACTAATGGACGTAAATCTGGTGGCAACACAGGCAATACGTTTAAGATCATCCATTCAGGTTTATTTTCTGATTGAATGAATGCTTCAATAATCTTAATGCGTTTAGTGATTTTCTTCCGTTTTGTTTCAGAGTTTGTTGTTGAAAGTTCGTCACGTAGTGCTTCACATTCCGCTTGTACATCAATATTACGCAACAACTCTTGGATAGCTTCGGCACCCATGCGAGCATCGAATTCATCACCAAACTCTTCTAACGCATCTAAATATTGCTCTTCTGTTAAGATTTGACCACGCTCTAAGTTGGTCATACCACCATCAAGAACCATAAATGATTCAAAATAAAGAACACGTTCGATATCACGAAGTGGCATATCTAACAATAAACCAATACGAGATGGTAATGATTTTAAAAACCAGATGTGTGCAGTTGGCGATGCAAGTTCAATATGCCCCATACGCTCACGACGTACTTTCGCTTGAGTTACTTCAACGCCACATTTTTCACAGATCACACCACGGTGTTTTAAACGTTTATATTTTCCACATAAACATTCATAGTCTTTAACTGGTCCAAAAATACGCGCACAAAACAATCCATCACGCTCAGGTTTGAACGTTCGATAGTTGATTGTTTCAGGTTTTTTAACTTCACCAAAAGACCATGAACGAATCATATCAGGAGAGGCAAGACCTATCTTGATAGCATCAAAATCTTCTGTTTTTGTCTGTGCTTTTAGAAACTTTAGTAAGTCTTTCACAATTGGCTCCTATGGAGTTAAACCAATTAGATAACTTATTATCGCTAATAAGTTATCCCTATAAATAGAAATCATTTTTAGTGAGTGAAGATTACTCTTCATCTAACTCGATATTAATACCTAACGAACGAATCTCTTTTAACAATACATTAAATGATTCTGGAATCGCCGGTTCCATACGATGATCACCATCTACAATATTTTTATACATCTTAGTACGGCCGTTTACGTCATCTGATTTAACCGTTAGCATTTCTTGTAGTGTGTAAGCAGCACCATAAGCTTCAAGTGCCCATACTTCCATCTCACCGAAACGCTGACCACCAAATTGAGCTTTACCACCCAATGGCTGTTGAGTAACCAGACTATATGAACCTGTAGAACGTGCATGCATCTTATCATCAACTAAGTGATTTAATTTCAGCATGTACATATAACCTACCGTTACCGGACGTTCAAACTGTTCACCTGTACGACCATCATATAATGTAATTTGACCTGAAGTCGGCAAATCACCCAATTCTAGTAATGACTTGATTTCTTGCTCTTTTGCACCATCAAACACTGGTGTAGCAAGTGGCATACCATTACGTAAATTTTGTGCCAATGTCATCACTTCTTGATCGGTAAATTCTGCAACATTAACTTTTTGTGCAGCACCTAAACCAAGATCGTATGCTTTTTGGATAAACTCACGTAATTTAGCAAGTTCTTGCTGTTCTTTAAGCATTGTGTCAATTTTTTGACCAATACCTTTAGCCGCCATACCTAAGTGGGTTTCTAGGATCTGTCCAATGTTCATACGAGACGGAACCCCTAGTGGGTTTAGCACGATATCAACTGGACGACCTTTGTCATCATATGGCATATCTTCAATTGGATTAATCTTAGAGATAACCCCTTTGTTACCATGACGACCCGCCATTTTATCACCAGGCTGAATTTGACGTTTAACCGCTAAGTAAACTTTAACAATTTTGAGCACACCAGGTTGTAAATCATCACCTTGTGTAATCTTCATGCGTTTAGCTTCAAGCTTTTTGTTAAACTCAAGTTTAATTTCTTCGTGCTGTTCAGCAAGTTGCTCTAACTGTGCTTGTTTGCTTTCGTTTGAAATACCGATTGTTAACCATTTTTCTCGTGGTAAGGCATCTAATTTATCAGCTTTAATACCACCTGAAATTAACACATCACGAATACGCGCAAATAAAGCTGCTTCTAAGATTTTAAGCTCTTCAGTTAAATCTTTTCTTGCTTGTTTAAGTTGCATCTCTTCAATTTCAAGTGCACGTTTATCTTTTTGTACACCATCACGAGTGAAGACTTGAACATCAATAACCGTACCAGAAACACCATTTGGTACACGTAAAGACGTATCTTTAACGTCAGATGCTTTTTCACCGAAAATTGCACGTAGTAATTTTTCTTCTGGTGTTAATTGTGTTTCACCTTTAGGCGTCACTTTACCAACAAGAATATCACCACCTTTCACTTCAGCACCGATATAAACAATACCTGATTCATCTAATTTAGAAAGCGCAGCTTCACCCACATTTGGAATATCAGCTGTGATTTCTTCAGCACCTAATTTAGTATCACGAGATACACAAGATAACTCTTGAATATGGATCGAGGTAAAACGATCATCTTGTACCACTTTTTCAGAAACTAAAATAGAATCCTCAAAGTTATAACCATTCCATGGCATAAATGCCACGCGCATGTTTTGACCTAATGCAAGTTCACCTAAATCAGTTGATGGGCCATCTGCAAGTACATCACCACGTTCAACTTTTTCGCCTAATTCCACACATGGAATTTGATTGATACAGGTATTTTGGTTAGAACGGGTATATTTAGTTAAGTTATAAATATCAATCCCTGTTTCACCCGCATACATTTCATCTGCATTGACATTGACTACGATACGTGACGCATCAACATATTGAACAGTACCACCACGACGAGCAACGGCTGTTACACCTGAGTCAACAGCTACCGCACGTTCCATACCAGTACCAACAAATGGTTTTTCCGCTTTTAACGTCGGAACTGCTTGACGTTGCATGTTTGCACCCATCAAAGCACGGTTCGCATCGTCATGTTCCAAGAATGGAATTAATGATGCACCAACCGACACGATTTGTTGTGTTGAAACGTCCATATAATGAACTTGTTCAGGACTATATAAGCCCGATTCACCATTTAAACGACAAGTCACTAAATCTTCTTTAAAGCGACCTTCTTCATCAAGGTTTGAGTTTGCCTGTGCAATAACAAATTCACTTTCGTCAATCGCTGATAAATAATTAATTTCATCAGTCACAACACCGTCAATCACTCGACGATATGGTGTTTCTAAGAAACCATACTCATTAGTACGAGAATAGACCGCTAACGAGTTAATCAAACCGATGTTTGGACCTTCAGGCGTTTCAATCGGACATACACGACCATAATGAGTTGGATGTACGTCACGGACTTCAAAGCCTGCTCGCTCACGAGTTAAACCACCTGGACCTAATGCAGAAATACGACGTTTATGCGTAATTTCAGATAATGGATTGTTTTGATCCATAAACTGAGATAACTGGCTAGAACCAAAGAACTCACGGATTGCCGCTGAAATTGGTTTAGCATTAATCATATCTTGTGGCATTAATGAATCAAGATCACCTAAAGATAAACGCTCTTTTACGGCTCTTTCAACACGTACTAAACCAATACGGAATTGGTTTTCTGCCATTTCACCAACGCTACGAATACGACGATTACCTAAGTGGTCGATATCATCAACATCGCCATGACCATTACGAATACTGATTAATTTCTTCATAACGTCAACGATATCATCTTTAGTTAAGACGCTTTGACCTTCAATATCATCACGACCTAAAGAACGATTAAATTTCATTCGACCAACCGCTGATAAATCATAACGTTCATCAGAGAAGAATAAGTTGTCAAATAACGCTTCTGCAGCTTCTTTTGTAGGTGGCTCACCTGGTCGCATCATGCGATAAATTTCAACTAATGCACCTAAACGATCGCGTGTTGAATCAACATTTAATGTTTCAGAGATAAACGCCCCATGATCAAGATCATTGGTGAATAATGTTTCAATTTTTTTGTAGCCTGCATTCGTTAATTCTAATAACAATTCTAATGAAATTGGTGTATTAGCAAATGCAATGACTTCACCTGTCGCGTCATTGACATAGTTTTTAGCAAGCACTTTATTAACGATGTATTCAACAGGTACATCAATTTTGCTTACTTTATCTTTTTCTAATTCACGAATATGACGTGCAGTAATACGGCGACCTTTTTCAGCGTACACTTTACCTTTTGATTCAATATCAAATAAGGCTGTTTCACCACGTAAACGCTCTGGGACTAAATCCATTTTTAATTTGGATTTGCCAACTTCAAAAATGGTTTTCTCAAAGAAGATATTTAAAATTTCTTCTGTTTCATAACCTAATGCGCGCAAAATAATTGTTGCTGGAAGTTTACGACGACGGTCAATACGAGCAAAAAGATTGTCTTTTGGATCAAATTCGAAATCAAGCCAAGAGCCACGATAAGGAATAATCCGAGCATTATATAAAACTTTACCAGAAGAGTGTGTTTTACCTTTATCACTATCAAAGAACACACCTGGACTACGATGTAATTGTGAAACGATTACCCGTTCGGTACCATTGATTACAAATGTTCCATTGTCCGTCATTAAAGGAATTTCGCCCATGTAGACGTCTTGCTCTTTAATATCTTTTACAGTTCCTTCTGGTGCATCTTTATCATAAATAACTAAACGTAATTTTACGCGCAACGGTGCTGAGTAAGTGATCCCTCTAATTTGACATTCTTTTACATCAAACACAGGTTCGCCCATCTTAAAGCTCACGTATTGTAACTCAGCATTACCACTATAACTTTTTATCGGAAATATTGAACGAAAAGCGGCTTCTAAACCATACTGACCTTCTGGATCTTGCTCAATAAATTTCTGGAACGAATCAAGTTGAATAGAAAGAAGATACGGTATATCCAAGACTTGTGGACGCTTACCAAAATTCTTACGAATTCGTTTTTTCTCGGTATAAGAGTAAACCATTAGTTCCTCAACTTGCTTATCTGCTATTTTAGCATGATTAAATATTCATCAGGAGCACTTCAATCGAATAATAACGCCTGACACCTCATCGAAAATATCTATAAATATCAATTGATTAGGCTTAATAAATATACTATTTCTTTATTGCTTTTTATTGATAGTCTTCAAATAAAATTCTTCGACTTTTTACAGCGCAAAAAGGCTGGAGGTAAAACCCCCAGCCATTTAGCTTGCTATCGATTAACTTATTTAAGTTCGACAGCTGCACCAGATTCTTCAAGTGCCTTTTTAAGTTCTTCAGCATCAGCTTTGCTAACACCTTCTTTAACTGTTGCAGGAGCTGATTCAACAAGATCTTTAGCTTCTTTTAAGCCTAAACCAGTTGCACCACGAACTGCTTTGATAACAGCTACTTTATTTGCACCAACATCTTTTAAGATTACATCAAATTCAGTTTTCTCTTCAGCTGCTTCAGCTGGACCTGCTGCTGCAACTGCAACAGCTGCTGCTGCAGAAACACCGAATTTTTCTTCCATCATAGATACTAGTTCAACAACGTCCATTACAGACATTTCAGCAACTGCATCTAAAATTTGTTCTTTAGTGATAGACATAATATAGTTTCCCAAATTTACAATTTTTAATTAATAAAATTCGTCATCATACTGCTAATTAAGCAGCTTCTTTTTGATCACGAACAGCTGCAAGAGTACGAACCAATTTGCCAGCTGCGGCTTCTTTCATGGTTGACATCAAGCGAGCTAATGCTTCTTCATAAGTAGGTAATGTTGCTAAGCGATCAATGTTCGCTGCAGTAATTAACTCACCTTCAAAGGCTGCGGCTTTAATCTCAAATTTATCGTTTTCTTTTGCAAACGCTTTAAAAATACGCGCAGCAGCACCTGGGTGCTCGTTTGAAAACGCAATTAGAGTAGGACCAACAAACGTATCTTTTAAACACTCATATTGAGTGCCCTCTACAACACGGCGTAATAGCGTATTACGAACAACACGCATATAAACACCCGCTTCACGAGCAGATTTACGTAATGCAGTCATTTTTTCTACAGTTACGCCACGAGAATCGGCAACAACTGCAGATAGCGCACCTTTGGCGATTTCATTAACTTCAGCAACAATTTCTTGTTTATTTTGAAGATTTAGTGCCATTGGTTTTGCTCCTGGATTAAAACTAGGCAAAGCCTAGACTTATTTAAACTAACTATAACAATATAGTTAGCACAACCACGATGAGCAGAATTCCTGTATTATATCTTATCAGGTTCTGTCACCGTCTACGTAGGAAAATTAAGTAATTAAACGTCAATTACACCTACGGTCTTGGACGGGGTCTGGTTAAGGCCAGACACCAACCGATTTTTTTATTTAATTAATAATGATTAATTAAACAGATGCATTCAATGTTGTTTGATCGATAGCAACACCAGCGCCCATAGTAGTAGAAAGACTTACTTTCTTCACAAAGACACCTTTAGAAGATGCTGGTTTTGCACGTTTTAACGCAACAAGTAATGCTTCTAAATTTTCTTTAAGTTTAGCTGCATCAAAATCAGCTTTACCGATAGTAGTATGGATAATACCATTTTTATCGTTACGGTAACGGATTTGACCTGCTTTCGCATTTTTTACTGCTTCAGCAACGTTAGGCGTTACAGTACCAACTTTAGGGTTTGGCATTAAACCACGTGGTCCTAAAATTTGACCTAATTGACCAACTACACGCATAGCGTCTGGCGATGCGATAACGACATCAAAATTCATTTCGCCTTTTTTGATTTGATCCGCAAGATCGTCCATACCAACTAATTCAGCACCCGCTTCTTTAGCTGCTTCTGCATTTGCACCTTGTGTAAACACAGCTACACGAACACTACGACCAGTACCATGTGGCAATACAATTGCACCACGAACATTTTGGTCTGATTTACGTGAATCAATACCTAAATTTACAGCAACATCAACGCTTTCAGTAAATTTAGCAGTCGCAAGCTCTTTTAATAAAGCAATTGCTTCGTTGATTTCATATTGTTTAGTTGCATTCACTTTTTCGCGGATAAGTTTAGCTTTCTTAGATAATTTAGCCATCGATTAACCCTCCACTTCCAAGCCCATTGAACGAGCGGTTCCTTCAATAGAACGCATCATTGATTCAATGGTAGCACCATTCATATCTGCAGCTTTTAATTCAGCGATTTCGCGAATTTGAGCACTCGTTACTTTACCTACTTTTTTCTTGTTAGGCTCACCTGAACCAGACTTGATTTTAGCAGCTTTCTTCAATAGTACTGCCGCAGGAGGAGTCTTAGTAACAAAGGTGAATGAACGGTCTGAATAGACTGAAATAACAACTGGAATAGGTAGACCTTTTTCCATGCTTTCTGTTTTCGCATTAAATGCTTTACAGAATTCCATGATATTAACACCATGTTGACCAAGTGCTGGACCAACTGGTGGACTAGGATTTGCTGCACCAGCTGCAACTTGCAACTTGATGTAAGCCTGTACTTTTTTTGCCATTTTTTGGTTTCCTTCTCTCGGGTGCAAACGCTTCTATTATATAAATAGACAGCTCCCCTAAGTTAAATGAGGGCAGAATTATCCTACAATTGATATACAAATGCAAGATTTATTTTATGAACAATTAATACAAAGTAGGAGATTCCCCACTTTGTATTAAAAATGAAAACGTTAATTAAAGTACGTTAACAGCGTTAAGTTCTTTAAATGCAAGTTCTAAACGAGCAACTAAAGAATCTTGACCTTTACGTAACCAAACACGTGGATCATAGTATTTTTTGTTTGGCGCATCAGGTCCTTCAGGATTACCTAATTGACCTTGTAAATAAGCTTCATTAGCTTTGTAGTAATCTAAAATACCCGCCCAGTTAGCCCATTGAGTATCGGTATCGATATTCATTTTGATAACACCATAACTAACTGCTTCTGCAATTTCTTCAGGTGTTGAGCCTGAACCACCATGGAATACAAAATTCAGTGATTTTTCAGGTAAGTTAAATTTTTCTGATACGTATTTCTGTGAGTTATCTAAAATTTTTGGTGTTAATTTAACATTACCTGGTTTGTAAACACCATGCACGTTACCAAATGATGCAGCGATAGTGAAACGAGGGCTAATTTCGCTTAAACGCTCATAAGCATAAGCGACATCTTCAGGTTGAGTATAAAGTGCTGAACTATCCATATGGCTGTTATCCACACCATCTTCTTCACCACCAGTACAACCTAATTCTAACTCTAATGTCATTTTCATTGCAGACATACGAGCAAGATACTGACAACAAATATCAATGTTATCTTTTAATGTTTCTTCTGACAGGTCGATCATATGTGAAGAAAATAGTGGTTTACCAGTTTTAGCAAAGTGAGTTTCACCAGCATCAAGTAAGCCATCAACCCATGGAAGTAATTTTCTTGCACAGTGGTCAGTGTGAACAATCACTGGTACACCATATTTTTCAGCCATTAAATGAACATGTTTTGCACCAGAGATAGCACCTAGTACTGCACATTCTTGTCCTTCTAATTTAAGACCTTTACCAGCGATGAACTGTGCACCACCATTTGAGAATTGAACAATAACAGGAGAACCTACTTTTGCCGCTGTTTCAATTACCGCATTAATTGTGTTGGTATCAACACAGTTAACTGCTGGTAAAGCAAAGTTATTTTCACGAGCGATTTGAAATACTTTTTGAACATCATCACCAGTTACAACACCGGGTTTAACGACATCAGAAATCTTTGTAGCCATTTTATTACCTATGATTTAATTATTATAAAAAATAAAGGATGAGTAATCATCTCATCCTTTTTACTGAATCTATATTATGCTTTTGCTCTCGCTTCTAACATTGCAACAGCAGGAAGTTTTTTACCTTCAACAAACTCAAGGAAGGCACCTCCACCAGTTGAGATGTAAGAAATTTTATCTTCAATTCCAAATAAGTCAATTGCAGCTAACGTATCACCACCACCGGCAATTGAAAAACCTTCACTATCAGCAATTGCTTTAGCAACAATTTCAGTCCCACGACGGAAATTGGGGAATTCAAATACACCAACTGGACCATTCCATAATATGGTTTTCGCTTTTTTAATAATATCAGCTAATGCTTCAGCTGATTTATCACCTAAATCAAGAATTTGTTCATTTTCTTTAACATCAGAAACCGATTTTTCTGTAGCCGTTGCTGTTTCACTGAATTCAGTCGCAACACGTACATCAGTTGGAACAGGAATATGGCAGTTAGCCATCAATTTTTTCGCTTCCGGGATTAAATCCGCTTCATATAGCGATTTACCTACATTATAACCTTCAGCCGCAATGAAGGTATTAGCAATACCACCACCGACAATAATTTGATCAGCGATTTTTGAAAGCGAATCAAGTACAGTAAGTTTAGTTGATACTTTAGAACCTGCAACAATCGCAACCATTGGACGAGCCGGATTATCAAGTGCTTTACCTAACGCATCAAGTTCCGCAGCTAATAAAGGACCAGCACATGCGATAGGTGCAAATTTACCCACACCATGCGTTGAAGCTTGAGCGCGGTGAGCTGTTCCAAATGCATCCATTACATAGATATCACAAAGTGCGGCATACTTTTTAGATAACGTTTCATCATCTTTACCTTCACCCACATTGAAGCGTACATTTTCAAGAACCACTAATTCGCCTTCTTTAACATCTACACCATCAAGGTAATCTTTAACAAGACGGACAGGAAATGAAACATGTTCTTTTAAGTAATCAACGACTGGTTGCAATGAGAATTCAGGGTTATATTCTCCTTCTGTTGGACGACCAATGTGAGAAGTCACCATCACTTTAGCGCCTTTTTTGATTGCTTCTTCAATTGTCGGTAATGATGCCTTGATACGTGCATCAGAAGTGACTTTACCATTTTTGACTGGTACATTAAGATCTGAACGAATAAATAAACGTTTCCCTTTTAGATCAAGATCTTGCATTCTAATAACAGACATGAGACTTCCTCTTAATAAAAAAATATAAATAAAAATAAACTTCATGTATTCTAACATAAAAATTCTTTTTAGGTTATAGCGATTATTGTTCAAATAGTAAACGTTTGTCATCAATGTGTAATTTATAAATTGCAAATTTTTTATGTAACGGCATTGACAACTGGCAGAAAATCAGGCATATTTTGCCGCCTTATTAATATGTAATTTTATTTAAACTTGGGAGTTGACTTTGGCTAATATCAAATCAGCTAAAAAACGTGCGGTTCAATCCGAAAAACGCCGTAAACATAATGCTAGTAACCGTTCAATGATGCGTACTTATATCAAGAAAGTTTACGCAGCTGTTGCAGCTGGTGATAAACAAACAGCTGAAGTAGCATTCAAAGACATGCAAGCAGTTGTTGACCGTCAAGCGGCTCGTGGCTTAATCCACAAAAATAAAGCTGCACGTCATAAAGCAAATTTAATTAAACAGATTAAAGCATTGGCTTAATGCCCGAATCTGTTAACTATTGTAGTTAAAGAAAATGCTAAAAAGTGGTGTAAGCCACTTTTTTTATTTGTATAATAATCAGTTATTCCATATCAATAAAAAAAGAATAAGAGAGTATATTGTGGTTCAGCGTGATTATGTGAGAAGAAAAAGTCGACCGAAAAAAAACAAATCAAGCTTTATGCCAAAATTTATGATATTTATGGCAATTGTTCTTATTGTCTTATTTTCCGCCATTCTCTATTTAATTACCAATAATAAACCTAACAAACCCGTTGAACAACCAAAAGTCAAAACGCCTCCACCTGCCGTTACCTTACCAGAGCAACCTCAGGAACGTTGGACATACCTTAAAGCGTTAGAAACGCCCAATGCCAGTTCAAACGCAACATCGAATTCAGTTGCAAGCGAACGGCAACAAATTTTAGATAGTTTTGCGAATAACACCAATACACGATCGAATACCAATCAAACCTCATCGACAACAACGAAATGGACATTACAATGTGGTGCTTTTAAGGAAAAAGCCAATGCGGACACCCTAAAAGCTCAACTTGCTATGACAGGTATAAATGGTAATATTTCTTCTGGTCAGTTATATCGCGTTACAGCTGGGCCCTATACTAGCAAAAGCGAAGCTGATAAGGCGTTGAACTCATTAAAAAATAGTGGGATCAATAATTGTATTCTTTCTAACAAATAGAAAAAACCATGAAAACATTTCAGCAGATAACGTTGTTCTTAAAAATGTTGTGGGCTAAAATCAATCAGGATCAGTTGACCACATCCTCTGCCAGCCTTGCCTATACCACAATACTGGCACTCGTTCCGCTTATTACTGTTATTTTTTCATTATTATCCGCTTTTCCAATGTTTGATGAAATTAGCCTATCGCTAAAACAGCTCATTTACAGTAATCTCGTGCCTACCGCAAGTGAAACCATTCAAAATTACTTAGAACAATTTATCACCAATACTAAAAAGATGACGGTAGTGGGTATAGTTGGATTAATCGTTACCTCATTATTGCTTATTAACTCAATTAATAGTGCGCTTAATCATATTTGGAGAACGAAACGCAAACGCTCATTTATGTATAATCTAACTATGTACTGGACAATATTGACTTTGGGGCCTATTTTAGCGGGCTCAAGTGTAGCGGTCAGTTCGTATATATTTTCGTTAAACTGGTTATCAACTGGAGCAACGGGGAATATTATGCTGAGTAGTTTACCGTTTATTATTTCTGTCGTTGGATTTTGGTTACTTTACAGTATTATCCCTACTGAATCCGTTCCTTTTAAAGAGTCATTCATTGGTGCGATTGTTGCAGCAATATTGTTTGAAATAGGTAAACGTGCCTTTGCGTTTTATGTAAGTTCATTTCCAACTTATCAGTTAATCTATGGCGTAGTATCTTCTATTCCAATCATGCTTGTTTGGATTTACTGTTCTTGGTGTATTGTCTTATTTGGCGCTGAATTTGCAGCAACCTTAACCGAATTTAACCGCCCTAAAAAACGAATATCGGATAACCAAGCTCAAGCGGAGTAATATTTTTATGATTGCCTTAATCCAACGTGTTAAACAAGCTTCTGTCACTGTTGAAGATCAGATTATTGGAAAAATTAATCATGGTTTGTTGATATTACTTGGTGTCGAGCAAGATGATGATGAACAAAAAGCAATTCGATTATGTGAAAAAGTCCTTGGCTACCGTATTTTCAGTGACAGCGACGGTAAGATGAACCTTAATGTTAATCAAGCTCAAGGTGAAGTTCTTGTTGTATCCCAATTTACTTTAGTTGCAGATACCCAAAAAGGAATGCGTCCAAGCTTTACCAAAGGGGCTAAACCAGAAGATGCCAATAGACTGTATCAATTCTTTGTTGAGCAATGCCAAAAGAATATTAAGACGCAAACTGGTCAGTTTGCAGCAGATATGCAAGTATCATTAATTAATGATGGTCCGGTAACCTTCTGGCTTCAGGTTTAGTCATTTGACGGATCATAGGCTTATGCAGAAATAGTTTCTACTTTACCTAATTCAGTAATACAGTCATTTACCATATGCTCAATCTAGAATCATTTTAATTTTTTTAGCATATCGATATCGGATTGATTTTCATTTAAGCCTAATTGATTTAATTTATTGGTATAATACTGTTTAACATCCTGCCAACGATAATAAGGATATTGTTGGGTGCTAATTGGCAGATGGACTTCTTGTTCATTTAATAAGATTTTAACCAGTATCGGATGATGTGGTTGTTCACTTTTATAAAAAATCCATTGTATATTGGCGCCCATAGGAATAATTTTTTCTGCATGCCAGACAGTCGGATAATCAAATAGCGTCTTGGCAACTTTTGTTGTACCCTCAATTTCCATTAGCGTTGCAAACGGAGAAAGCGTCTCTGCATGGGCAAAACGCAAATTAGCATCAACATTATTATTGGTAATTGCGTTATCGGCCGTCATTAGCATATTCCTTAATAAAGGTGCAGCAATTTTAATTTGAATACCATTGGCATCAAATGCCGGACCAATTTGTAAATAATTTTTGGCAGTGACAACCGTATTAAACCACGCATTTGCTTCCTCTGAAAAATAATCATCAAAATTAAGTTGATGATTAACTAATACCTCTGTGGGTAATGCCTGTAACTCTTGATAGAGTTGATAAACGGCCAGACTAAAATCTTCGGTTTTAATCGAATAATATTCACCAATATCCATTCCTACATTTAATTTTTCAATAAAATTATGGGTAAAAAATTTTATGGCGACGGTTTGACTCAGTGCGACAGTTTTAGGTGAACATTTAATTGCTTTTAAGGCATTTTTAACCGCTTTACTCTGTTTATATTTATCATAAGCAGGCGAATAGTTAAAAAAGCGTAACAACGTTTGTTCATTTTCGGGCTGGGTGGTGACTTGAATATGAGGATATTTTGCTTTAAAGGGTTGGACAAAAATTTCAGCCGTCTCTTTAGCCCTGGGCGACGTAGATGAAATCACCGCAATGTTATGTCCTTTAAAGACCGTTGGATTATTTTTTAACATTCGCTGACTGATGAGACCAATATCTTGACGCCCTAAATCGGTTAACTCTCCATAGTGATTATTATTCAACTGTTTAATATACAAAACTTGCTTGAGTAACGATTTTCCTTCATCAGTGAGTTGATTATCTTTGTCTGCTAATAATAATGTTTGATAGGCAATCTCTTCATATTTTGATTTACTAATATAGCGAGAACCATGACGACCAATATGATTAATATAAAATGCTTGATAGCCTTTTGGAGCAGGGGTAATGGTTTGCTTAGTATCATAATGATAGGCGGTTTTTGAGCCTGCTAGTTGTGGTAATGCAAAACAAAATGAAGAGAAAGCAAGTAACATAATTGTACCTATTCCCCTAGAAGAATGAACAAACACGTTTTGATTAATTACTACCATACATTGCTCCTGCTAATCATACCATATCAAGAAAAGCGAATGGGTCTACGACATTATTTTTAAACGATACTGGTATCAAATCAATAGAAAAAAGCACCTTAGAAACAATTTACAAAATCATTCCTAATAAACTTATTTATGCCTCAATTGAAAAAGCCTAACGCAATTAAATGACAATATAAATTATTTTAATAACACTCTTTTAATTTTTGTAAAAAAGATTATCTTAGTAAGCATTTCAAAAAACTTCTATTAGTCGAATAAAAATAATGAAATTATATGGCATAACTGGCACCAAAATTTGTTGCGCTTTTATCGCAGCGTGCATAAAAGATCGTTACACATCTACCCGTTTTTTTAAGGATTTAATTGCTGGTATTACGGTTGGTATTATTGCTATACCATTAGCCATGGCTTTAGCAATAGCGAGTGGTGTTCCACCACAACATGGGCTTTACACCGCAATAATTGCAGGTTTTGTCATTGCATTAACCGGAGGTTCACGCTTCAGCGTATCGGGCCCAACAGCGGCATTTGTCGTGATTTTATATCCCGTTTCATTACAATTTGGTTTGTCTGGATTACTTGTTGCGACCTTATTATCCGGTGTCTTTCTAATAATCATGGGAGTAATTCGACTTGGTCGATTAATTGAATATATTCCTTTACCTGTTGTTTTAGGCTTTACCTCTGGCATTGCGATAACTATCGCCACCATGCAAATCAAAGATTTTTTTGGTTTAACACTTGAACACATGCCGGAAAGTTATATCAGCAAAGTAACCGCTTTAGTTAAAACCTTTCCAACTATTAATTTTGCCGATACTTTAGTAGGGATTGTAACACTGATAGTACTGATTGTGTGGCCGAAACTTCGAATAAAAATATCCGGGCATTTACCTGCATTAATAACGGGTATTTTGGTCATGTTTATTTTGAATCAATTTGGCTATGAAATTGAAACTATCGGTTCTCGATTTATCTATATTTTACCTGATAATAGCATCGGTCATGGTATCCCGTCCGTTTTACCCGAATTTATCTTACCTTGGCAGCACGCTGATTTTAAATGGGATTGGTCAATGTTATCCGCTCTGCTTCCAATTTCGCTTACAATGGCAATGCTATGCGCGATTGAATCATTATTATGTGCCGTCGTATTAGATGAAATGACCCATACAAAACATCACTCAAATAGTGAACTTATCGGACAAGGATTAGGCAATATTATTGCGCCATTTTTTGGAGGGATTTCAGCAACAGCCGCTATAGCCCGTTCCGCTGCTAATGTCAAAGCTGGCGCAACATCACCTATTGCTGCCGTGCTGCATTCGATTGTAGTATTGCTTGCACTCATTTGTTTTGCACCATTATTATCCTATATCCCTTTATCAGCAATGGCAGCCTTGTTATTAATTGTGGCATGGAATATGAGCGCTGTGCAACGAGTGATATATATAATTAAATGCGCACCTAAAGATGATATTTTAATCATGCTTATTTGCATGTCTTTAACGGTATTATTTGATATGGTTATTGCTATAACACTTGGCATAGTGTTAGCTTCAATCCTATTTATGCGTCGTATTGCACACATGACACGATTGGTTGAACTCAATCGAAGCAGTGAAAAAACATTAGTACTTCGCATTAATGGACCACTATTTTTTGCCGCCGCTGAACGTACCTTTTCCGAAATCTATCAGAAAATAAATGGCTATGAGCACATCGTATTACAGTGGGATGCGGTGCCTATTCTTGATGCGGGTGGGCTTAATGCATTACGCCATTTTGTTGATGAATTGCCAGAACAAGTAGATTTATCTATTTGTGAATTACAATTCCAACCATTGAAAACATTAGCCAGAGCCAAGTTTATACCGATTTCGAATAAATTAATGTTTTATTCAACATTAGATGAAGCACTGAAAGATAAAAATTAAAAGGACAATTAGTTTTATTATATTGATTAATTATTATACGCAAAGGAAATGGTACGCATTTTCTTTGCACATTTAGCATTACTTCCGTCATGCTTTCTTTTCGCTCGCTAAAAACGTCTGGCAAGTTTGAATTGAAAGGCTATGTTGATTACAACCGAAAGTTAACCATATAAAATAGGAATTTAATATGATATCTACTGAAAATAACACTCAAGATCTTAAACAAAAAACAGGCTGGTTTATTTTTATCGGTGTGATTTTAATTATTTTGGGATGCTTAGCATTAGGCTACCAGTTTATTGCAACTGTCTTTTCTGTTTACTTTATCGGTTCATTACTTTTAATTGCAGGTATTGCGCAAATAATACATGCCTTTAATATTAAAGGTTTTGGTCAAACAGCCTTATGGGCGGTAATGGGCATTTTGTATATCTTTATTGGATTAATGGCGTATTTCCAACCTATTGCCGTTTCTTCTGCGTTTACATTACTGATTTCACTCTTACTGGTTATCAGTGGATTTACACAAATATTTGCTTCATTAAATAACCGAGAAATACCACGTTGGGGATGGATTTTAGCATCGGGGATTATTACGCTAATTTTAGGTTTAATGATTATTGCCGGCTGGCCATACGATAGTCTTTGGGTATTGGGCATGTTTTTAGGAATTGACCTTATTTTCCAAGGTTGGGCGTATGTTGCTATCGGTTTTGCACTTAAAAAGCGCCAATAGTTAAAATAACTATACTAATTGCTCATAATCAAGTGTTTTGGGATTATGAGCAATGTTTTCTAACTCATTCAATCTCACTGTCATTTTCTGAACGTATTGAAAAGCAGGCTATTTATAGCTTTTATTTGTTTTAGCCTTCACATCCTTCATGGATAGTAAAATACGATGATAATTATCAAGTCTCGATGGTGCTATTTTTCCTTCTTGTACCGCTTTTTGTAACAAACATCCTGGTGTATTTAAGTGATTACAATCACGGAATTGACACCCGCCTAAATAATCATCAAACTCTATAAAGCCATGAATAACTTGTTCAGGTTCAAGATGCCACAATCCAAATTCACGAATCCCCGGCGAATCAATAATATCGCCACCATTGGGTAGATGATAAAGCCGTGTAGAGGTTGTAGTATGTTGACCAAGACCCGATAATTCAGAGATATCGCCTGTTAAAGCTGATTGTGCCTGTTCAGGCAATAACAGATTAATAATGCTTGATTTACCTACGCCAGACTGACCAACCAAAATAGACACTTTTCCTTGCAACGCATCTTGCAAAGGGGCTAACCCTTGCTGATTTTGACAAGAGACAAACAATAACGGATAACCAATATCCCGATAAATTGATAACTGCTTTTCAATCTCCGTACGCTGTTCAGGGGTAAGTAAATCAATTTTATTTAACACAATTATGGGCTGAATATTGGTTGCTTCACAAGCCACTAAATAACGATCAATAATGTTCAAAGATAATTCCGGTAAAACTGCCGATATAATGACAATCTGATCGACATTGGCTGCGACAGGTTTTACACCGTCATAAAAATCCGGACGCACCAATTCTGAGTGTCGAGGATGTACTGCCTCAATAATACCATTAGTATTGGGTTCCAAACTCTCTCGCCATATTACTTTATCACCGGTAACCAACGACGGTAAGGTACGGCGAATACTGCAACGATAAATTAGTCCAGTATCATCTTCGACGTCAGCGGATTTACCATAACGACTCACAACGACACCTTCACGCGGCAACGAAAAACTCGACAAGTTGTCATCTTGTCTTGTCTCTAATCGTTGCTGATGTTTAGCAGCTACACGCCTTTTTTGATTTTTTGATAATTGATTTTTTGCCACAGTTACGAATTTTTTACTAAACAGTTTGACAGATATGCTACACTACTCGGCATTAAAAAGAAAATTTCCACAGCAAATTATGATCAAACACTCTCAAATTAATAGTAGTAATCTAATTTGGATTGATCTTGAAATGACGGGACTTGATCCAAAAACTGATCGTATTATTGAAATTGCCACTATTGTAACTGATTCTGACCTTAATATTCTTGCAGAAGGTCCGGTTATTGCTGTTCATCAATCAGATGAACAATTAGCGCTCATGGATGAATGGAATCAAAACACTCATGGCAATTCGGGATTAATCGACCGTGTACGCAAAAGTACTATTTCAGAACAGCAAGCCGAACAACAAACCATCGCATTTTTACAACAATGGGTACCAGAAAACTGCTCACCAATATGTGGTAATACGATTGGTCAAGATCGACGTTTTTTATTTAACTATATGCCGAAGTTAGAAAAATATTTTCATTATCGTTATTTAGATGTCAGTACTATTAAAGAATTAGCAAAACGTTGGAAACCCGAAATTTTGAAAGGCATTACAAAACAAGGTACCCATCAAGCACTTGACGATATTCGTGATTCCATTTCAGAACTTGTCTATTATCGTCAGCATTTTTTTAATCTAGATCATTAACGTGCATGCAAATTATCTATACCCTTTTATTATATCTAATTCAGCCATTTGTTTGGCTAAAACTATTATGGCGCAGTCGTAAAGCGCCAGCCTACCGTCAGCGCTGGTTAGAACGATATGGTTTTTGCAAAAATAAAGTCAAACCAAATGGTATTTTAGTGCATGCCGTATCCGTAGGTGAAACAATAGCGGCGATTCCGCTAATTAAAGCATTGCAACAAAAATATCCACAGTTACCAATCACTGTTACCACCATGACGCCGACAGGTTCTGAGCGAGTAAAATCGTTATTAAAAGACAGTGTCAGTCATGTTTATCTACCCTATGATCTGCCCGGAGCCATAAAACGATTCTTAAAAACCACAAAGCCTAAAATTGTTATAATTATGGAAACTGAACTTTGGCCTAATTTAATTAGCCAATGTTATAAACAAAAAATTCCTTTAATTATTGCAAATGCCAGATTATCAGAACGATCTGCTGCTCGCTATGGCAAATTAGGCAAAGCAGTCAAACAATTATTTTCGAAAATCAGTATGGTGGCAGCTCAAAATCAGCAAGATGGTGAACGATTTGTTTCACTTGGTTTACCTGCTGATCATTTAGCAATAACAGGCAGCATAAAGTTTGATATTAACTTATCCAATGAGCAGCGCCAAAACATAAACCAGTTAAAACAACAATGGCAATTAAAAAGGCCTGTGTTAATTGCAGCAAGTACCCATAGTGGCGAAGATGAAATTATTTTAACTGCATTTAAAAAATTACTGCTTAAACATGCCAATTTATTGTTAATTCTGGTTCCACGTCATCCTGAACGTTTTAAAACGGTTGAAAAACTCATTAGTGATAATGGTTTTAATTATTTAAAGCGTAGTACAAATCAAATACCTACAGAACAAACTCAAATAGTTTTGGGCGATACAATGGGCGAACTAGTAGAGCTTTACGCAATGGCAGATATCGCTTTTGTTGGTGGTAGCCTAGTAAAACAGGGTGGACATAATCCTTTAGAGCCTGCACTGCACCATATTGCTATTATTACCGGTGAATATTTTTTTAATTTCCAAGTGATTTGTGAACAGTTGATTGAAGCGCAAGGAATGATTGTTTGCACAAACTCAGCGGATGATTTATATTCAACAATAGATCGCCTATTAAATGATAATAGTCGCCGAGTACAACTGGGCGAAAATGCCTATCTCGTTTTGAAGCAAAATCAAGGAGCACTCAGTAGACTTTTAGCAGTTATTAACCATTATCTTAATATCAAATGAGGCTAAGCTGTGGATAAAAAAAACGGTTTATTATTGGTTAATTTAGGTACACCTAACGCGACAACGCCAGATGCTATAAAACAGTATTTAACAGAATTTTTGCTTGATCGACATGTTGTTGATCTGCCCAGCTTTATTTGGTATCCAATTTTAAAATATATTATTTTACCTAAACGTATCCCCTACATTCTCAAGCATTACCAAAAAATCTGGATAAAGAGTAGTTCACCTTTGTTACATTACAGTAAATTGTTACACGAAAAATTGCAGCAACACTTACCCAATATAAAATGTGAGCTTGCCATGACGTATGGTGAGCCGAGTCTTCAAGCTGCCTTAAATAACTTAAAATCCTGTAAAAAAATTACGTTGTTACCCCTATTCCCGCAATATTCTACAACCACAACACTTGCCGTTCTAGATAAAATCAAACAATTAAATGATACCAATATTATAAGAAGTAATATTCACTATATTCGAGACTATGCTGATCACCCAAGTTACATTAATGCACTCTATTTACAGATAAAACAGGCTTTTTTAAAACAAGGGCAACCCGATGTTTTACTCCTTTCTTATCATGGTATGCCTGAGCGCTATATTATTAAACGCCATGATGATTATATCGAGCGATGTGAACTCACCACCTTATTATTAATTGAAAAGTGTTTAGCGAACGGAATCACACTGCCAATACAAATGGCCTATCAATCAAAATTTGGAAAAGGAAAATGGGTTGAACCAAACACGAGTGACATACTTAGAAATTTAGCTTTAAATGGCGTGACTCGTGTTCATGTGATGTGCCCAGGATTTTCTGCGGATTGTATTGAAACTTGTTATGAAATAGATCAAGAAAATCGAGAAATATTCCTTAATTCAGGAGGAAAACACTTTCATTACATCCCTGCATTAAATGATTCACAACAACATATTAATACTATCATCGATCTCATACATCAGACGGAATCTTAAAAACCGATCCGACTTTTTTTTCGATTAATTTGATTTTTAATAAGATTAAAACTATATTTGCAAGTGAAATGTTAAATTTAACACATCATTGTACATTTATTACAATTAAAATGGACAATTATGAATACTTATCGATATGCTTTGTTACTTTACCTTGATCAATGAGCAGATAAGTGTTCAAAATAGGCGCACAAAGGAGAATAATAGATGAAAATAATCATTATTGGAGCTCAAGCAGCTGGGGCGAGTGCTGCAGCTAAAGCCAAAAGAATAAACCCTAATGCAACAATTCGTATCTATGAAAAATCGGATATTGTTTCATTCGGTGCGTGTGGCTTACCTTATTATATTGGCAATCATTTTACTGATGCTAATGAAATGATATCCCGAACACCTGAACAATTTCAAAAAGATGGTATTGAAATAAAAACACGACATGAAGTGATATCTGTTGATGTTAAACAAAAAAAATTACTTATTAAAGATTTAAGTAACGGTGAAAACATTGAAGATAGCTATGACAAATTGCTATTTGCTGTAGGTGCAAGTCCAATTATTCCAACACTGGCTAATGATCAGCTGGACAATATTTTTACGTTACGCAATCTTTATGATGGATTAGCAATCAAAGAAGCGCTGTCAAAACCGGAATGCAAAAATATTATTATTGTTGGAGCTGGTTATATTGGATTGGAAATAGCCGAATCACTGGTTGCATTAAAAAAGAAAGTAAAATTAATTCAATTAGACAATCGAGTATTAGTCGAAGCATTCGATGAGCAACTTACTGACATTATTCAGGAAAATATTGAGCAACATTGTGACTTACATTTACAAGAAAGTGTCCAAGGTTTCATTGGTCAAGATAAAGTGACGCAGGTTATTACAAATAAAGGACAATATCCTGCTGATCTGGTTATTATCGCTACCGGTGTTAGACCAAATAGTCAAATCTACAAAAATATTGGCATTAATACCCTAAATAATGGTGCCATTATTACCGATGATTTAGGTAGAACAAATATCACTGATATTTATGCCGCTGGAGATTGTGCCACGCTGTTCCATAAAGTCAGCCAAACTAAAGTCTATATTCCATTAGCAACTGGCGCAAACAAATTAGGGAAAATTGTAGGTGAAAACATTGCAGGTGGCAATTGTCAATTTCCTGGTACGTTAGGCACATCAGCGCTCCGAGTATTTAATATTGAAGCAGGACGAACAGGAATAACTGAAAATGAAGCCATCAAATTAGGTATCCCCTATAAAACGGTTTTAGTAAACGATAAAAACCACAGTAATTATGTCGAAGGTCAATCACCCGTTACGGCTAAACTTATTTATCATGCTGAAACACGCAAGATTTTGGGGGGACAATTAGTCGGCGGCACTGGTTCTGCATTGAGAATAAATGTATTAGCAACAGCAATATGGTCACAAATGAAGATTGACGAACTTACAATGTTAGATTTTCTGTATGCACCACCTTTTTCACGGCCTTGGGATATTTTAAATATTGCAGGTTCCATTGCCAAATAGAGATGATGAAAAGAGTGTTTACTAATCACTCAAAAATAGTCAATAAAAAATTAAATTTGTTAATCAACGGCTTTAGTCTCAACACAAACTCTTAAAGCACTTAACAAATTGATTAATAGATAAAATTAAAGCATTATTGATAATTATTTAATTATATACACCCTAAAAGGGCGAGGATCGATTATGTCAGATGCCATTTTTCACGGGATTTTTTTTGAAAAATTCCTATCCATTACTCATTACCAAACATTAATTGGTCTTGGGCTATTACTTATTTGTTTTTTTCTCATAATGAAACCATTACAAGACAAAAAAGTTAATTTTTCAGTTCGCATGTTAGTTGGCTTGATACTTGGAGCAGTTCTTGGTCTGGGAATCCAATGGTCGGCAGGTTTTCCTAAAAGTTCGACGGTTTGGATGCAAGAGATTGCAACATGGTATGGTCTTTTTGGGCGTGCCTTTATTGCCTTTATACGTATGCTAGTGATTCCACTGGTATTTGTCTCAATTGTTAAAGTTATTATTGATTTTTCGGGAAAAAAGAATTTACCCCAAATAGCATTCCGTGGCATTTTTTGGTTACTTTTCACCACGGCAATCGCTTGTATAGTCGGCATTGTTTTAGCTAACGTTTTTGAACTCGGTGAAATAAGCTCAACATCAGTACATCACGCTCAAGCTAAACATTATACCAATATTATTGATACCTTCGTTAATCTGATCCCTAGCAATATTATCGGAGCCATGGCAAAAGAAAATATTGTAGGATTAGTTATCTTTTCAGCATTAATGGGGCTTGCCGCCAATAGAATGGAAAAGAAAAACCCTCAACCGATTGCCTTGTTTAAAACATTTATTGAAGCGCTATATAAAATTGTTATGTCAATTGCAATGACCATTATTAAATATATGCCGTATGCTGTCATTGCGTTACTCGCCCGTACAATCATATCTAATGGTATTCCTGCAATTGTTGAAGTATCAAGTTTTGTTGCAGCGGTTTATATTGCAACTCTCGTTATGCTTATCGTACATTTATTAATCGTCTTAATTCATGGTATTTCACCAGTAATGTTTATCAAAAAAGCATTAGGAACATGGCTATTAGCATTCACTAGCCGCTCGTCAGTGGGCACCTTACCAATGACTATTTCAACATTAACCGTCAGAATGGGGGTCAACACAGGGACAGCAAACTTAGTTGGCTCACTTGGCAGCACCATGGGTATGAATGGTTGTGCTGGATTTTTTCCTGCGTTATTAGCAGTAATGGTTGCGCATATGGTTGGAATAGATACCAATGTTCAATTTTACATTATGCTTGTAATAGTCGTTGTCATTGGATCAATAGGAATTGCAGGCATTCCAGGGACAGCAACCGTTGCGGCAACAGTGGTTTTATCTGGGATGGGAATGGTCGAATACTTCCCGTTAATTGGTATGGTACTCGCTGTCGATCCAATTATTGATATGGCTCGAACTTTAGCTAACGTATCGGGTGCAATGACCGCAGCGGTTGCCACAGATCGTGAAGTAGGATTGATAAATATGAATGTCTTTAACGATCCGAATGTCACTCTGGATAATGACAACGCCGAAGCTTAAGTAACAACAATATATATTCAATGATAAAAAGGACGCGATTAAGCGTCCTTTTTTAGGTTAATAAAACCATTCAAACCAATTAAATTGATTTCAACCAATCAGAAACATCTTTACCTAATGTTTTGTGACGCATGGCATATTGAACAAACGTTTGTATATAACCAAGTTTATTGCCACAATCATGACTTTGTCCTTTAATACAATAGGCATCAACCGGCTCTTCTTCAAGTAACATTGCAATGCCATCTGTTAATTGAATTTCACCGCCAGCACCTAATGGCGTTTTAGCAAGTAATGGCCAAATTTTCTCAGATAATACATAACGCCCAACTACAGACTGATTTGATGGCGCATCCTCAACCGACGGTTTTTCAACCACACTATACATCTGTGCCACATTCCCTGCGGCAAGTTCTTCACCACGACAATCGACAATACCATATGAAGACACTAATTCCTTAGGCACAGGTTCAACCATAATTTGACTATGTTTAGTTTCGTGATAATTATGAATCATGGCAGCTAAATTGTCACAAGCCAAATCGCTTTCATATTCATCAATAATCACATCCGGTAATACTACTGCAAAAGGTTCATCGCCCACTAAAGGATAGGCACATAAAACAGCGTGACCAAGCCCTTTAGCTAAACCTTGACGTACACTTGTTATCGTTACATGTTTAGGAAGTATACTTTGTACTTCTTGCAACAATTGACGCTTCACCCGTGCTTCTAACATGGCTTCTAATTCAAAACTGGTGTCGAAATGGTTTTCTATTGAATTTTTGGATGAATGCGTAACAAAAATGATTTCGGTAATACCGGCTGCAATACATTCATTAACCACATATTGAATAAGTGGTTTATCCACAACAGGTAACATTTCTTTAGGAATTGCTTTCGTTGCGGGTAACATGCGTGTTCCTAGACCAGCAACAGGGATAACCGCTTTTTTTACTTTACCCTTTAGGGAATTTTCAAAATTAAATGACATAATCATTCCTCAAAAAAATTAACGGCTAATACTATCATAATTTGCTTCCGTTGGACGACCATTTATAAATGGTATTTTTAACGCTCACAGACTTTAACATAAAAGGTATCAAAATAAGTGTATGAATAAATGCTCTCTACATCTTTTTTCGATCAAACTGGTCTAAAAAATTGAACCAATAGATTTTGGTATAGACCATGATCGCCTACGATAAAAATAGTATTGATAATCTGTAAAAAAACGAATGCATTAGCAAATTTATATTGTTTTAGAAAATAAGTAAGTTAAATAGATGTTTATAACAATTAACAGCGAATTCCCAATTAGTTCAAATAAAAACAACTTATCAATATATGGAATAAAATGATGTGAATTACTATAAACAAATTCTTCCTAAAAACAGCGAAAACATCATATGTAATCAATCATAAAGTTAATAACCAATAAAAAATAAGTTAAAAAATACCAATGTCGACTACAATGAATTAACCCTCTAATCCTTACAATTTTTTTGTATTAGTATTAGCTTGTCTCAATTTAATAAATTATCAAAAATCATTTTATGTAAATATTCATTTCAAAAAAAAATAAGATCTGACGCAATATGAATTAATATATATTATTAAATATCCAACAGTTACTTGATTAAAAGCACAGTTCGTCAACTTGACGAACTGTGCTTTTATGAGAAAAATAGATTTATTTTAGAAGTAAATGTGAATGATAAATTATGTATATTTCGACTCACTGCTCCATTTATAATCTATCGCTCACTTCATCAGCCGTATGGGTAATTGCTTTACCACCAGATTGAACATCTTTACCGACACCACTTACCGTATTACAACCCACGACAAACGTTGCCATAACTAACCCTAGCATTAACATTAACATTTTTCGGAACATATTAAATACTCCTCTAATTAATTACATGGTTATTTTAATGTAGCAAACGCTTCTGCTACTCGATGAATATTATGGTGATTTAAACCCGCCACACATATCCGTCCACTGCCCACCAAATAAACAGCAAAGTTATTTTTTAAATGTGTGACTTGTTCTTCAGAAAATCCAGTATAACTAAACATACCTCGCTGTTTGATCAGATAATCAAAATTGTTTTTGGGTACTAACTTATTTAGTAATTCAACAAGCTTTATTCGCATTGAGATAATACGTTCACGCATTGCAGTAACTTCATTAATCCATTGGGTTTTAAGTTCGACATTATTCAAAATATAACTAACAAGATGAGCACCATAGGCCGCAGGACTTGAATAATTTCGACGTACGGTTGCTTGAAGTTGACCAAGTACACGATTAGCGACTTCGCCGTTATCACATAAAACGGATAAACCCCCCACTCTTTCACCATATAACGAAAATGTTTTTGAAAAAGAGTTACACACAAAACCACATATTCCTAACTCTGCCACTCGTCTAATTGCATATGCATCATCTTCGATACTCTTACCAAATCCCTGATAGGCAATATCCATAAAGGGAATAAGATCGCGTGTTTTTAATATATCAATAACCTGATCCCACTGTGCATGTGTTAAATCGGCACCGGTTGGATTATGGCAACAAGGGTGTAGCAAAACAACGCTTTTAGCCGGTAATTGATGTAAAGTTTCAAGCATTGCATCAAACTTAACGCCACAAGTTTGTGAATCAAAATACGGATATTTATTTACCTTAAATCCAGCACCATGAAAAATGTCTATATGATTTTCCCATGTTGGATCACTGACCCAAACTTCTGATTTCGGAAAATAGCGAAACAAAAAATCAGCACCTATTTTTAATGCACCTGAACCACCTAAAGTTTGAATGGTTGCAATGCGTTTATCTTTAAACGCGCTGTGTGCTTCACCAAATAGCAAACATTGAATAGCTCGACAATACTCAGGTAATCCACTCATCGGTAAATAAAGTGATGCAGTTTTATCATTCTGATAGATAAAATCACGTGCAGCTTTTACACATGCTAATTGAGGTACAATACTGTTTTCATCATAATAATAACCGATACTTAAATTTGTTTTATTCATCCGGTTATCCTGATTAAACTCAGCAACTAATGATAAAATAGGATCCCCTGCGTACGACTCAACTTTTTCAAACATATTTGCAACCTAATTACACGGCAACTAATAATAAATAATTGTAGATTATTGCATCAACTCCATCGGCAATCAATCATTAAATAGAAGTTTACACGTTCTGGGTATGATTAATCATTCACTTGAATGATTAATGTAAAAAAAGATAAATATGGCAAGGCTTAAACGATAAAATTTCTTTAGATATTGCTAATCATAAAAGATGTTTGTCACCCTAAACGAGTATACTGACTACCTTATAGGATTATCTAAAAAAAGCGGAAATGAAGGGCGAAAATTCATGCAATTAAAAAGTAGTCACCAAGTGACTACACCAATTCGATTTGGGCACTAGGTATAAGTCCAAAATTTTTCAGAGTAAAGGATGTATTGCGTTTATTTTACAGCAATGACTTCAATTTCAACCTTAGCATCTTTGGGTATTCTGGCGACTTGTACGCAAGAACGAGCAGGAAACGCAGCATGATGTTCTGTAAAAAAGGCTTCATAAATTGCATTAACGGCCGCAAAATCATTCATATCAGCTAAAAAAATGGTGGTTTTAACGATATCACTAACTTGATAACCCGCCGCCGTGATAATAGCTTTTACATTTGCTAAACTTTGTTTAGCTTGTTCTTTGACACAATCTGACATTTTACCGGTAACTGGATCTAACGGTATTTGTCCTGATGCAAATAACATATTGCCCAAATCAACGCCTTGTACATAAGGTCCTATTGCTGCGGGTGCGTTATCTGTATTAATGATTTTTTTCATATCAATATCTCCTGTAATCATCTGCCCTTGCTAAAAAAATAAAGGGGAATATTATGCTAAGTTAATTTTCAACATTTGAACAGGAACACTATTTAGTGTCAAGTAAGAACAAAATTATGATCATGGGACTTCTTAAGATTTTCTGTTATGATAATCACAATTTTTTTGTTTATTGAGAGTTAACATGTTTGAGAATTTAACCGACCGTTTATCGCAGACATTCCGTAATATCAGTGGTCGAGGACGACTGTCTGAAGATAATATAAAAGAAGCACTACGTGATGTACGTATGGCATTACTTGAAGCCGACGTAGCACTTCCTGTTGTACGTGAATTTATTAATCAAGTAAAAGAAAAAGCCGTTGGTCTGGACGTTTCTAAAAGCTTAACACCAGGTCAAGAATTTATCAAAATAGTGCAAGCTGAACTCACATCGGCTATGGGTGAAGTTAATAGCACCCTCAATTTGGCAACACAGCCCCCCGCTGTTATTTTGATGGCTGGTTTGCAAGGGGCAGGTAAAACCACCAGCGTCGCTAAATTAGCTAAATTTTTAAAAGAAAAGCAAAAAAAGAAAGTGCTGGTTGTGTCTGCTGACGTCTATCGTCCGGCTGCAATTAAACAATTAGAAACGCTTGCAAAAGCCATTGATGTGGAATTTTTCCCATCGGATATTCATGAAAAACCAGTGAATATTGTTAATAAAGCCATTTCTCACGCTAAACTTCAGTTCTTCGATGTGTTAATTGTCGATACAGCGGGACGCTTACATATTGATAGCAACATGATGGATGAAATCAAAGAACTGCATCAGGCTATCAACCCAATCGAAACGTTATTTGTTGTTGATGCAATGACAGGGCAAGATGCCGCCAATACCGCAAAAGCCTTCAATGATGCCTTGCCACTTACCGGTGTGATTTTAACCAAAGTTGATGGTGATGCCCGTGGTGGTGCGGCGTTATCGATTCGTCATATTACGGGCAAACCGATTAAATTCTTAGGAATGGGAGAAAAAACAGATGCTTTAGAGCCATTCTTCCCAGATCGTATTGCTTCACGAATTTTAGGTATGGGAGATGTCATCTCCTTAATCGAAGAGTTGCAACAAAATGTTGATCGTGAAAAAGCAGAAAAAATTGCCAAGAAGTTAAAAAAAGGCGACAAGTTCGATTTTAACGATTTCCAAGATCAACTTAAACAGATGCGAAATATGGGTGGAATGGGAGCTATGTTGGCAAAACTTCCCGGTGCGGGGCAACTACCTGAACACATTAAAGCGCAAATGGACGATAAAATTACCATTAAAATGGAGGCGATTATTAGTTCAATGACGTTAAAAGAAAGAGCCAATCCTGAAATCATCAAAGGATCTCGAAAACGTCGAATTGCTAATGGATCAGGTACTCAAGTACAAGACGTCAACAAACTACTTAAACAGTTTGAAGATATGCAAAAAATGATGAAAAAAATGAAAGGCGGCGGCATGATGAAAATGATGCGCCAAATGAAAGGACTTATGGGTGGCGGAATGGGCTTCCCCCACCGCTAATAAGCTGATATCAACTCGCTTGTTATGCTTTAACAAGCGATATTTACACGAGCATTGCGTATTAATCTGCGTAATGCTAGTAAAAACATTATGGATTAACCGATTTAATTTTAGTTGGTCGGCTCATTGTCAATACCGTCCCGATTGATGAAACAATAATAAATGTAATGGCTAACCATTGATAACGCGTTAATTGCTCTTGCAAAACAATGAAGCCTGACAAAGCAGCAAAAACTGGCGACAAACTCATTAATGTACTAAATGTTTGAGCGGGTAATCTTGGCAACGCTATCATATCTAATCCATAAGGAATGGCCGACGCCAATAATGAAACCACAAACACTAAAGGAAGAAGTTCCAAAGAAAACATAGCACTCCCACTATCCCACACACCAATAGGAAATACAAATAAAGACGCTATTAAAGACCCTATCGCAACACTTGATGAACCATATAATGCCCCAGCTTTACGCCCAAAGACAATATAACATGCCCAACCTGAACCGGCTAATAATGCCATTAAAATGCCAACGGGATCTAAATCACCAGAAGCTTGATGAATCGGTAAAAGTATCGCAAGCCCGATAACTGCAACGCCTAACCAAATAAAATCAACTAACCGACGCGAATAACACATTGCGACAACTATCGGTCCAGTAAGTTCTATCGCAACGGTAATACCAAGCGGAATTCTGGCAATGGCACTATAAAAAGCCAAATTCATGCAACCGGTTGCTACACCATATAAAAACACATACTTAAAAGCTTGTTTAGTAATGGGTTTACGCCATGGTTTAAAAATAATGATAAGCATCAAGGATGAAAAAGTTAATCGCCAAGCAGTCATCCCTTCAGGGCCTAATACCGGAAAAAGATATTTGGCCATAGATGCACTTGATTGTAACGAAATCATAGAGATAAAAATAATAAAGACCGGCCAAGATCGTTTAAACATGCCTAATTACCTTGTTAATATAATCAGAAAAAATTGCTCGTCATTTCACAACATACGATGAAATCTAAAGAAATCAATTTTTGATCATTGCTAATGATGATTTAATATAAAATGTCCATATAAGTACGAGTAGGAATGTTTTCAATCCATACTTCGATTTAACTCCTGTCAATTTTCTCTTTTTACTGAGAGCAATGCGAGATCTTGCAATGCTTTTTTATAGGGAGAGTCTGGCAGGATAGCAATCACATCAAAAGCCTTTTGGGCTTCTTGCTGTGCTATTTGTAAAGTATATTCAAGTGAACCACACTCATTCATGATCTGCAAAATACGATCTAACAAATGTCGCCCGTTTCCTTGCTCGATGGCTTGACGAATCAACTTGGCTTCCTCAGCATTTTGACAATGACGCATCGCATGTAACAATGGTAAAGTTGGTTTGCCTTCATTAAGATCATCACCCAAATTCTTACCTAAGGTTTGATTACTATCAGCACTATAATCTAATAAATCATCAATAATTTGGAAGGCCGTACCTAAATATTTTCCATATTCTTGTAAGGCAAATTCTTGTTCTGCATTGGCGCCAGCTAATACCGCTGCCGAATGCGAAGTTGCTTCAAACAAACGAGCAGTTTTACGATAAATGACTTCTAAATATTGTTCTTTAGTAATATCGGGATCATTACAATTGATTAATTGTTGCACTTCACCTTCAGCAATCACATTTGTTGCTGCCGACATAATAGTTAAAACTTTGAAAGATTCTGTCCGTACCATCATTTGGAAAGAACGCGTATAAATATAATCACCAACTAAAACACTGGCTGCATTACCAAATAATGCATTCGCGGTTGACTTTCCACGCCTGAGATCGGACTCATCAACGACATCGTCATGTAATAATGTAGCAGTATGAATAAATTCAATGAACGCAGCGGCAACGATGTGCTTGTCACCTTGATAATTAAGTGCTTTGGCAACTAACAACGCAATAATAGGGCGAATACGCTTACCGCCACTACTAATAATATAATTACCTAATTGATTAATAAGCACAACATCCGAACTAAGCTCCGCCTGAATTGCCTCATTAACTTTAACTAAGTCATCTTTTACAAGATCGAGTATTTGACTCATTGAAGGATTATTCATCACCCAAACCACTAAAAAAATAGATATTTAATTGCTATTATCTGATAAATATTGCCGAGCAACAAGGTGTTGGATTAGCATATTTTAAAAAAGACTACAAATGATAAGCATTTTCATTTAGAATGATTACCTTAAGTTAAACATGATAATTGTTATGAAAATCAATTTTGATATAGACATTAGCAACGAAAAAGCGCCTCAATCGCCAACACATATCAAACCCAAGAGTGTTTATTTATTCACGTCACTTTCGATTGTGTCACATCTATTTTTACTAGCGTTGCTGTTCAGCCCTATGCTTTTTGCCAAAAATATCATCGTTGATGAAGGTGACAACTCAATTAAAGCAATCATGATTGATATATCGCAAATGGCAGCGCCTGAACAATCATTAGTTGAAAATACACCTGATATCAAAGGTGTAAAAGAAAGTGACATTATCGATAATAAACCAATACCAGAACCGTTAGTTGAGCCAGTTATTGAAACCCAAATGACTAATGAAGAAACACCGGAACCTATCGTTGAAAAAAAACCGGAAGTCATGCCCGAAAATAACATTGTCATCGAGCAAAAACCGAAACCGAAGCCAAAACCCAAACCAAGAACGGAATCCAAACCGATTCAAAAAGAGTCTCGTCAGCAAGTCAGACAAGAAGTGATCACGGATAACTTTGCCAAAACAGCCGTCGCATCTTCCATTTCTGATAGCCGTCAACATTCGGGTAATCCCTCGCCAATTAGTCGTAATCAGCCAGAATATCCTCGTCGGGCACTTGACATGCGCATAGAAGGCTATGTCGTTGTACTCTTTGATATCAATAGTATTGGGCGGGTCGAAAATATTCGAATTATCGAAACCAAACCGAACAATATTTTTAATCGTTCAGTTATCACAGCGATGAAAACGTGGAAATACGAAGGTAAAATAGCAAAAGATTTAAAAATAAAAATAATTTTTAATCGGGATAAATCAATCAGATTAGATAATTAATGGTCTGAACAGTTTCTTAAAATAATGAAATACGATTTTATTATCTGTAATCAAAACAAAAGCAATAATCACAGTTAGAAGATTATTGCTTTAGCGATAAGATTATTGATCCAATAACATCAATTTTTCGATTTGCTCTGGTTCTTTTGGCACATCACTGGTCAATACTTCATTACCCGATGTTGTGATTAAAATATTATCTTCAATACGAATACCAATACCTTTATAACACTCCGGCACATCTGCATCGTGATTGATGTAAAGCCCCGGCTCAACAGTCAACACCATACCCGGCTCTAAAATACGATCCCTTCCACTACCGACATCATGCACATCAATGCCGAGCCAATGCCCTAAACCATGCATATAAAATGCGGTATAAGCTTTATCAGCAATGAGCGAATCGACATCCCCTTGCATAATGCCTAATTTAACTAAGCCCGTCACCATTGTTTTAACAACATGATCATTTACTTCCATAATCGATGTTCCGGGTTTAAACAGATCAATTGCTTGATATTGAGCAGCTAAAACAATGTTATAAATATCCCGTTGCGCTTGGCTAAATTGACCATTAACAGGAAAAGTCCGTGTTATATCCCCTGCATAATATTGATATTCACAGCCGGCATCGATTAACACTAAATCACCCTCGTTTAAAAGCGCACTGTTATTTTCATAATGCAATATACAACCATTGTTTCCGGCTCCTACAATCGTATTATAGGAAGGAGAACGCGCACCATGCCAGGCAAATTCATGTAAAATTTCTGCCTCTAACTGATATTCATACATCGAAGGTTTACAGCTACGCATGGCTCGACAGTGGGCTTGGGCACTAATTTTGCACGCTTGACGTAAAAGGTCTATTTCAAAATTAGATTTAAACATCCGCATTTCATGCACAATAGGACGCCAATCAATCACACTACTGGGTGCTGAAAGCTTAAATCTTGCACCTTGTTTTAAAATCGTAAGGGCTTTTTTGACAATCGTGTCAGCATAATCATATTGCAGATCAGCATGATAAATTGCCTGCTTACCATTCAACAACTCAGGCAAAATAGTATCAATTTTATCAAAAGGATGCGCTTCATCAACACCAAGGGTTTCTAACGCAGCTTGCTGCCCTAAACGATAGCCTGTCCATGTTTCAGCCAGAGGGTCTTTTTTACGATTAAACAGCACATATCGAGCATGATTATCTTGTTGTTTAATCATCACTAATACGGCTTCGGGTTCATCAAAACAGGTAAAATACCAAAAATCACTATTTTGCCGATAAGGATAATGCGTGTCATTGCTTCTGACGACTTCGGGTGAGGCAAAAAAAAGTGCGACGCTGTTAGGTTGCATCTGCGAAAGAAGCTTTTCTCGACGAGAAAAAAGCTCTTTTTTGGTATCGATATTTAGCATAGTGATAACCTTTTAAAAACAAGTTAATATTAATGAATGGTTGGTGCGATATCAGCCTCATTAAATTCATCAAAACAGAGAATCGAAGTCATGCGAACATACTCTTTGATCTCTTCAAATGCAAAGCCTAACTCTTGCTGATCTTCGTTTTCATCGTAACCTAGCTTCACAATTTGCCTTAAATCATAAATTGCTTCACCTACATCACCTTGAATACGATTTAATTTTGGTTGAACTAATCCAATCCCTAATAAAAAATGGTTAACCCAACCGACTAAATCATCTATTTGTGAAAAAAGATCATGTTCGTTAAGTAGCAATTGAAATTCAAAATCATCATCCAAAAATTGTTGCTTGGTAACACAATAAAGTTCCACCATTTTCTTATTTAAAGATTCTGGGATTTTTTGCCCATTATTGAGCATATCTTCAACTAAAGGGCGCCAACTTTCATCATGATTGCCTCCGGCTAAAATACCCGAAATAAAACCATGTAATTCAGCAGCAGTAATACCCATTTTATTTAAGTTTAATTCATGATTAAGTTCATCATAATTTACAGTTTTGGTCATTAATGTCACCCTGATTTTGTCATATCAATAAAAAGCACTCTGCACTTTCATTAATTATTAGTATATAATCCACAACTAGCTATAAATAATAAACAGGTTACTAAGCTTTATAAAGGAATTATTTTGAATATTGTAAGATTTGTGATGAAATTTTCCCTTCTCCTTCTGGCGTTTGCTATATCATTAACTGCTTGTAGTTCATGGTTATCTAACAAAGGCACTATCATCCTTGACGTGCAGAACAAAACCCAAACATTCATAACAAGTCACGATTTACCTCATAATTACCAATTAGGTAATGGTGAAGAAGAACTTCAACGATTTGAAACATTTTGCAGTAAAGAAATAAAAGAGTCACAACTTGATGGAAGTGAAGAAATTGTTTTTGAAAATATAAAGCGTGGTATACATGGAGAAGTAGAATTTAAAAAATGTAGTGATAGAATCACTCGAATTTACCGTTATTGAGAAATATGGATATAACAACTATATTTTGATTTGAATAAGATTAACTAAATTTCCAAAGATCGATTAAATGTTACTAGCCATTAAGGCGGTTTTTATTTATATTGGTCGCGTAAATGAAAATATTTTTAGGAGTAGAATTATTATGTATAAACAAGATGTAACCATTACCGCACCAAATGGTCTCCATACCCGCCCTGCTGCACAATTTGTAAAAGAAGCAAAAAACTTTAATGCTGAAATTACCGTCACATCAAATGGTAAAAGTGCTAGTGCTAAAAGTCTATTCAAACTACAAACACTTGGTCTAACACAAGGTACCACCATCACCATTTCAGCAGAAGGCGAAGATGAAAAAGAAGCGGTAAATCATCTAGTTAAATTAATTCCTGAATTGGAATAATTAGCTCCAAAATGCGATAAAAAACAGATTTAAAATTGAATAAGGATTAAATGTTATGGTATCAGGTATACTTGTTTCCCCCGGTATCGCTTTTGCAAAAGCGCTATTATTAAAAGAAGAACCTATTGTTGTTAATAATAGGGCAATTCCAGATAACAAAATTGATGCTGAAATTGCGCGTTTTAAAGATGCTCGTCAAAAATCCAGCGAGCAATTAAATGCGATAATGGAACGAGCAAAATCCACATTAGGCGAAGATAAAGCTGCTATCTTTGAAGGGCATATTATGCTTTTAGAAGATGAGGATTTGGAGCAAGAAGTTATTTCTCGTATACAAAGCAAGCATTCAACCGCTGATGCCGCTGTCCAATCAGTATTTGAAACTCAAGCTAAAGAGCTTGAAAACTTAGACGATGAATACTTAAAAGAGCGTGCTGCTGATATTCGTGATATTGGCAAACGTTTACTCAAAAATATTTTAGGGATTGAAATTGTCGATTTAAGTGCTATTAGCCAACCTTGTATTTTAGTTGCAACAGATCTTACTCCATCTGAAACTGCACAACTAAATCTAGATATGGTACTTGGTTTTATTACTGATGCAGGTGGACGTACATCCCATACTTCAATTATGGCTCGTTCATTAGAAATTCCAGCAATTGTTGGTACATCAAATGCAACACAAACAATTAAACAAGGTGATTTTGTTATACTTGATGCTATAAATAACGCCATTTATATCAATCCTGATCATACTACCCAAGAAAAACTCAAACAAGTTCAAGCAAAATATATTGCCGACAAAGAAGAGTTAGCAAAATTAAAAGACTTACCTGCCGTCACGCTTGATGGTCACCAAGTTGAAATTTGTGCGAATATTGGTACGGTGCGTGATATCGCTGGTGCGGATCGCAACGGTTATGAAGGTGTTGGTCTTTATCGTACTGAATTTTTATTTATGGATCGTGATGCCTATCCTAACGAAGACGAACAATTCAAAGCTTACAAAGAAGTAGCCGAATCAACGAATGGTTTATCTGTTATTGTCAGAACAATGGATATTGGTGGCGATAAAGATGTACCTTACATGCATTTACCAAAAGAAGAAAACCCATTCTTAGGTTGGCGTGCAATTCGTATCTGTTTAGATCGCAAAGAAATACTCCATGCACAGTTACGCGCAATATTACGCGCATCAGCATTTGGTAAATTACGTATCATGTTCCCGATGATCATATCGGTTGAAGAAATTCGTATCTTAAAATCTGAAATTAATATCCTCAAAGAACAACTAACTGCCGAAGGTAAAGCATTTGATAAAAATATCGAAGTTGGTGTAATGATTGAAACGCCTGCGGCTGCTGTCATTGCTCATCATTTAGCGAAAGAAGTTGATTTCTTCAGTATTGGAACCAATGATTTAACACAATACACATTAGCGGTTGATCGTGGTAACGAATTAATTTCACATCTTTATAATCCACTTTCACCATCTGTCTTAACACTGATTAAGAAAGTCATTGATGCTTCGCACAAAGAAGGTAAATGGACTGGCATGTGTGGTGAGCTTGCTGGTGATGAACGAGCAACGATTTTATTACTTGGTATGGGACTTGATGAATTTAGCATGAGTGCAGTATCAATTCCTAAAATCAAAAAATTAATTCGTAATACACATTTTGAAGAAGCGAAAAAACTTGCAGACAATGTGCTAGAAAAAGCAACTTCTAAAGAAATTATGGATTTAATCGAAAAATATAACGCTGAAAAGCAAATTTGTTAGGAGAAAATAATGGGGTTATTCGATAAATTGAAGCAATTCATCAAATCTGATGATAGCAATGATAGCATCGAAATTATTGCACCTCTGAGTGGCGAAATCGTTAAAATCGAAGATGTACCAGATGTCGTTTTTGCAGAGAAAGTCGTTGGTGATGGTATTGCAATTAAACCTGCTGGTAATAAAATTGTTGCACCACTAAACGGTAGAATTGGCAAAATTTTTGAAACTAATCATGCGTTTGCTATTGAATCAGATGAAGGTATTGAGCTATTTGTACACTTTGGCATTGACACTGTTGAATTAAAAGGCGAAGGTTTTACCCGTATCGCTGAAGAAGGTCAACAAGTAAAAGTTGGTGACACCATTATCGAATTTGATTTACCACTACTTGAAAGTAAAGCAAAATCAGTGTTAACACCTGTTGTCATTTCTAATATGGATAGTATTGTCGAACTGACAAAACTATCTGGTACCGTAGAAGCAGGTAAAACACCTGTTATGCGCGTGAAAAAATAATCATAAAAAAACCTTCAGTTTTACTGAAGGTTTTTCTGCTCAATTCATTAACTGTCTAAAGTTAAATCAGTTTAACGCCACTTTTTATATTGATTAATCAAATTATTTGTTGAATCGTCATGTGAAGTTACTGGCGTATCACTCGCTAATTCGGGTAAAATTCGGCCGGCTAATTGCTTACCTAACTCAACACCCCATTGGTCGAAACTAAATATATTCAGAATAATACCTTGAGTAAAGATTTTATGCTCATACATCGCAACTAATGCACCCAAGCTATAAGGGGTAATTTTCTTAACTAAAATTGAATTAGTCGGTTTATTTCCTTCAAACACTTTAAACGGAACAATTGCTTTAACCTCATCAAGCGTTTTTCCAGCAGCAATAAATTCTTGTTCAACTTGTTCTTTGGTTTTACCAAATGCTAATGCCTCAGTTTGAGCAAAAAAGTTAGATAATAATTTAGGATGATGATCACCAACTGGATTATGGCTAATTGCTGGCGCAATAAAATCACACGGAATAAGTTTAGTACCTTGATGAATTAATTGATAAAATGCATGTTGACCATTGGTCCCTGGTTCACCCCAAATGATTGGGCCAGTAGTATAAGTTGTTTTATGACCATTACGATCGACACTTTTACCGTTTGATTCCATATTGCCTTGTTGAAAATAGGCAGCAAATCGATGCATATACTGGTCATAAGGTAAAATGGCTTCTGTCTCAGCACCATAAAAATTATTATACCAAATCCCAATTAAGGCTAATAATGCAGGAATATTTTTATCAATTGGTGTATTTTGGAAGTGTTTATCCATTGCATGACCACCAGCCAAAAATTGTTTAAAATTATCAAATCCAATGGATAAAACAATCGATAAACCAATCGCAGACCAAGAAGAGTAACGACCGCCTACCCAATCCCAAAATTCAAACATATTCGCTGTATCAATACCAAATTTTTCAACTTCTTTGGCATTAGTGGATAACGCAACAAAATGCAAAGCAACAGCTTTATCATCTTTAGCCGCATCAAGTAACCAAGAACGAGCCGTTTGTGCATTAGTCATGGTTTCTTGTGTGGTAAATGTTTTTGATGCTACTAAAAACAAGGTTGTTTCAGGATTTAAGCCTTTTAATGCTTCAACAATATGAGTACCGTCAACATTTGAAACAAAATGCATGTTTAAATGATTTTTATAAGGACGCAACGCTTCGGTAATCATGACAGGCCCAAGATCTGAACCTCCAATTCCGATATTTACCACATCAGTTATCGCTTTACCGGTATAACCTTTCCACTCACCGCTAATAACTTTATTACTGAATGATTCCATTTTTGCTAATACCGCATTGACATCATCCATCACATTTTTGCCATCAACATAAATAGGGGTATTCGATACATTTCGTAAAGCAACATGCAAAACAGCACGATTTTCGGTGCGATTAATTTTTTCACCGCTATACATAGCTGAAATTGCACCTTTAAGATCACATTCATCAGCAAGCTTATGAAGTATTGCTAAAGTCTCTTGCGTAATACGATTTTTAGAAAGATCAACCAAAAACTCATCCTCAAACGGAATACTGAGTTTTTCAACTCGTTTTGGCTCTTCTTTTAAAATCTGCGCAATGGTCTTATTTTGATGCTTTTGATAACTTGCTTGAAGGGATTTCCAAGATGAAGTGGTAGTTGGATCAATTGATTTTAACATAACTCATTCCTTAAATAATAAAGCACTCTATCCATAATATAACTATGCCTAAAATGATGCAAGATAAGGATCTTTTATCTTTTATTTTTGAATTAAGCACACTGACCAATTGACTAAAGCACCGATCCATAATCTTTATAAACGACTTTTTAGTCGTCTTTCAGCAAAATTATCGCCCAGTTTGGCTTGTAAATCTTCGGTTATTGAGTTAGCCAGTTCGGGAAATTCTTGTACTAAGTTTGACAGGCGTCCTTCATGAGGGCTAAATACCGTAAAATCTGTGACACTGCCTGCTATCATCCCTTTTACCCACGAGCCTACATTTTTCAAGGGTTTTATAAATTTGGTTGCCCTTACCGCCGGTATAAACCCGACAATAAATTGACTGACATGATTAGGTAAACATTTTTGATGAAATGTTTTAGTTTATTTGTTTTTTTAATGTGTTGTGAATCCCATTAAAGGCTGGAGCAGAATGGTGTTTATGTCGCACGATCATTTATTATTAAAGTTATTCAGAATAGATTAATTATTGAACCTATAATGTTGATCTGGGTACTTAAAAATTAGCTCCCCACAAGTTAAGTGGGGAAGTGATTAACAAGCGTAAGGAACCAAATGAGAATTTGGCAATCCATTATAGATATCGATCGCTTCTTGCCCTTCTGCAATAAACTCAACATCAATAGGATCGGGTGGGTTATTGGGATCTTTAAAATCTCCTTCTAAGAAAGCTTTATATTGCTCTAACACATATAAAAGTTGTTCTTTGGTCATAATGACTTGTTGTTCTTCGACGTATTCAGTACCTATAAAAACATAATTTCCAGTAATCAATACCCAGTGAGCATTACCAATACCAAACATGCCATCAGGTGCTCGGCTGTGTTCTAAATCTGTCAGATTGTTAATCCAGATATTGACTGAGTTTATTGAATATTAACTCTTAGCCAATTAGCAATTACTCTCGCATCAAAACCAAATATTCTGTGGTCGTCTGTAGATTTTACAAGCTTTCCTCCCGTAGGAATAAAACTAGAGTCATCCCACCAGAATATAATTTTATCATTGTTGATATGTTACTTCATAATCATCACCTAATTCGGCTTGCAGCTTTTCTTTTAAAGATTGCCCCATTTCATTAAAGACCATTTCTTCTTCTGGAGTCGCAAATCCAGAAGTTAAAGGATCATCTAAATTTAATGTTTCATCATATTTATCTGACCAGCTATTAAGCTCTTTTTTTAGTACATTACTTATTGGTAATGTATTAGGGTTAATATTTCCAACAGCATCATTTGAATTAAGCCATAGAGGATAACATTGATAATCAGCCATTAATTTTATTTTTTTCATTTAACACTCCCTGCGGGGTTAGTTCCTACAATAAAACCGTTATTACCTGTCGTTACAGCTATACGTTGTTTTTGCCCATTAATCAGAACTTCATAGATTGGACGTCCGGTTCCTTTCCCTTGATAACCAATTATCTTTCCTTTAGAAACCGCATCCATAACAACATCTGTTATTTGTGATTCTGAAACGCCTATTTTTGCAAAATCGTCAGCATGCTCTTTAATAATATGTTGAAGACTTGCAGATAGATTTCCTTTTTCAAGAAAAACTATTTTACCATTAGGCAGTTTTTCAACCCTTAAAACATTTTCAGGTGAAAATTTAACTCCATTATTGGACATTTCAGTAAGATATTGTTGATTTACCGTCCTCTTTTCAACAAAATTATTCCAATTAATCTCATCTAATTCAATCTCTACCGCTTCAATTTTATGATGTACTTTCGCTCTGACTTCAGTGCCGGTTATTTTGATGCGGGCGTATTTTAATAAGCGGAGTGAACGGGTTAAGTATCCGGATAAAAAAACGACTAACTTTTATTTAATTTAAATTAAGTTGGAATGAGATATTTATTTAATCCTCTAATATTGATGCAAAGCCGAAATTACTGATTATTAAGGCTGGAAAGCTGTACTAGAATGTTTTAAAAAAACTTCTCACAGTATCCGAGAAGTTTTATAAATTTACGTCCAGATCTCTTGACCTTCTGGTGTAATCCAAACAATACCACAGTCCAATTTCACATAGAACCACATACCAATATCATCTAGATCATCGTCTTCATCATCTGAGGGGTAAGGCGGCCAAATATCTTTAATCGACTGGATTTGTTCTTCACTGGTACCAGTCAGAAAAACACCATGACTAGCTAATTTGATGTACCCATCATTCATTAATTTATTTAATATTTTAAAAAAGATATTCTTTCTGATTTCATAAGGTTCACCCATATCATTCATGTAATTTGCTACATGTTGCCACATTGTGCCCATTGAATAACCAAAAGAACTTTCTAATATTGAATGATAAATTTTTTCAAAATTCATTGGAATTTCATCTCCACACGATTTCCTTTGTAAATATTTGGATTTTTGATATCTATAGTCCACTTAGCATTAGTTTGCTCCACTGAATCAGAGAAATTTCTTAATGTTATATTGCTACCAGCATTGGGACCTTCAGTAACCTGTGGAGTTAGAAAATAATATCTTCACAATTTGATTAATTTAACCTTAATCATCTTCTATTTTAGGAATACATGGAGACAAAAACTGATCTTTTTCTTTTTTTATTTTCCCTCTAGCTAAGACATATACTTCAAATTCATTAAATTTATCCGAAGATTCATCGTTTTTAACATACAATAAACCATATGAGCCTTGAGAAATTTTTGCTACATATTGATATAACTCAAAAATTTCTGCTACATCCTGAGAATAATGATTAGTATTCCCACTAAACAAAAGCTGACAACAACCATTAACTTTATGAATTTTAATAAATCCTGTACTATTTTCAAATTCATGTTCTGATATGAATAAAGTAAGTTTATTTAGAATTGAATTCATCTCATTTTCATTGTTTTCGTATGTAGAATTTCTTAATGATATCCACCCATAATATTCGATCATTTTATTACCTTATTTTTTAGTTAAGAGGTTGAGTATCTATAATGACTTTCACATCATAATGATTACTATATTCATTTAATTTATTTATTACTGATTTTGCAGGTTCACCCTCAAAATGATAGTATACAGAACGGTTAGTTTCTTTAGCTGCTTCAAATGTTGCTTTCATTTGAGATCTTACACTTTGATTTAATTACTTTAGGGGCGGTTTTGTTTGAGCTATATATAAATCACTAATCACATCAAACTCTCTTGTATCATTAACAAATCTTACCCTTGACACACCATTTAATCTTATCGCTAAAGCATCAGCTGCTGCATCTGGCTTGTTTACTTTTATCATGTCGCCCAAAGTATCGGCTCACTTCTTTTAGATCTATTATTTCATTTAAAACATCATTCCAATTAACCTCATCTAATTCAACCTCTACCGCTTCAATTTTATGATGTACTTTCGTTCTGACTTCAGTGCCGGTTATTTTGATGCGGGCGTATTTTAATAAGCGTAGTGAACGGGTTAAGGATTCGGCTAAACCAACTAATAATAATGCTTCTAAATTCAACCACTAAAAAATTGGTTGAATTTAGTATGGTCAATGATCACTTTTCGACGTAGATTAATAGCAAGCATTACAACTTTTCCTTCAGATAATCACATACAATATTGTGTGGTTTTTTATATTCTGCCGATTTATAAAGCACTAGTGACATTAACATTCATGATAATTTGTAATATTAGATTTTCTAACTAGATAGATTTAATTTTGATATACAAGTTTTTGGGGGCTTCAGGAAAATACTTAAACAAAGCAGGACAAAGCCAGCCTTCCATATCAAATTCTTTCGAGTAATACCAGTTACCAGCATTATCAGATCTTCGCCATTCTAAACAAAGATCGGTATCAGGGAAATAATCTTTAGAAAAGATTAAAATAAATCCTTTTTCAGCATTTGGGATTGATTCAGTGGCTTTATCAATTAAAGTATCTGCGCCAGAAACAAAAGGCTCTTGTAACAAGCCTACCTTTTCATCATCAAAGACCCACATATCAAGATATTTATATGGTTTTATAATATTAATTGAGTTCATGTATTTTCCCTTAATGGAAACATTCGTAAAATATTCATGAGCGCGAAGAGAATTTTGGAGTTAGGAGTCCAAATTGGTAGCTTTTCGTGACCAATAAATAAAAAATTGGAGTCGTATTTCAAGTCATCATCAGAAATACCTTCTTTCCTAATATCAATTAACTTCTCTATACTATCTAATTTTAATTGATAGATACTATTATTATGATAACTAATAACTTTATCTGTTGTTATAGCTGTCCAGCGCTTCTTGTTATTTTCGAAAAATAAAAATATTATTTCATCATCCGAATTCACATATTCTTTGTGTAATTTGTCCGCAAAATTATCCCGTTCTTCACCATTGAGTCTTGTTTCCGAAAGAGACTTGAACTGATTTGCCTTCCAGAGAAGGCGATCTTTATACCATTCTTTTTTAGTCATATATTATTGTAAAGTCTGTTGTGCTTGAGTTTCCACGAACTACTTTACCTCCCATGAAAGGTTTACCATCAGCAACTCTTTTTTCTAGAAAATCCATAAGTTTTTCATTTGCAATATATCCAGTATTAACCTCGACTTTCTGTGCACCTTTAGATTTTGCATGTGCAACTAACAATTTAACATCAGAATAATTGATTTCACTTGTAATTTTAATTTCTACTTTAGCAGTCCCATTGTTAATGTTAATATTTTTTAAATCAATACCAATTTTTTCAGCTGCAGCTTGTGTTTCTTTTGATATCTGATTCTCACCCGTTTCCTTTACAACATTATTCCAATTAACCTCATCTAATTCAACCTCTACCGCTTCAATTTTATAATGTACCTTCGTTCTGACTTCAGTGCCAGTTATTTTGATGCGGGCGTATTTTAATAAGCGTAGTGAACGGGTTAAGGGTTCGGCTAAGCCGCCGGCTATTATTCC